>NZ_JAAFYV010000006.1:0-180929 GCF_011770055.1 Rhodococcus sp. B10 | reverse complement strand
CCCCCGTGCCGGTGGACGTCCAGGTGGACGGTGCGGTGACCGTGCCACCTCCACCGCCGGTGCCCATCTCGTTCGACGTCACGCAGCCGACGCTCCAACTGACGCCACCCCCGCCGGTGCCTATCTCGTTCAACGTCGACCTGCCCACCATCACGATCCCGCCACCGCCGCCGGTGCCGGTAGTCGTGATCCCGCCGGACCTGTCGGGCTTCACTGTCGACCTGAGCGCGCAAGGCGCAGCTGCCGGCGCATCGTTCGCAGCCGGCCTCGCAGGCTCCGCCGGCGCGGTCGCCGGTGCTGCCGCGTCGATGGCTGCTGCTGCGCAGAACGTGTCGGTCGACCTGTCCGGTCAGGGCGCTGCAGCCGGCGCGTCGTTCGCGGCCGGCATTCGGTCGCAGGCCGGCGCGGTCGCCTCCGCCGCTGCCGAGCTGGGCCGCATCGCCGCCGCGAATAAGGGACATTACAAGGGCCGCAAAGGAATTGCTGCCGACCGGATCATGCTGATCCCCCACGGGCAGGCAATGGTGAAGGGCTTCATCGGCGGCATGCAGTCCCAGAAGCGTGACCTCATCCGCGCCGCGCAGACCCTCGCGTCGGACGTGTACACAGCGTTCGACGACGACCTCGTGCCGAACATCGGACTGTCCGGCGGAATGGAGATCAAGCAGAAGGTCGTCGTGCAGGTCGAGGCCGGCCTGATGGCCGACCCCGTCAAGATCGGACGCGAAGTGAAAGACGTGCTCAACGCGTACGGCAAGGAAGTAGGCTCGTCGAGCCGGGTGATCAATGTCTAGGTTCATCGACCGGACAATGGTCCAGCTGCAAGTCGAGGACTCGCACACTGACGTGTGGGTCCCCGAGGGCGTGGCACTTCCGCAGCGGACCTACGAGCCCGGCGGCATCGTCTACGACTGCACCCGAGGAATGGCGTTCCACAGCGAGACCAAGACGCGCATTCAATCCGACCGCACCGCAAGGACATTCAAGTCCACGCGCACCAACTGGGTTATATCGGTGAACGGCAGCGGCACCGCACAGAAAGCCGTAGACATCGGCCCGGTCCTCGCGCACTCCCGCATGGCCATCCCGGTCGGGCCGGGAATGAAGGTGAACTGGTCGGGCCGCGTCCGCATCCGCCGCACCGGATACAACCCAGAGGACGAGGACGGCAACAACACCAACATCAACGCCCGAATCGTGCTGTGGGGAACGAAGGAGGTCACCGACGAGTACGGCGTCGAGTCGACCAACAAGGTCGAGCTGATCGCCTACCAGGCGCAGATGCAGCAGTGGGTGTACGCCGCGCCTCAGAACAACTACATCGCGCTCACGTTGCCCACCGTCGCCGATGTCGTGATCCCGGCCGATGTCGACCGAGTACATCTGACGGTGACGATGCACGCCTCCACGACGGGCGAGCCATTCAAGGCGCAGTACCGCTCGTTCTACTGGGGAGCTCTCGACACCGACTTCTTCGCCGTCTACACCGCCACCCCGCTGACGGTGTACGTGACGAAGCCCGACATCGTGAACCTGACCGTCGACAATCCAAACAGTCAGACGAGCAAAGTGTTTCGAAATCGAACCACGTTCACGAACGTGCCGCCCGAGTCCGAGCTGGTGCTGTGCTCCGACGCGGCCGGCTCAGTGACGGTTCAAGCGTGGGACGGCGCAACGCTGCTCGCCAACATCGTGCTGCCCGCCGGCTCCCGAGTCGTCACCCCGCTCAACCCTGCCGGCCGCACCGTAACCCTCACCGCCACCGGCGACTACGGCGTCGAACGACTGACGGCCCGTGAAATCTCAACGCTTACAACCGAACAGACTCCGGCGCGTCGATACGAGTACGTGAACGTGATCGACGAGGTCAACAAGATCACCACTGAAAGCATCGAGGCTGACCTCGCCATTGCCACAATCCGGTTCGTCTCCGACACCATCAGTTCCCGACTCGTCGCCGGCCGGCGTGTGCGCTTGGTGTCGACGCACGCGGACGGGCACACAGTCATCTACACCGGAACTATCCGACACCGACGAATCATCAACTCGTTCAACAGGAAAGACCAAGTCGAGCTGACAGTGCACACCGTCCACAGCACTGTGTCACAGTCCGAATGCCCGGTCGCCTACGACCAGCTGCACGAGTACGCACCGCTCGTCGCTGCAACTGGCGCACAGGTCGTCATCGACGGCGTCGACTACACAGGTAAGGCCGGCCGGCTCCCCGACGGCTGGGACTATTTCCCGTCGTACTCCGACGCCGGCCTGACGATGGGCGAGTCACTGCTCATGGTTCGCAACACCCGCAAAGCCTTCATGTTCGTCGATCGACACAACCGGCTGCAGCTCCGCTCGACCCTCGCCGCCGACGCAGTGCTCGACGTCTCGGACATGCCCGAGCAAGGCGACATGAGCTTTACCCGAGAGATCGAATCCGGTTCGGACACAGAGAATCTGGTGAACGCTGTCGCGGTGACCGAGCACTATCTCGACCGTGAGGACTTTCTTACGCGTGAGACGGACGGCGAGGACCCGCCGATCATGGCACTGACCGACATCGCTTCGAAGTCACGCACCATCGAGTACCGCCGGCAGTCCTCGATCGAGACGTACGGCCTACAGAAGCGGTCGTTCGACGTCGTGCGCGGGACTGGAAGCTGGGCGGACCTGACTGCTGACAAGTACGGAACCACGTTCCAGCAATGGGCGGCGGAAATCCTGGACGCGCACGGCGAAGATGTGCAGTACGTCAACAAGATTCGACTCACCGTGACCGACGCCCGACACATCGCGCTCGTGTCCAGGTTGCAAGCGCTCGACGCAGTCGTCGTGCGGTTCCGCGGCAACGCGGCAGTGCGGCGGATACGCCGCCTCGAGCACAACATTCAGCCGAACAAATGGACCGTCGACGTGCGGTTCGACATCACCGGCACGCAGACTCACTGGCTGCCGGCTACCCCGGTGCCGGTGCTCCCGCTCGGCGACATCGACGCCGGCACGATGCAGAAGCCGGCCGGCCCGATCATCGACGGCGGTCACCCCGCCCACACAGTTACTTCGATCCTCGATGGAGGGACCCTCTGATGGCAGTGCGATCCAGAATCCAACAGCTCCGCGCAACGTCCGCTGAGTGGGCAGCACAGAACCCCGTGCTGATGGCCGGCGAGATCGGCGTCGAACTCGACACCGGCTACATGAAGGTGGGCAACGGCACGCAGCCGTGGAATGCGCGCCCGTACCAGCAAGGCCCGAAGGGTGACACAGGTGCGACCGGCGCAACCGGTGCGACCGGACCCGCCGGGCCAACTGGCGCGACGGGAGCGAAGGGTGACACCGGCGCGAAGGGTGACACCGGCGCGAAGGGTTCGGGCCTGCAGCTGAAGGGACAGGTGGCCACCTACTCGGCGCTGCCGACCACCGGGCTGACGGCCGGCGACGGGTACATGGTGACAGCGGACGGCAAGGTGTACATCTGGTCCGGCACTGCGTTCCCCGCGAACGGCAGCGGCGTGCAGCTCCAGGGCGTCGCCGGCCCCGCAGGACCCACCGGACCGCAGGGACCCGCCGGCGCGAAGGGCGATACCGGCGCGACGGGAGCCAAAGGTGACACCGGCGCGACTGGTCCCGCCGGCCCGACGATTGCCGCCGGCGCGACCACCGCTCTGTGGTCGGGCACCGAAGCGCAGTACACCGCCCTGCCCACCGCGACGAAGAACGCGGCCGGCTTCATCGCGGTGATCGTGTGAGCGTCCGTCTCGCCGGCGCGCTGATCAAGCGCGTCATGGTCGGGTCCACTGCAGCCAAGCGCATCATGGTCGGCACCGGCGCTACAGCCGTCCAGGTGTGGACAGCGTTCACCTCGATGGGCATGAGCAAGTCCGGCACACAGGTCACCACCACGAACAGCACATCGTCCAGCGCGAACACAATCACCGGTTGGGTCCCGCAGGCCGCTTACCCAGGAACGGTGATCGACGCCGACACCTCGTTAGTGATGAGCGAATCAGGCGAGGTGACAATCACTGCGACGGCGACAATCTCGTCGTCGGGAACGGCGTCGCACAGCCGAGGTATCCATCTGCGGATTGACGGCGCGAACGTCGCCACGGACTCGACAACAGTCGGTAGTCAGACCTCGTTCGCCACGTCGTACACCGGCCCAGTGACGGCAGGCCAGAAGATCGGCATGGCGGCATGGGTGCAAGCCACCACGTCCGGCTATCGGAACCTCACCGCCGCCGAGATCGTCGTGAAGCCGACGGTCTAGTCGCCCTGATACAGCTGGCGATCCCAGTACGCCTTGCGACGCCACTGGGTGACGAGTGCGGCTGTCAGTCCGACGACTGCGACGACGGCGATCTTGGTGTTCACGGTTAACTCCTAGCTGTAGTAGGCGGTCGCCGCTACTGCGGCAACGACGACGATTGCGAGCACACCGGCGACGACGGTGAGCGTCCGACGCATCCCGCCACGGCTCATCGGCGTGAGCGGGTTACGCCGGCGGACGGCGTCGAAGGCGAACGCCCACAACGTCAGCAGGATGAGTACCAGCGTCAGCAGAATGAGTACCTGCACCCAGAAGCTCGCCTCGATGATGCTCATGGCTGAGAGTTCTAGCACACCGGACATATCAGGCGATGGCGCGGTACAGGTCCAGCTTCTCGACAGCCGCGCGCATGCGCAGATCGGTGACACCCGTGTACATCTGCGTCGACGTGAGCGAGCTGTGGCGCATCAACTCTTGCACCACACGAACGTCAGCCCCGTCCTCCAGTAGCGTCGTGCCGTACCAGTGGCGCAGGCGGTGCGCCGAACCTGGTATGTCGGCACGCCGGAACGCATCACCGACGCTCTGCGACACCGACTTTCGGGTGACGTGCTGACCCGGCCTCGTTCGGTTCGACGGGAACCACCAGCCCCGCGCCGGCATCCCTTCGGCGGTCGCGACGAGGACCGGGTGCAGCGGTACCCATTCCTCGCTGCCACCCTTGCCCTGGACGAGCATGCGACCTCGTGGCACGTCGACGTGCTCGCCTCGGAACGCAGCAATCTCGATGCAGCGGAGGCCGGCGAGCGCCGCCAGCAGAATCATGACGCGCGTGCGGTGGTGCATGTTGGTACGCAACAGTTGGATCAGATGTTGGTCCGCGACCGGGCGAGGCTTGCGCTTCGGCTGCTTGATCTTGCCCACCTTGATCATTGGGTCATCGGCCCGAATGTCCTGCAGCTGCAGCCATTTGAAGAACGTCACCAAGTACGAGTGATACGTGTAGTGCGTGCTCTTCGTCCACTCCGGATGCGAGGAGTACCACCGCACGATGTCGAGTGGTTGGGCGTACGTCGGGTCGATGCCGGCCTCTGTAGCGAACTGCCGCAGGACACGAATGCGCTCGCTCCGAGTCGTGTCGGCCAGGCGTACGCCGTGGTGCCAGAGTTCCCACTGATCAATAGTCGCGTTAGTACTCATGCGTCCCAACAGTCACAGCAGAACGGACATTACCGACCAGTTGCGTCCGTTTGTTCACCGAACTGGGACACGTCTGCAACCCCGTCACGCCGCGACCGGTGAGAGGTGGTGAATCGTGGAACTTTTAATCCGCAGGTCGTAGGTTCGAGTCCTACTGGGGGCACCGAATGCGCACGGCTCGAACTTCACCGCGACTCTTCGCCCGAAGTTCGAGCCTTTTTCGTCGTCGGCCTGCGATCGACCCGTGACCGCGAGGCGAACAGCGGATGACGATTGCACCTCGATACCGCGACGAATGCGTTGCAGGCCGCGAAAGGGCAGTCACCCGTCGGGCAGACTGTCTGCGGCGACGCACAGCACATCGACAGCAAACATGCAGCCCTTTCCCGTTATGCAGTCGTACACTCGGTAACGGTTCGAGAACGGGGAACGAACCTGCAATGGGGGAAATCTCCGAAGTACCAGCCGGTAATCGTGATGCGCGACGCAGTTCGACGCGTGCACACAGCGAAGTTACGGTGCCGTAGGCTGGGTCCGGTTATCCGCAATGTCTGGAGGCAATGTAATGGCGAGGGATCTGACACAGCTGGAACTGCTTCAAGAGCTGGTTCCTGTTGCGGAAGACAACGTGAACCGCCACTTGTCCATGGCCAGGGAGTGGCATCCGCACGACTACGTGCCGTGGGACGAGGGTCGTAACTTCGCGGCACTCGGCGGCGTCGATTACGACCCGGAGCAGAGCAAGCTCTCCGAGGTCGCCAAGGCTGCGATGATCACCAACCTGCTCACCGAAGACAACCTGCCGTCCTACCACCGCGAGATCGCCGAGAACTTCTCCCAGGACGGCGCCTGGGGCACCTGGGTCGGACGGTGGACCGCCGAGGAGAACCGGCACGGCATCGTCATGCGCGACTACCTCGTCGTCACCCGCGGCGTCGATCCCGTCGCGCTCGAGCAAGCCCGCATGATCCACATGACCAACGGTTTCGCATCCCCCGCCGGATCGCAGACCGGACTGCTGCATTCGGTGGCGTACGTGACGTTCCAGGAGCTCGCGACGCGCGTCTCGCATCGCAACACCGGCAAGGTGTGCGACGACCCGATCGCCGACCGCATGCTCCAGCGCATCGCCGCCGACGAGAACCTGCACATGATGTTCTACCGCAACATCAGCGCCGCAGCCCTCGACATCGCACCCGACCAGACACTCGACGCGGTGTGCGACATCGTCATGAACTTCCAGATGCCCGGCGCCGGAATGCCGAACTTCCGCCGCAACGGTGTCCTGATGGCCAAGCACGGCATCTACGACCTGCGTCAGCACCTCGAAGAAGTCGTCTGGCCCGTCCTGCGCAAATGGAAGATCTTCGAGCGCGAGGACTTCACCGGCCGCGGCGAGACCCGTCGGGAAGAACTCGCCGCGTTCCTCGAAGACCTGGAGAAGCAGGCCACCAAGTTCGAAGAAATGCGCGACCGCTCGCTCGCCCGAGACGCTGCGAAGGCCGCAAAGCAGGCGTCCTGACCTGCGGAGAACCCGCTTCACCTCGATCGTGCCCGGTACCGTGGTCGGTGCCGGGCACCGCTCGTTTGCTCCACACACCCAAGAAATAACGAGGCTTTTCGATGACATTGCAGATCGGTTCACTCGAACTGCACAGCCCTGTTGTGCTGGCCCCGATGGCAGGGGTCACCAACGTGGCGTTCCGCACGCTGTGCCGTGAGCAGGAGATCGCACGCGCAGGCAGCACCTCCGGGCTCTACGTCTGCGAGATGGTCACCGCCCGCGCGCTCGTCGAGCGTCAGCCCGCGACGATGCACATGACCACCTTCGGGCCCACCGAGACACCCAGGTCGCTGCAGCTCTACACCGTGGATCCGGACACCACCTACGCGGCCGCGAAGATGATCGTCGACGAGAACATGGCCGATCACATCGACATGAACTTCGGTTGCCCCGTGCCGAAGGTCACCAAGAAGGGCGGAGGCGCCGCGCTGCCGTACAAGCGCGCCCTGTTCCGACGCATCGTCGCTGCCGCGGTCAAGGCCACCGAGGGCACGTCGGTACCCGTCACCGTGAAGTTTCGTGTCGGCATCGACGCCGAACACCACACGCATCTCGACGCGGGCCGCATCGCGGCCGAGGAAGGTGCGGCGGCCGTCGCGCTGCATGCTCGCACCGCGTCACAGCGTTACTCCGGCACCGCGGACTGGAACGAGATCGCCCGACTGAAGGAACACGTGACCGACGTCCCGGTCCTCGGCAACGGTGACATCTTCTCCGCGTCCGACGCGGTACGCATGATGAACGAGACCGGTTGCGACGGCGTCGTCGTCGGGCGCGGATGTCTCGGTCGCCCATGGCTGTTCGCGGAGCTGAGTGCACGCTTCGCCGGCCGTCCGGAGCCGACGCCTCCCACCCTCGGCGAGGTCACCACGATCATCCGCCGCCATGCCGAGCTGCTGGCCGATCACCACGGCGAGGACAAGGGCCTGCGCGAGCTCCGCAAGCACGTCGCGTGGTACCTGCGGGGCTTCCCTGCGGGTTCCGACGTACGAGTGCAGATGTCGCTGGTCAAGTCTCTCGCCGAGCTCGACGACCTGTTGGCCCTCCTCGACCCGACCGTGCCGTTCCCGAAGGACGCGGAAGGCCCGCGCGGACGCCAGGGATCGCCCGGCGCAGTGTCGCTTCCCGAGGGCTGGCTCGACGATCCCGAGGACGACCGTGTTCCCGTCGGCGCCGACCTGATGCATTCCGGAGGCTGACCTGCGTCGACGGTTCGGCGCCATGATCGAAGTGGACCGAGCCCGTCTCCTCGGTATCATGGCTGGGATCGCCTGACTCGGCGAGCACGATATTTCGCCAGGAAGGCCAGGAGAACACGTGGGTGACGATCGGGACCCGAACGCGCCCGTGCCCGAGGGCAGGGCTCCGTGGGAGCGCCCGATCTCGCGTGTTCGGCCGCAGTCTTCGGGCGCGCCCGAGGCCACACCACCGCGTCAGGACACGTCCCCGCCGAAGCCACCGATCGCGCCGACGGCACCCGCCGCACCCCGCGTCGAACAGCCCACGAGCGACGACTCCTCGCGCGACGGCGGCAGACTGAGCCGTCTCGTCAAACGAACCCCTCGCTCGGCCGACGGAGTATCCGTCGCCGAGTTGACGGCCAAGATGGCCGACGGTGACTCCTCCCAGGAATCGGCGGCAAAGGCCGACCGTCCCGACGTCGAGGCCCCGACGGAGAAGATCGACCCCGTCACCGACGCGACGCCCCGCCCGAAGACAGCCCAGCCGGAAGCCGTCGGAGCTCCCGCCGACGAACGGCCCGCGCTCACGCGCCTCGCGATGAGCAAGGTGCGTCGCCGCAAGCGCGCGAGGAACGTCGCGCGCGGCTTCGTCTCGATCCTCGCGATTCTGTCCGTGGCCCTGACGGGCGTCGTCTGGGGCTATCTGCGCAGCACCGACCGCGGCTTCGCCCAGGTCGCGGCCCTCGATCCCGATTCCACCGACGTCGTCGACGCCGCGGGCCAGTACGGCGACGAGACCTATCTGATCGTCGGCACCGACACCCGTGCCGGCGCGAGCGGCGAGATCGGCGCCGGAACCGTCGACGACGCCGAAGGCGCGCGGTCCGACACGGTCATGCTCGTCAACATTCCTGCCGACCGCAGCCGCGTCGTCGCCGTGTCGTTCCCGCGTGACCTCGATGTCACCCGCCCTGCGTGCGAGGGCTTCGACAACGACTCGAACACCTACACCGGCGAGATGTATCCCGCAGCCGACGGCGACAAACTCAACGCCACCTATGCACTCGGTGGTCCCAAGTGCCTCGTCAAGACGATCCAGAAGATCTCGGGTCTGAAGATCGGTCACTTCGTCGGCATGGACTTCGCCGGCTTCGAATCGATGGTCGACGAGATCGGTGGCGTCGAGGTCTGCACCCCGCAGCCCCTCGTCGACGGCGAACTCGGAACCGTCCTCGCGAATCCAGGCGAGCAACGCGTCGACGGACGTACCGCACTGAACTACGTCCGCGCACGCCACGTCGATTCGGAAGGCAACGGCGACTACGGACGCATCAAGCGGCAGCAACGTTTCCTGTCGTCGCTTCTTCGTTCGGCGCTCTCCAACAAGGTATTGCTCGATCCGGGCAAGCTGAACGGCTTCGTGAACGCCTTCACCAGTGACACGTTCGTCGAGAACGTCAAGACTCAGGATCTCGTCACGCTGGGCCGATCGCTGCAGAACGTCGATGCGGGCGCCGTCACGTTCCTCACGCTCCCCACGTCGGGCACGAACGACTGGGGCAACGAGATCCCCATGGACGACGCCATCTCCGCGATCTTCAGCGCCATCATCAACGACGACCCGCTGCCCGGTGAAGAGCGTTCGACTCCGACCGAGACGTCGGCCGCTCCCCCGGAGCAGGCGGCACCCGTCCTCGCGGTGGATCCGATGACGGTGTCGATCCAGGTCTCCAACGCGTCGGAGATGCCGGGCATGGCGGCAACGGCGTCCGAGGAGCTCTCGACCTACGGCTTCCAGATCGTGGGCGTCGGCAACTTCGTCGGGACCGCCGCACAGACCGTCGTCCGCTACTCGCCCGGGCAGGAATCCGAGGCAGCGACCGTGGCGTCGGGCATTCCGGGTGCCGTCGTCGAAGAGGGCCAGGGCCTCGACAGTCTCGTGGAAGTGGTGCTCGGAGCCGACTACCCCGGCTACACCACCGCCCCCACGATGTTCGGCCAGCCGATCGACGTCACGCGGGTTCAGGGCAGCACCGGATCCGCGCCGCTGCCGACGGATCTGGCGTTCACCAACGCTGCAGACGACACCTGCGCCTAGCCAGCGATCCATTCACACCCCGTTCACTCCGGCGTCCATGACTCGGTGCATGTGAGCTACTAAACTCCGAGGTTATGCGCGTCGCCTACAACGAACAGATGAACGAGTTGGCCGATCTCCTCGGTGGGATGGCCACTCTGGCCGGATCCGCCATGGACACGGCCACCCAGTCCCTCCTCCAAGCCGACCTGGTTCTCGCCGAACAGGTCATCTCCGACCACGACAAGATCACCGATCTCAGCGCCCAGTGCGAAGAGAAGGCTTTCTCCCTTCTCGCTCTGCAGGCTCCGGTCGCCGGCGATCTGCGTTCGGTCGTCTCCGGCATTCAGATCGTCGCCGACATCGATCGCATGGGCGCACTGGCACTGCACGTCGCGAAGATCACCCGCCGTCGTCACCCCAACCACACGCTGCCCGAAGAGGTCAACGGCTACTTCGCCGAGATGGGTCGCATCGCCGTCCAGCTCGGTGCGTCGGCACGCGAGGTGCTCGAGACTCGTGACCCCGAGCGGGCCGCCAAGCTTCGCGAAGAGGACGAGGCGATGGACGACCTGCACCGCCACCTGTTCACCGTCCTGATGGACCGTGAATGGAAGCACGGTGTGGCTGCTGCCGTCGACATCACGCTGCTCGGTCGCTACTACGAGCGTTTCGCCGATCACGCCGTCGAGGTCGGACGCCGAGTCATCTTCCTCGCCACCGGGGAACTGCCCAACGAGCTGAGCGCCACCCACCTGCCCAGCGCCTGACCTTCCATGGACCGAATGTCCCATTCGGTCACTGAAGGGGCTCGACAGCCCTCGGTGACCGAATGGGGCCGTCCGGTCACCTGAAGTGACCGAATGTGACATTCGCTCCGGTCGCCGTCGCCTTTCGCGCACGAGAAAACCCCCGAACCCAGTGGGCTCGGGGGTTTTCTCGTGTTCGAGTGTGGACGGTCTGCGGGAGTGGAGCCTGCAGGAACGCCCAGGCGCTTCTAGCCGAAGCGGCCCGAGATGTAGTCCTCGGTTGCCTTCTGCGACGGGTTGGAGAAGATCTTCTCGGTGTCGTCGAGCTCGATGAGCTTGCCCGGCTTGCCGGTGGCCTCGAGGTTGAAGAATCCGGTCTGATCGCTGACGCGTGCGGCCTGCTGCATGTTGTGCGTCACGATGACGATCGTGAAGTCCTTCTTCAGCTCGCCGATCAGGTCCTCGATCGCGAGGGTCGAGATCGGGTCGAGGGCCGAGCAGGGTTCGTCCATGAGCAGGACGTCGGGCTGCACGGCGATGGCGCGTGCGATGCAGAGACGCTGCTGCTGACCACCGGACAGTCCGCCGCCCGGCTTGTCGAGACGATCCTTGACCTCGTTCCAGAGGTTGGCGCCCTTGAGGGACCGCTCGGCGACCTCGTCGAGCTCCTTCTTGCTCTTGCCGCCCTGCAGTTTCAGGCCGGCGACGACGTTGTCGCGGATGGACATCGTCGGGAACGGGTTCGGACGCTGGAAGACCATGCCGATGGTCCGTCGCACACCGACGGGGTCGACGCCCGCACCGTAGATGTCCTCGCCGTCGAGCAGGACCGAGCCTTCGACGCGGGCACCCGGGGTGACCTCGTGCATGCGGTTGAGCGAACGGAGCACGGTCGACTTGCCGCAGCCGGACGGTCCGATGAACGCGGTGACGCCGCGAGGCGGAACAGCGAGGGTGACGTTCTGGACGGCGTGGAACTTGCCGTAGTAGATGTTGACGTCTTTGAGGTCGAGACGTTTTGCCATGGTCGGCTCCTGAAGTTTCTGTGAGGCTCGGCGGTCAGACGTTCTTGGGCGAGAAGAACTTGGAGACCAGCTTCGCGCCGATGTTGAGCAGGGCAATGATCAGGATCAGCGTCAGCGCTGCTCCCCACATGCGCTCGGAGGTGAGCGCGCCGGTTCCTGCCTTCTGCAGGTCGACCATCATGAGCGGCAGCGACGTCTGCGGCCCCGAGAACAAGTTGAAGTTGATCGCCGTCGCGGATCCGACGAGGATCAGCACCGGCGCCGTCTCACCCATGACGCGGGCGAGGGCGAGCATGATGCCGGTGACGATGCCGGAGAGGGCCGTCGGAACGACGATCTTGGCGATCGTCTTCCACTTCGGCACACCGAGCGCGTAGGACGCCTCGCGCAGATCCTGCGGGACGATGCGCAGCATCTCCTCCGCGGATCGAACGATGACGGGAATCATCAGCAGCACGAGCGCGAAAGCCACCGCCAGGCCGGAGCGTTCGAAGCCGAACGTAGCGATCCAGAGCGCGTAGATGAACAGCGCGGCGACGATGGACGGGACACCGGTCAGGATGTCGACCATGAACGTCGTGGCGCGGGCCAACCGGGTTCCTGCGCCGTACTCGACCAGGTAGATCGCGACGAAGATGCCGATCGGGATCGAGATCAGCGCGCAGAACAGACCTTGCGTGAGCGTGCCGACGATGGCGTGATACGCACCGCCACCCTCGATGAACTGGGTGATACCGGCCTGCGACTTCTGCCACCAGTTCGGGTTCACGACGGCCGAGAGACCACGCGAGACCACCGTGTACAGCACCCATACCAGGGGCACGAGGGCGATCAGAACGGCCAGGCTGACCAATACGGTCGCCGAAGCGTTCGAGAACTTGCGACGCGCGCTGACACCCTTGAAGGTCGGTTCCTTGACCGGGCGATCCATGGTTGCGGTCATGGCCTAGTCCTTCTTTCCTGCGATCGCGGCGCGGGCGCCTGCGTTGACCACGAAGGTGAGCACGAACAGCACCAGGCCGGCGGCGATGTAGGCGCCTGCCTGCAGCTGGTTGTTGAACTCGCCCGCGGCGAGAGCGATCTTGGTCGCGAACGTGCTACCACCGTCGAACAGGGTCCATCCGAACGTGGACTGCACACTGCGGATGATGATGTACAGCGCGATGGTCTCACCGAGTGCGCGACCGAGACCCAGCATCGAGCCGCTGACGAAGCCGGACTTGCCGAACGGGATGACGGTCGTGCGCACGACCTCCCAGCGCGTGGCGCCGAGGGCGAGTGCCGCTTCGATCTGGCCACGGGGGGTCTGCACGAACACCTCGCGGGTGACCGCGGCGATGATCGGAAGAATCATGACGGCGAGCACGATGCCGCCGGTGAAGATGGTGCCGCCGCCTGCGATCGAGACCGAGCCGGTCGCGAAGAGCGGGAACCAGCTCAGGTTCTCGTTGAGCCATTCGGCGAACGGACTGATGGCCGGCGCCAGAACGTAGAGGCCCCACAGACCGAAGACGATGGACGGCACCGCCGCGAGGAGGTCGATGACGTAGCCCAGCGGGCCCGCGACCCTCTTCGGTGCGTAGTGAGTCAGGTAGATGGCGATGCCCAGTGCGACGGGCATCGCGAGGATCAGCGCGAAGATCGACACCGTCGCCGTCACCAGGAACAGGTCGCGAATACCGAAGACCATCGCCGACGTGTCGGAGGTGTTCCACTGACCGTTGTAGGTGAGGAAGTTGACGGTGTTGTTCGACAACGCCGGTATGGCACGCCACAGCAGGAACACGCCGATAGCGGCGATGAGCGCGATGATGAAGACACCCGAGCCCGTGGCGAGGGTGGAGAAGATCCTGTCACCAGGGCGAACGACGGCGCCCTTGGCTTTCTTGTCCGACAATTGCTTGGGTTCTTCCGTATTCCGCGGCGCACCGCCTGCTGTGATGCTCGCCGCAGACGGACCGCCGGTGATCGATGTGGTGTCGCTCATACCGCTCACGTCTCTCGTGTAGTGGCCAGACGACGGGGTCCTACCCGACGCCACGGCACATGATGTGCCGTGGCGTCGAAGCAGGCTCTCGTCTCATTGAATCAGGCGATGGCGTTGATCGCAGTGACCAGACGTTCCTTGAAGGACTCGGGCAGCGGAACGTATCCGGCGGCTTCGAGGCCTTCCTGTCCTTCGTTGGCTGCGCTGAGCAGGAACGACTTGACTGCGGCCGAGGTGTCGGCGTCGTAGCCCGCCGAGCAGACGATCTCGTAGGTTGCCAGAACCAGCGGGTAGCTGTCGGCAGCGTCACTCGCGTACAGAGCGTCGATGTCGATGGCGAGGTCGTTGCCCTCACCGGAGAAGGTGGCGGTGTCGATGGCCGCGCCTGCGGTCTCGCTGCTCAGCTCGACCGGTCCGTTGCCGAAGTCGACCGACGCCATTCCCAGGCTCTCCTGCTCGGCGAAGCCCTTCTCGACGTAGGTGATCGAGCCGGGGGTTGCCGCGACGGCCTGTGCGACGCCCGACGAACCGTTCGCGCCCTCACCGACGCCACCGGCCCAGTCGGAGCTGTGGTCGAGGGTCCACGCCTCGGGAGCAGCGGCGGACAGGAATCGCTGGAAGTTGTCGCTGGTGCCCGACGAGTCGGAGCGGTAGATCGGCGTGATCGGGGTGGACGGCAGGGTCGCGCCCTCGTTCGCCGCGGCGATGGCCGGGTCGTTCCACGTGGTGATCTGGCCGTTGAAGATGCGAGCCGCGATCTCCGGGGTGACGACCAGGTTGTCGACGCCGTCGAGGTTGTAGGCGACGGCGATCGGGCCGAACACGAGCGGAAGGTTCCACGCCGGGTTGCCTTCGCAACGCTCGGCAGCCTGAGCAGCCTGCTCGTCCTTGATGGTCGAGTCGGAGCCGGCGAAGTCGACGAGGCCTGCGACGAACTGGGTGCGGCCGTTACCGGAACCACTGGTCGTGTACTCGACGGCCTGTCCGGAGCAGACGCCGGAGTAGATCGACGTGAAGTTGGACATTGCGTTCTGCTGAGCGGAAGAGCCTTCACCCGTCAGCGGGGACTTGCCCTCGCACGTTGCTGCCGAATCCGTGCCTGCGGCCGATTCGACGTTCGCGTCGCTGCCGCATGCAGTCAGCAGCATGGCGCCGACTGCGACTGCGCCTACGAGAGACGCGCTGCGCTTGAGCTTCACCTGTTTCCTCCGAGGATCTCGAGCCGTTCCACGCCAGAGGTCGGGCCGACCTCTACGTGATGGGAAGGTGCCGGCCACGTGGAACCTCGCACCGGGCCGCTCTGGGGCCGCCCAGATGAGAAGGTAGGGGGAGACGGTGGACGGTTACCCCCAGCTCGGTGAACGGAAGATGAACAGCTGGGCCGAATGTCCGGTTCTACCCGCGTGCGTAAGCCGCGTCGACGTGAAATCGATCGAAACCGAGGCGCTCGTAGGTGTGCACGGCCGCCGCGTTGTCCGCTTCGACGTACAGCAGCACGTCGTCGAGCTGCCGATTCTTCAGATAGTGCAGTCCGGCGAGCGTCAGGACGCGTCCGAGACCACGTCCCTGCGCAGCGGGGTCGATCCCGACGACGTAGACCTCGCCGATCTCGGCCTCGTCACCCTCGGCGGGATGAACCTTGGTCCAGTGGAATCCGAGGAGGGTGTCGGTACCTTCCTCGAACGCGAGAAACACGCCCGCCGGATCGAACCACGCCCCGTCACGGCGCTCAGCGATGTCCTTGTCGGTCCAGCCACCTTGTTCGGGGTGCCACGAGAACGCCGCATTGTTGACGCGAAGGAGCTCCGCGTCGTCCTGATGGCCGCGATAGGTGCGCAGCGAAACCCCTTCGGGCACAACGACATCGGGCAATTCCGGCGCGGCGAGCGGGCGACGCATCTGCAGCAGCTCTCTCGCCACCTCCAGCCCGAGGTTCGACGCGACGGCGCGCGCGGGCGCCAGATTGCCGTGCGCCCAGACCCGTGCGTCGTCGCCACCTTCGGTGAGGGCACGTTCGACGAGCATGCGACCGATCCCCCGACCTCGGAACGTCGGGTCGACGACGACCTCCGCCATCGCGGGCGCATTCTCGTTCGACGGGACGACACCCGCGTAGCCGACGACCGTCGCTCCGTCCGTCGCGACGAGGTGGACGGAATCGCCGTCGGCCGTGACGGCCTTGACCGCCTGCTCCGAGATCGGAGCGGTGCCGTCGGCCACCGTTGCGCGGGAGACGATCGCGAGGATGTCCTCGGCCATGGCCTCGGTGATCGACGCGAACTCGGCCTTGGCGATGTCGAACGACACAGTCATGTTCTCTACGCAGTACTTCCGTTGGTGGAGCTGAATTCGATGTCGTCACCGTCGGCGAAATCGTCGCCGGTGGTGTCGGCGTCCGGCGCGACCGGTCCGCCTTTCCTGCTCGGCCGGACGGCCTTGTATCCCACGTTCCGGACGGTCCCGATGAGCGACTCGTACTCGCTACCGAGTTTGGCGCGGAGGCGTCGCACATGCACGTCGACGGTTCGGGTGCCGCCGAAGAAGTCGTAGCCCCAGACCTCCTGCAGCAGCTGCGCGCGCGTGAAGACGCGACCCGCATGCTGCGCGAGGTACTTGAGCAGCTCGAACTCCTTGTACGTGAGATCGAGCGGACGCCCGCGCAGGCGGGCGGTGTAGGTGCCCTCGTCGATGACGAGCTCACCGAGGGTGATCTTGCCCGACGCTTCCGGGCTCGCGACGCCACCGGATCGACCGGCCAGCAGCCGGAGCCGGGCGTCGAGTTCCGCCGGTCCCGTACCGGGGAGCAGGATGTCGTCGAGACCCCATTCCGAGTTGACCGCGACGAGGCCGCCTTCGGTCAGCACCGCGACGACCGGGATCGCGGAGCCGGTGCTGCCGAGCAGCCTGCACAGCCCGCGCGCCGCCGCGAGATCGGTCCGCGCATCGACGACCGCGATGTCCGCCGAGCCTGCCTCGAGAAGCGACGACACCTCGGTGGGGGCGGGCCGCACGTGATGCGCCAGAAGCGCGAGCGACGGTAGAACAGCCTCCGGATTGGGATCGGAGGTCAGAAGCAGAAGCTCCACACCGCCTCCATTCTTGCCGCTGTCGTGCCGAGATCGCATCGAGTCGACGTGTCAGGTCACCAGCTCACCCAAGACGGAGTGAGCTGCTTGTTCAGGGGTTCAGACTAGCGTGCCCGCGGCTACCTCCGTTCGACGCACCGACCGATTCGTCGGTCACAATGGTCGAATGCGGAAACTCATCATCGGTCTCGTGAGCCTCGTGGCGCTCGCCCTCGTCGTCGACTTCGGGGTGGCCGCCTATTCGGAGTATCGAGTCTCGCGTGCCATCCGCCAGGGCGGCGACCTGCCGTCGGATCCACAGGTGACCGTGCACGGATTCCCGTTCCTGACGCAGGCCGTCGACGGCCACTATCGAAACGTCGAGATCAGGGCACAGGACGTACCGAACGACTACGTGCGCGCGACGACCATCGAGGCGAACCTGCGCGGCGTCTCGATTCCGCTGTCGGACCTGGTCGACGGCTCGGTCCGCACCGTCCCGGTCGACGAACTGGACGGGCGGGTCCGCATCGAGGCGACCGACCTCGGCCGGTTCCTGGGCATCGTCGACCTGCAGGTATCCGCTCCCCCGGCCGACAAGTCGGATGGAACGGGCGGTTCGGGCGGCTCCGGTATGACGACCAACGGCGGTGTCGTTCTGACCGGCACCGTGCCCGTCGGGCCGATCGAGACGGAGGTCAGCGTCCAGGCGGACCTCATCCTCGACGGCGACAGCGTCGACATCGTCGCGAGCGACTTCTACTTCGGACCCGAAGGCAGCGCCGACTTCTCCATCCCCGATGTCGTCAAGCCTGCCGTGCTCGGTCTGTTCACCAAGACCATCGATCGCCAGACCCTGCCGTTCGGAGTGCTGCCGACCGACGTGTACGCCGAAGGCTCGCAGATCGTCATCGAGGGCACCGCGGAGAACACGACGATCGACCTCGACCAGATCGACGCACCATGACGGGAATCACAGTCCTCGTCATCGCGGTGATCGTTGCGGTGTCGCTCGGACTGGCGATTCGCCACCGGTCCGGACGCGTGATCGACACGTCCGGCGCCACCGTCCCTCAGGAGCTGCACACTCTCCTCGAGAGCGCCGGTGCCAGGCCGGGCGCACCGACGGTCCTGCACTTCTCCGCGGAGTGGTGCGGGCCGTGCGCCGCGGTGCGCCGCGTCGTCGGGCAAGTTCTCGCGGACACGGACGGGCCGGTGGATCTCGAGGTGGATATCGACGACCATCCCGAGCTCGCGCGAGAGCTCGGGGTGCTGTCGCTGCCGACGACGTTCGTGCTGGATCGCGAACTGGCGCAACGCGCCCGCATTCCCGGCGTCCCGACGGCGGCATCGCTGCGATCCGCCCTGCTCCACCTGTAGTTTCGACCGGTCGCGTTCTCCGCTAGAATCCTCTCCTGTGTCCCACCGCCAGGAGCTGTTGCTCACCAGTCGACGCACGGTAGATCTGTGCCGACTGGGCGGTTGTTGCTGTCGCTGCCGCTGATCGTCCGAACCCTGGGGCGCCGTCGCGCCCTGGCCCGAAGTTCGAGATGACCACTGCGAACCGTCGTTCGCGGGTCCTGCAGATCGTCCGTTTGTCAACGAACGCTGGAGCACGCACACACCATGTCTTCCGATATCCGTTCCACCGTCGACCAGGTCGACGTTCGTGGTCCACGGTTCGCCGCCTGGATCACCACGGTGGTTCTCGCCGCTGTCCTCGTCCTGTCCACCGTCGACGTGACGGTCGCTGCGATCCTGCTCGCAGCGCAAGCCGTCGTCTTCGCGATCGGGGCCGCTGTCGGCCCGCGCCGTAGTCCGTACGGCCGCGTGTTCGCCGCTGCGATCGCGCCACGCCTCTCACCCACCACCGAGCGCGAGCCCGTTGCGCCCCTGAAGTTCGCACAGCTCGTCGGCTTCGTCTTCGCAGCCGTCGGCGTCGTCGGCTTCGTTGCCGGCGTGCCCGTACTCGGTACCGTCGCAACCGGATTCGCTCTCGTCGCCGCCTTGTTGAACGCGGCGTTCGCGATCTGCCTCGGCTGTCAGATCTACCCCTTCGTGGCACGACTGCGGACACAATCCTCCAGTGCCTGACCGCTCGACCCCCCCACCGACCGAAGTAAAGAAAGATCGAAAGGAAACCCATGGCTCGCTCCGACGTCCTGGTCTCTGCCGACTGGGCCGAGCAGAACCTGAACGCCCCGAAGACCGTCTTCGTCGAGGTCGACGAAGACGCAAGCGCCTACGACGGCGGTCACATCGAGGGCGCAGTGAAGCTCGACTGGCGCAAGGACCTCCAGGATGCCGTTCGCCGCGACTTCCTGAACCAGGACCAGTTCTCCGACCTGCTGTCGGCCAAGGGCATCTCGAACGACGACACCGTCGTTCTGTACGGCGGCAACAACAACTGGTTCGCCGCCTACGCCTACTGGTACTTCAAGCTGTACGGCCACAAGGACGTCAAGCTGATCGACGGCGGTCGCAAGAAGTGGGAACTCGACGGTCGTCCCCTGTCGAAGGACGTCGTCACCCGCGAGACCACGCAGTACCGCGCCGAGGCTCCCGACCTGTCGATCCGCGCATTCCGCGACGAGGTCATCGACGCCATCGGTAACAAGAACCTCGTCGACGTGCGTTCGCCCGACGAGTTCTCCGGCAAGATCCTCGCTCCCGCACACCTTCCGCAGGAGCAGGCGCAGCAGCGTGGACACGTCCCCGGCGCCATCAACATCCCGTGGAGCACCACCGCGAACGAGGACGGCACCTTCAAGGACGACGACGCCCTCGAAGCCCTCTACAAGGAAAAGGGCTACGACGAGGACAAGGCGACCATCGCCTACTGCCGCATCGGCGAGCGTTCGAGCCACACCTGGTTCGTGCTCAAGGAGCTGCTCGGAAAGTCGGACGTCAAGAACTACGACGGAAGCTGGGTCGAATACGGCTCGCTCGTCGGAGCACCCATCGAGTTGGAGGTTCACTGATCATGTGTGGAGCACCCGTACAGGGCCAGACCATTCCCGCAGGCGTCGACGTCGAGAAGGAGACGGTCATCACCGGCCGCGTTCTCGCGTCCGACGGTGAGCCCGTCGGCGGCGCGTTCGTGCGTCTGCTCGACGGCACCGGAGAGTTCACGGCCGAGGTCGTGGCATCCGGAACCGGCGACTTCCGCTTCTTCGCGGCTCCCGGCAACTGGACGCTGCGCGCGCTGTCCTCGTCCGGCAACGGACAGGCAGACATCGCCCCCGAGAGCGCAGGCATCCACTCGGCGAACGTGACCGTCGGAGTCTGATCCTCGAAACATCAAAAGCCCCACACCTTCTCGAAAGGTGTGGGGCTTTTGCGGCTTCGCCGTCCTACTCCTGGGTCCGGGCGTTCTGCGGCGGGAAGACGCCCTCCGGTACGACGACGCCGAGCGAATCGAGAAACGCTCCGAGATCGCTGTCCCGGGTGACCGTGCCGGGCTCGGGAACGAGCGCGGGCATGGGCGCGGGCGCGGGCACGGGGTTTGCCTCCGGTCGGGGTTCGGGGGCTGCATCGGCCGGTGCGGCGCTCTCCGCTGCCTTCCGATCCCGCTCGGTCTTCGCCAGATCCGTCACCCACGCGACGATCTTCTCGCTCTCCCACTCGCGTCCGTCGTTCGGATTGTTGTTCCAGTAGAGGAGGTGCTGGAGGAAGCCGATGAAGATGTACGGCTCGACGACGACGTCGACGATTCCCTTGTTGTTCTCGACGAGGCCTTCACCTTCTGCCCGCAGCTTGTTCCTGACCGTCTCGACTCCGGGCCCCATGGCCCAATTCAGGTCCGCGAGAAGCTGATCCGGGCTGAGCGCGTCGACGGCAGCGCCTTCGTCGACACGGTAGGTCTGGTCGGACACCTTCAGCAGAACTTCGAGCAGTGTCTCGTCGGATTCGAGCCAGTTCTTGTTCGTGGCGATGTCGATGATGGCCCTGGTCGCGATGTTCGCGACCGTGCGTCCGAAGTCCGCGACGGTCTGGACGGGGTTCAGGACGGTGAACCGCATCTGGCCGAGCACTCCGAGAGCGAGATTCAACGCCAGGATGTTGTCCGGGGCGTCGCATGCGAGGTCGTACGGACGGCACGACCATGTCACCTTGTCCCGAAGAGTGCCGTAGTCCCTCGGCGCCTGCGCCTGGAAGCCGCCACCGGACGGGCCGGGTTCGTCGAAGTTGGGCGCGCCCGCAGGACGGTACGGCGCGCCGATCATCACGACGCCTGCGATGTCGTCGCCGGTCACCGACGCGTTCGAATCACGGTGTCCGAGTTCGACGGCCACCCGTTCGACGACCTCGCCGCCGACGCTGTAGCCGAGGAGCACGAACTTCGTCGCGTCGCCGCACTTGGTCTTGTACTCGTCGAGCAGGCGGTTGGTCGACGCCACCCCGTCGGCGACGGACTGCTGGTACGTCTCGACGTCGTTCAGCACCCCGAGCCCGTACGTCGACGGGTACGGCACGTAGAGCCAGCCCACGCTGCCGGGACTTCCCGCATTGACCTGGCCGACAGGGAGTGTGACGTTTCCCACCCAGTTCGACGCCACCGATCGGGGCTCCTCGTTGAGCGGATCACGGTCGGAGTCCGAGTCCGTGGCGCCGGACACCGCGAGCATCAGCACGTCCGGGCAGTCCTGCGCGTAGTTGTTCGGGTCGATGTTCGGTTCGTCCGAGGAACCGGTGCCGGACGAACCGCTGTCGGCCGAACCCGAGTCCGGAGCAGCCGAAACTGCTGGTGGGGCCACTAGAAGCACAACCGCGGCAAGTGCCACGGACGCAGACAGCAACGAGCCTGCACGCAATCGGCGACGCATGGATTCAGGTCCTTCCCCAGAATTCGAAACACTCGAACACACCAGTAGCGCCGGGCATTTCACACCCCGGGCCCGACGCCACGAGGGAAAGGTACCGTGCCGAACGAGATTACGAGCTAATCGAGGGCCAACCGATAAACCGCGTGGCCGATCGTTGGGAAAAGACACTATTGCGTGTGTCCGCGCGGGACCGCTCTGCGACCGAGAAGAACCCTGGGTCTAAACTGGCGTCGTGGTCATCTTCTTCGAGGTCCTCCTGGCGCTCGCCGCAGTCGCCATCATCGCGTTCTCGCTGTACGTCGTCTACCGCTTGGTCACCGACGAATCGTGAGTGATCGCGCCGCCGACCAGCCGGACGAGACTCGGTCGGGCAACGAGGCGATCGCCGAGGCAGCCGAGAAGTTCGCGTCGACGTCGACGCGCAACATCCCGACGCTGCCCGATCTGCCGCACCCGGACGACACCGCCAACCTACGGTTGGGCCCGGATCTGAACCCTGCGCTGCTCGCGCTGCTCCCGCTCGTCGGTGTGTGGCGCGGCGAGGGCGAGGGCCGCGATCCGGAATCCGGCGTCGAGTACGCGTTCGGTCAGCAGATCGTCGTCTCGCACGACGGTGGCCCGTACCTGGGGTGGGAATCACGCTCCTGGCGACTCGACTCCGACGGCAACTACGCCCATCCCGACCTTCGTGAGGCCGGATTCTGGCGCGTGAGCGGCGGCGACGGCGTCAAGGGCAGCGAGAACGAGGAAGTTCTGGAACTGCTGCTGACGCACAGCACCGGCGTCGTCGAGCTGTACTACGGCCACGCACTCAACCAGTCGTCGTGGGAACTGGCCACCGATGTGGTCATTCGCTCGACGTCCGGCGCACTCGTCGGCGGCGCCAAGCGTCTGTACGGCATCGTCGAGGGTGCAGATCTCGCCTACGTCGAAGAGCGCATCGGCGCCGACGGCGAACTCACGCCGCGCCTCTCCGCTCGCCTCTCCCGTTACATCGGCTGACTTCGTACAACCCTGCCGCGCGTTCACACCGAAAATGTCGGTTGTGAGCGTGCGGCAGTGTCGTATGTCGGCCCACGAAGCGGAACAGCCCCCGAGCCGTACCTGCTGGTGCAGGTCCCGGTCGGACGGACCGGGGGCTCGGGGGCCGGGTAACTGCCGTGGATTCGCTCGCCGCGTGCGCGGGGGTGAATCCGTCAGCGACAGCGGCTAGCTGGCAGCCACCTCACGCGTCCTAGAGTTCTTCAACTTCAGACCACCTCCTCTCTCGTGTACTCAACAAAGTACGCGGAGATTCGTTGCTCGGCAAAGGATTATTCGAGCGCCGGATCCTGCGTAGCGTCGGACAGGTCGACGACCAGGTCAGCGCCGGTTCTCTCGGGCAACTGGTGCGTGACCAGCACCACGGTGCGTTCCGGATCGACGAGCCCGGACCGCGCGTCCAGCAACGCCCGCAGCAGCTGTGCCCCGCCTTGGTCGTCGAGGTGCTCGGTGGGCTCGTCGAGCAGCAGGACCGGGGCCTCGGACAACAGAGCCCTCGCCAGCAGGATGCGACGACGTTGGCCACCGGAGACTGCGTCGGCGCCTCCGGCGAGCACCGTGTCGACGCCGTCGGGCACGCTGTCGATCCACTGTCGCAGTCCGACCTTGTCCAGCACCGCACGTGCAGTGTCCGCGTCGACGTCCCCTCGAACGACCCGCAGGTTCTCCAGGATGGTCGTCTCGAACAAGTGCGCGTCCTCGGCGAAGAACACGGCCCCCGCGGCGTCGACGCGTCCCGCGACGGGTGGGAGGAGTCCCGCCAGCGTCATCAGCAACGTCGTCTTACCCGCGCCGCTCGGACCGACGACGGCGACGCGGCTGCCCGCGGGAAGGTCGAGATCGATCTGTCGCGTGACGACGGTCGATTCTGGCCAGCCGCAGTGCAGCCCGACGGCACCGACGCGGTTCTGAAGCCCATCGAGCTGCTGCAGTGGAGTCTGAAGGAATGACCCGAATGCCTGCGCAGGTCGGCCTGCGTCGTCGAGCAGCGCCACGATGCGCGACGCCGACAGCCGTGCTCGGGTCAGGGCCGTCGCCGCGGCAGGCAGCGCCGACGTCGCCTCGAACGCCGCCAGCGGGACCAGCACGATGATCGCGAGGGCCATCGGCGTCATCCCGCCCGGGGCGCCGCCGCTGGGACCGTACAGTCCGATACCGACGAGCAGCGACCCCAGCACGGACGCGCCGATCGACAGCGGGAGCGCCGCGTCGGCGAATGCTCCGGACGTCGCCGCGCGGTCCTTCGCGCGGACTGCACGCCGGTTGGCGGCCGACATCTCGTCGAGCGTCTCGGTCAGGCGTCCCGCGACTCGGAGCTCGGCACCGTGGTCGAGCGCACGCACGGCGGCTTCGGCGAATTCCGAACGCGAACGGACGCCCTCGGACTCGTGGATCGACGCCGATCTCGCAGCCAGTATCGGCGCCAGCACTCCGGCGATCACCAACACACCGAACAGGATCGCTGCGGCGCCGATCGACACGAACCCGAGCAGTACGACGGCCGCCACCATCAGGATCGTCGACACCAGAATCGGAACGACGGCCTTGACGACGACGTCACCGAGCACGTCCACGTCGGCGCCGGTACGCGTCATCAGATCTCCACGGCGAAGCCCTGCCGCAGCGGCAGGCTGCCCGGACGCCAGACGCTCGTAGAGCCGTGTGCGCGCCGCCGTCGTGCCCCGCAGGGCCGTGTCGTGCGTCGCGAGCCGTTCGAGGTAGCGGAACACCCCTCGCGAGATGCCGAGGGCTCGCACCGCGACGACGGCGACGGTCAGGTCCAGTACCGGCGGCATCTGCCAGGCGCGGGTGATGAGCCACGCGGAGACCGCCGCGAGCGTCAGGGCGCTGCCGAGGGTGGCGACGCCTGCCGCCACCGACAGTGCAACGCGCTTCGGCTCGAGTTCGAGCAACGACGTTGCCCGACGCAGGTCACGGAAGCTTATCGGACGTCACCTCCACCACGACGTCGGCGGAGTCCAGCACTGCGCGCCGGTGTCCCACCATCACGACGGTTCTTCCCTGTGCCGCGAGCCGGCGCACCGACGCGAGCACTGTTCGTTCGCTGTCGGCGTCGAGGTGCGCGGTCGGCTCGTCGAGCAGAACGACGGGCGCCGACGACGTCAGTACCCGTGTCAGGGCCAGCCGTTGGCGCTGCCCCAGCGACAGACCGAGGCCACCGGTCCCGACGACCGTGTCCCATCCCGACGGCAGTTCGCCCAGCACCGTGTCGAATCCCGTTGCGATGCATGCCAGTCGGAGCACTTCCGGATCCGGACGCGCACCGGTGAGAGCGAGATTGTCGTCCAGTGTCCCCGGCAGGATCACCGGATGCTGCGGCAGCCACGCGACCTGACTCCACCACGAGGGGCTGTCCAACTCCGCGAGATCGACGTCGCCGATCGTGACGTGACCGGACGACGGCGTCGTGAGACCCAGAATCACGTGCAACGCAGTCGATTTGCCGGATCCGTTCGGGCCGGCGAGCACCGTCACGGCCCCGGGACGGAACGACGCGTTCAGGTCGTGCGGCGCCGACCGATCCCGCGCGTCGGCCGAGATGCCGGTCAGGGTGATCGTCGCGCCTGCCGCATCGATCGCACGCGTTCCTGCCTGCCGCGCAGGTGCCCGATCGAGCACGGCGAACGCCTTCACCGATGCCGCCACACCGTCTTCCGCGGCGTGGAACTGCGCGCCGACCCGTCGCAGCGGCACGTACACCTCGGGGGCCAACACGAGTGCGATGATGCCTGCTTCGAGCGCCATGTCACCGAACACCAGCCGCAGTCCGATGCTGACGGCGACGAGCGCAACACACAGTGTCGCAAGCAGTTCCAGCACCATCGAGGACAGGAACGCGATACGTAGCGCTCGCATCGTCGCCCGACGGTGTGCGTCGCCGAGTGCCCTGATGCGTTCCGCTGGTCCACGCTCACGGCCGAGCGCTCGCAGCGTGGGAAGTCCGGCGATCAGATCCAGCAATTGCGAGGACAGACGCGTCATCGACACGAGCGTCTTCTCCGCCCGCCCCTTCGTCAGCAGCCCGATCAGGATCATGAAGATCGGGATGAGAGGAAGCGTGAACACGATGATCAGGGCCGACGTCAGATCCTGAAACAGGATGACCAGCAACGTCGCCGGTGTCAACGTTCCCGCCAGGATCAACGACGGCACGTAGCCCGTCAGGTACGGCGCGAGGCCGCCGAGCGCCCGCGTCGCGACCGTCGCGACATCGTTGCGCTCCGATGCGAGCACGCGGGGATCGCCGAGGGACGCAGTGCGGACGACGTCGTTCTCCAGTTCCTCGACGACGCGCGACGCCGCACGGTGCCCGTAGCGCGACTGCAACCAGGTCGCCGCAACGCGAACGACGATGGCGCCGAACAGGATCCACAACTGGGTCGACCACTCCGCGATGGACCGCGCATCGGTGGTGATGACGCCTGCGAGGACCTCGCCGATCATCACCGCCGACACGATGATGCCTGCGGTGTCGACGATCGAGAACAGAACTGTCAGAACGAGATACCGGCGCGCAGACTTCGAGTATCGCCACAATCGCGGGTCGATCGGGCCGCGCGACGGCTTCTCGGTGGTGGTCATCGCGGCCTGACCGTCAGTCCGATCGACTCCGGGATGTGTGCGGTGGAGATTCGCTTGCGGAAGACCCAGTACGTCCACGCCTGGTAACCGATGACGACGGGAGCCACGAATGCTGCCGCCCAGGTCATCACCTTCAACGTGTACGGGCTCGACGACGCGTTGGCGATGGTCAAGCTGAAGCTCGGGTCCGTCGTCGAAGGCATCACGAAAGGGAACAGCGAGCCGAACAACAGGACCACCACGGCGACGACGGCCACCGTCGTGAAGACGAAGGCCCAGCCCTCTCGGACGCGGGCGGTGAGTGCGACGACGGCGATCAGCGAGACCGCGGCGATCGCGACCATGATCCACGTCCAACTCTTGCCGTGAGCCAGCTGTGTCCACAGAGCGAATCCGCCGCCGACGACGACGGCCGGAACCGACAGTCGCACAGCCATCTTCACTGCGTCCTCGCGGACGTCACCCGACGTCTTCAGAGCGATGAAGACGGCACCGTGCAGCGCGAACACCAGGGCCATCGTCGCCCCACCGAGAAGTGCGTACGGCGACAGCAGGTCGAAGAACCCGGCCGTGACCTTCTTGTTCTCGTCGATGGCCACCCCGTCGACGATGTTCGCGAACGCGACGCCCCACAGGATCGACGGCACCCACGAACCGATTCCGATGCCGAGGTCGCACCGACGTCGCCACACCGGGTCGTCGATCTTGCCGCGGTACTCGATCGCGCAGATTCGCAGAATCAACGCGACGAGGATGAGCAACAGCGGAAGGTAGAAGCCGCTGAACAGCGTTGCGTACCACTCGGGGAACGCCGCGAACAACGCCCCGCCTGCCGTGATGAGCCAGACCTCGTTGCCGTCCCACACCGGTCCGATGGTGTTCAGGACCGCGCGACGCCGCTTCTCCCCCACCTCGGGATCGGCATGTCGCCTCGATGGGTCGTTCCGCAGGCTCCCCTCCCGGCCGAAAATCGGCATGAGCATTCCCACTCCGAAGTCGAAGCCTTCGAGGACGAAGTAGCCGACGAACAGTACTGCGATTGCGACGAACCAGAATTCCTGAAGTCCCATGATCGTCTCCCTAGTACGCGAACGAAAGCTGGGCGGTGTCGGCGTCGGACTCGTCGACGGCGTGCGGGTGGGCGTCGTGCTCGAGCGGGCCTTCGAGAACGTAGCGCCTGATCAGGAAGAACCACACGCAGCCGAGCGCGGCGTACAGCAGTGTGAAGGTAGTGAGCGACGCGATCACCAGCGAGACCGGATGATCCGACACACCCTGGTCGACGGTCAACCGAATCTGGTCGATCCCGTTCAGGTTCGGTGCGACGACCCAGGGTTGGCGCCCCATCTCGGTGAAGATCCACCCTGCGCTGTTGGCGAGGAACGGCGTCGGGATCGCAGCCAGGCTGAGCCACGAGAACCACGTCTGGTTCGGAACGCGACCGCCGCGGGTGACCCACAGGCCCGCCAGGGCGAGGAGCGCAGAACCGGCCGCCAGGCCGATCATCATGCGGAACGCCCAGTACGTGACGAACAGATTCGGACGGTAGTTGCCCGGTCCGAATTGTTGCTCGTACTGCTCCTGCAACTGGTTGACTCCCTGAACTGTTGCGCCGAAGTCGTTTTCGGCGAGGAACGAGGTCAGGCCGGGGATCGAGATGAGATGTTCGACGGATTCGCAGTTGTTGTGCGTGCCGACGGTCAGCAACGAGAACGATGCACCGGTTTCGGTGTTGCACAACGATTCCGCCGACGCCATCTTCATCGGCTGCTGCTCGAACATGAGCTTGCCCTGGACGTCGCCGGTGACGGCGAGCGCAACGCCCGCAACGATCATGACGACGAACGACATCCGCGCCGCAGGACGGAACATGTTCCGCGAGTCGACGTCTCGATTCTTACGCGCCTCGCGGACCATCCACCACCCCGAGATGCCTGCGACGAACGTCGCCGCGGTCAGGAATGCGCCTGCCACCGCGTGCGGGAATGCGGCGAGCGCCGTGCTGTTGGTCAGCAGCTCCCAGATACTCGTCAGTTCGGCGCGACCGGTCTCGGGGTTGTAGATCGCCCCGACGGGATGCTGCATCCACGAGTTCGCGGCGATGATGAAGAAAGCGGAAGCGTTGACACCGATCGCGACGAGCCAGATCGTCGCCAGGTGAACCACTTTGGGCAACCTGCCCCAGCCGAAGATCCACAGTCCGAGGAACGTGGATTCGAGGAAGAACGCGACCAGACCTTCGAGCGCGAGTGGCGCACCGAACACGTCGCCGACGAAGCGAGAGTACTCACTCCAGTTCATTCCGAACTGGAACTCCTGGACGATGCCGGTAGCGACGCCCAGCGCGAAGTTGATCAGGAACAGCTTGCCGAAGAACTTGGTGAGCCGATACCAGGAATCCTTCTTGGTGACGACCCACATCGTCTGCATCGCGGCAACGATGGGCGCCAGACCGATGGTCAGCGGAACAAGGATGAAGTGGTAGACAGTCGTGATTCCGAACTGCCACCTCGAGACGTCCAAGGCGTCCATGAGCAACTCCGAACTCGCGGGAGGGCAACAACGCTGTTGCCGCTGCACAAGAGGCTTGCCGCAGCGAGTTCGAATGTACTACTACGCGTAGTAGTAGCTCAAGAGTCGGCGGCCTCGGCGTCGGCCGTTTCGACGGCCGTGTCGACCATGGAACGGACGTCCTCGGCGATCTCCGGGACACCCAGTTTCACTCCGTTCAGCGTCACGACACGAGCCGCGAGCGTGATGGACGAGACGAGCCAAACACCATCGGCCGCAACGAGATCCGCGGGGTAGACATCCGCCCGCTCGCAGGTGAACCCCTTGCCCTCCGCGACCCGAAACAACGCGTCGACGGTGGTACCCGCGAGGATGCCGTGCTCGGCCGGCGGTGTGACGAGAGTCTTACCGCGCGCGAGCACGACGGTCGACCGCGGGCCCTCGAGAACGCGTCCTTCGCTGCTCGTGTAGACGACGTCGTCGGCACCCATGCGGGCCGCGTGCCGTAGAGCCGCCATGTTCGTCGCGTACGACAGCGTCTTGGCGCCCATCAACTGCCACGGGGCGTCGGCCGCGAAATCCACCGAATAGCCGCGCGCGAGGGTGATCGCGGACACCCCCTCCGAGCGAGCTTTCGCCACCCGCGCGTGCACGGGGCCGACAGTCGCGAAACCTGTCGGGTCGCCGCCGCTCTCGCGGCCACGGCTCAGCACCAGCCGCAGCGCACCTTCGTCCGTGGACAGCGACGACCATTCGTCGACGGCCTGCGCGACGAGCAGACGCCACTCGTCGAGGTCGGGTGCGGGCAGGTCGAGTGCCGCTGCCGACGCCGTCAACCTGGCCAGATGGGCTTCGACGCCACAGGGCGCCCCGCCGCGCACGAGGAGTGTTTCGAATATTCCGTCCCCTCGAACGACCGCGAGGTCGTCGGCACACAGAAGCGGAGCGTCCGCGTCGTGAACTTGCCCGTCGAGGGTGACTACTACGCGTTCCGACATGGAGGCAGCTTAGCCACGCGGGTCGTGCTCCTACTATGGAGAACGTGTCCGATACCGTCGCGATCCCACCGAGCCCTCTGCTCACTCTCCCCGACGCAGTGCCTTCTCCCGAAGATTCGCCCGACCATGCTGTGGCGTGGCACTACGGCAACCCGTTCGGCGAGCAACGCGACGCGGCGACAGGCGCGGCCGTCGTCGATCGATCACACCGCTTCGTCATCGCCATCGCGGGCGACGAACGGTTGACCTGGCTCGACACCATCTCCAGTCAGCTCGTGAAGACCCTGGCCGACGGCACCTCCGCCGAAAATCTGTCTCTCGACGTCAACGGCCGCGTCGAGCATCACTTCGTGCAGACCGACCTGGACGGCGTCACCTGGATCGACACCGAGGCCGCCTCGGGACCGGCGTTGCTCGCGTTCTTGAAGAAGATGGTGTTCTGGTCCAAGGCCGAACCACGCGACGGCAGCGAACTGGCCGTCCTGAGCCTCCTGGGTCCTACTGCCGCCACGGTGCTCGAGGCCGTCGGTGCACCTGTCCCGGACGGCATCTACGACGCGGTCGCCCTCGACGGCGGCGGGTTCGTGCGCCGCATGCCGTGGCCGGGCGAGAACGCGTTCGACCTGCTGGTCCCCCGGGCCTCGTCGACGACCTGGTTCACGTCGTTGCGCGACGCGGGTGCCACCCCGGCCGGCACGTGGACGTTCGACGCGCTGCGCGTCGAATCGCTACGCCCCAGGATCGGGATGGACACCGACGAGAAGACGATCCCGCACGAGGTGCGCTGGATCGGCGGTGTCACCGAGCACGGCGCGGTGCATCTGGACAAGGGCTGCTATCGCGGGCAGGAGACCGTCGCGCGCGTCCACAATCTCGGCCGGCCACCTCGCCATCTCGTGTTGCTGCATCTCGACGGGTCCGCCGACGGGCGTCCCGTCACCGGCGACGACGTCACTGCCGGAGGGCGAGCCGTCGGACGTCTGGGTACCGTCGTCGATCACTTCGAATTGGGCCCGATCGCTCTCGCGCTTCTCAAGCGCACCATTCCCGTGGACACCGAACTCGTCGCGGGCCCGTGTGCCGCGTCGATCGATCCCGACTCGGTGCCCAGTTACGACGACGTACAGGCAGGCCGTGCGGCCGTCGATCGCCTTCGCGGCCGATGACCGGCCGGATCGAAGCCGTCTGCGTCGTGCACGCGGACGTTCCCTTCGGGCGTCGCGCAGTCGTGGATTCGGCGATCGACAAACGGCCCGCAGTCGGCCCCGTCGACGTCGGGGAGCACGGTCTGTCGGGTGACTACAGCCGTGACACGAAGTTCCACGGTGGCGGCGATCAGGCCCTCTACGCGTACGACGAGAGCGAGGCCGCGCGCTGGGCGTCGGAACTGAATCGCGACGTCCCGGCCGGCTGGTTCGGCGAGAACCTGCGGACGTCGGGCGTGGCCGTCACCGACGCCGTGATCGGATCGCGGTGGCGGGTCGGCACGACGCTGCTCGAAGTGACCATTCCCAGGCGCCCGTGCGGCACCTTCGCCCGGTGGGTCGACGAGCCCCGTTGGGTCCGACGGTTCACCGAACGCGGTGACGTCGGCGCGTATCTGAGGGTGATCGAGACCGGCGTGTTGACTGCAGGTGACGCGGTCGTCGTCGAGGACGTGCCTGCACACGGCGTCACGGTGAGACACCTCTTCGAGGGCACCGATGTCGACGGCCTGACGCGACTTCTGGAGTCGCCGAACCTTGCGACGAAGGTCGAACGCGACGTCAGAGCGGCATTGGGCGTCGGATCCAAATCGTGATCCTTACCCGGCCTCACGACGTTTATGCTGGTAGTTACCGTGCAGACACATTCTGAGATGAAGCGAACAGGCGCCATACGGAGTCCGTATGAGCATCTGAGCCATTCGCGCGCTAGAGTGTGTGCCAGGAAGAAATACCAAATCTAACGGGGCGCCCAAATTTCCCCAGGCCGCCCCGCAAGTCCGCGAGGGGGCAACGCCATGGGCCGAGGCAGGGCTAAGGCAAAGCAGACAAAGGTCGCTCGTGAGCTGAAGTACAGCTCGCCGACAACCGACTTGGAGAGTCTGCAAAGAGAGCTCTCCGGTCATTCGTCCAACTCCCATCGTGGCGGCATCACCTCGGACTCGGATGGATATTCCCGAGTCGAGGAAGACGAGTACGAGGACTGGCGACGCTGAACAGCGATACATGACAAGTGAGGGGGAGCCGCACTGCGGCTCCCCCTCACTTGTTCTCGTCGTTTCTCAGAAACGCGGGTGGTTGCCCACCAGGTGCGCACGCTCGACGGTCTCCGACTTGTCCGTCGACTTCTTGACGGTTCCCAGAGTCCAGCAGTCGATGTGGCGTGCCGTCAGCACGGCAAGAGCACGGTCCACGTCCTCGGGTGCGACGATGGCGACCATTCCGACGCCCATGTTGAACGTCTGTTCCATCTCTGCACGCTCGACTCGTCCGCGCTGCGCGATGAGCGAGAACACCGGCGCCGGGCTCCACGTCGCGCGGTCCAGTTCGGCGACGAGACCGGCAGGCATGACGCGGGCGAGGTTGTTGGCCAGTCCGCCACCGGTGACGTGGCAGAACGTGCGCACGTCGGTCTCCGCGGCGAGCGCGAGGCAGTCCTTGGCGTAGATCTTCGTCGGCTCGAGCAGTTCCTCACCGAGCGTGCGACCGAATTCCTCGACGTGTCCACCCAGGTCCATGTGGTTGATCTCGAGCAGGACCTTGCGGGCCAGCGAGTAACCGTTGGAGTGCAGACCGGACGATCCCATCGCGATGACGACGTCACCGGGACGCACACGATCGGGTCCGAGCACCGCATCGGCCTCGACGACGCCGACGCCTGTCGCGGACAGGTCGTAGTCGCCGTCGGCCATCAGTCCCGGGTGCTCGGCCGTCTCGCCGCCGAGCAGGGCGCAGCCGGCGATGACGCAGCCTTCTGCGATGCCCTTGACGAGTTCCGCGACCATCTCGGGCACGACGCGGCCGACCGCGATGTAGTCCTGCAGGAACAGCGGTTCCGCGCCACAGACGACCAGGTCGTCGACGACCATCGCCACGAGGTCCAGGCCGACGGTGTCGTGCTTTCCGAGCGCCTGCGCGACGGCGATCTTGGTGCCGACGCCGTCGGTCGAGGCGGCGAGGATCGGCTCGCGGTAGTCGCCCTTCAGCGAGAAGAGGCCCGCGAATCCACCGAGGCCACCCATGACCTCGGGTCGCGAAGCCTTCTTGGCAAGTGGTGCGAAGAGTTCGACCGCGCGGTCACCTGCTTCGATGTCGACGCCTGCCGCGGCGTAGGAAGCACCGCCCGAAGATGCTGCGTGGGGTGGTCGGGAATCCTCGGTCATGCGGCTCCAGCCTTGTATTCGTAATTCGGTTGCGCGGTGACGCGCACAGTTGCGCACTAACGGTACCGGAGCCGGTCTTCGGTGGGCGCACTCGCTGGTCCTCGAAAAACTTAGTTAGCGGGCGTAACGTTCATGCTGCATCGTCCGAGCGGTCTTCGGACCACGAACTGGGAGGCAGAACATGTGCGGAATCACGGGGTGGGTGTCCTACGGACGCGACCTACGGAACGAAACCGGGACACTGCGTGCGATGACGGACACGATGAGCCGGAGGGGCCCCGACGACGAGGGCCTGTGGACGGCCGAACATGCCGCGCTCGGCCACCGACGCCTCGCGATCATCGACATCCCCGGCGGTCACCAACCCATGACGCTGACGCGACCGGACGGCTCCGAGGCCGTCATCGTCTACAGCGGCGAAACCTACAACTTCCGGGAACTGCGTCGGTCGCTCCCCGACACCTTCACCACGAACAGCGACACCGAGGTCGTTCTGCACGCACACGAGGAATGGGGCCAGGGCGCCGTCGAACATCTCAACGGGATGTTCGCGTACGCGCTGTGGGACTCGCGCACGCAGGAACTTCTCCTCGTTCGTGACCGCCTCGGCGTCAAACCGCTCTACTACCTGGAAACCGAGGACGGCGTCCTGTTCGGCTCCGAACCGAAGGCGATTCTCGCCAATCCCCTCGCATCGAAGAACGTCGGTGTCGACGGCCTCCGCCGGCTGCTCGGCTTCGTGGCCGACCCGTCGAACGCGGTGTTCGACGGCATGAAGGAGGTACCGCCGGGCCACGTCGTCCGCGTGTCCGCGCACGGGCTTCGGGAAGTACGGTACTGGGGCCTCGACGACCACGAGCACACCGACGACCTCGACACGACGATCGCCACCGTTCGAGAGTTGTTGGACGACACAGCCTCTCGCCAGTTGATCGCCGACGTACCGCTGTGCACGTTGCTGTCGGGCGGACTCGACTCGTCGGCGCTGACGGCTCTCGCAGCACAGCAGTTGGCTGCGGCGGACAAGGGAGCGGTGCGATCGTTCGCCGTCGACTTCGTCGGCTACGCAGACAATTTCGTCGCCGACGGACTTCGCGACGCGCCCGACACGCAATTCGTCCGCGATGTCGCCGACCACGTGGCCGCCGATCATCGCGACATCGTCCTCGGCAACGACGACCTGCTCGATCCCGCGCACCGCGCCGCGGTCTTGGCCGCCCGTGACTACCCGGGTCTCGGCGACATGGACACATCGCTCTACCTGTTGTTCCGAGCGGTGCGGGAGCAGTCGACGGTCGCACTCTCGGGTGAGTCCGCCGACGAGGTCTTCGGCGGTTACGCCGACTTCCACGATCCGAAAGTCGTTGCCGCCGATACGTTCCCGTGGCTCGCAGGCGGTATGGCCCAGGGACGCGACACGATGGCTGCGTTCGCGCCCGATGTTCGCGCGCAACTGGACATGGACTCCTACTACGAGGCGCAGTACCGTCGCGCACTCGCCGAGGTGCCCACGCGCACGGGCGATGTGGGGTTGGAGGCGCGGATGCGGCAGATCTCCTACCTGTACCTGACGCGTTTTCTGCCGTTGCTCCTCGAACGCAAGGACCGGATGAGCATGGCCGTCGGCCTCGAGGTTCGCGTGCCGTTCTGCGATCACCGACTGGTGCAGTACGTGTTCGGGACGCCATGGGCCTTCAAGACGTTCGACGGTCGAGAGAAGAGCCTGTTGCGGGCAGCGACGGCGGATCTACTGCCGCAGTCGGTGGTGCAGCGCGTCAAGAGCCCGTATCCGAGCACACAGGATCCGCACTACGCGAAGACGATTCTTCAGGAACTCGGTGCGGTGCTGGACGATTCGAACGCACCCGTCGGCGCCCTTCTGGACCGGACGGAGGTCGAGAAGCTCCTCGGGGCGCAGGACGATGTGCATGCCCGTCACGCGGCGGAGCGAGTCGTCGGCATCAATTCCTGGTTGGCCGACCATACGATCAGCCTGTAAGCGGCTCCGCCGACCGTGCGTGGGAATGTATAGCCCTCTACGTATTCCCACGCACGGCAGGTGTCAGGGCCTGCTCAGTGCACTCACGTTCGCGTTGTCGCCGTCGACGGGCTGGCCGGCAGCCGTCGCCAGCAGACCTTCCAGGACATGCTTGCCCAGCGCGTTGTCGGCGGGCAGCTTGATCGGGTACTTGCCGGTGAAGCATGCCGTGCACAGACGCGACTCCGGCTGCTCGGAGGCCGCGATCATGCCCTCGGTCGAGATGTATCCGAGGGAGTCGGCTCCGATGGCCTGGCGCACGCCTTCGAGAATGCCGTCCTCGGCGTCGACGCCGTTCGCGATCAACTCGGCGGGCGACGCGAAGTCGATGCCGTAGAAGCATGGCCAGCGAACCGGCGGCGACGCGATGCGGACGTGGATCTCGAGTGCACCTGCTTCGCGCAGCATGCGGATGAGCGCACGCTGGGTGTTGCCGCGAACGATCGAATCGTCCACCACGACAAGCCTTTTGCCCCGAATGACCTCTTTGAGAGGATTCAGTTTGAGGCGAATACCGAGCTGACGGATGGTCTGCGACGGCTGAATGAAGGTGCGCCCGACATACGCGTTCTTCATCAGACCCTGGCCGTACGGGATGCCCGAGCCCTGCGCGAAGCCGACCGCGGCAGGTGTACCCGACTCGGGTACCGGGATCACCAGGTCGCCCTCCGCGGGATGTTCCTGTGCCAGGCGACGCCCGATCTCGACGCGCGTCGAGTGGACCGAACGCCCGCCGATGACGCTGTCGGGACGCGCGAGGTAGACGTACTCGAACACGCAGCCCTTGGGCTCGGGGGCCGCGAACCGCGACGAGCGGACACCGTCGGCGTCGATCGCCAGCAGCTCGCCCGGCTCGATGTCACGCACGAACGCGGCACCGACGATGTCGAGCGCGGCCGTCTCGCTGGCCACGACCCAACCGCGATCGAGACGTCCGAGCGACAGCGGGCGGATACCGTGCGGGTCACGAGCCGCGTACAGCGTGTGCTCGTCCATGAACGTGAGACAGAACGCGCCCTTCAGCGTGGGCAGCAGTTCCATCGCGGCCTGCTCGATCGTGCGGTCGGCCGCCTTGTGCGCGAGCAGCGCGGTCACGACGTCGGAGTCCGACGTCCCGTTGCCCTGCAGGCGATCGCTGATGAGGCCTTCCTCGCGAGCCCGCGAGGCGAGGTCCGCGAAGTTGACGAGGTTGCCGTTGTGGCCGAGCGCGATGCCCGTGCCCGCGGTCGTGGTGCGGAAGATCGGCTGCGCGTTCTCCCAGGTGACCGAGCCACTGGTCGAATAGCGGCAGTGTCCGACGGCGACATGCCCCGGCATGGCGCCGAGGGTCTGCTCGTCGAAGACCTGGCTGACGAGACCGAGATCCTTGAACACCAGGACCTGGGAACCGTCGGAGACCGCGATGCCCGCAGCTTCCTGGCCGCGGTGCTGCAGCGCATAGAGCCCGTAATACGAGAGCTTGGCCACATCCTCCCCCGGAGCCCAGACTCCGAATACGCCGCACTCTTCTCGAGGCTCGTTCTCGGGTTCGTCGAGGGGCTTGCCTACCAGAAGATTTGGACTGTCGACCGACAAATCGGCAGAGGTCACAGCACTGCTCCCTTGGGGGATGGGGCGGGGGGCCGTGCCCAGTCTACGGGCACGCGAGACATGTCAACGCATCGACGGCCCTGCGCCATTCCCGAACCGAGCACTTTGTCGTCACCCGCTGTCCACCTCGGGGGCGTTCAGGCACGCAGGATCGGCAACCAGTGCCCTACCTCGGACGCCCTGCTCCCCGACGCACTGATCGCCCCGTCGCGGAGGGCGTCGTCGAACGACCGGACCCCCAGCGCGATCTCGAGCCAGGTCCGTGCGTCGGTCTCGACGACGTTGGGCGGCGTCCCCCGCGTGTGCCGCGGGCCGGTGATGCACTGCACCGCGACGAAGGGCGGCACCCGCACCTCGACGCTCGATCCCGGCGCCACCTGGGCCAGCGTCCTCGCGGTGGTGCGGACGGCGTCGGCAAGCGCTGCCCGCGGGGGCTTGTCCAGGGACCCGTCGCGCACCCAGTCGGCGACGGCCAGCACGGCGGTGCGGACCTGTTCGGGGGTCACGGTTTTCGTCGGAGCCACGTCGTTCAGCCTAATTCCGTGTCGTAGCGACGCGCGCGCACGGCCGACACCGCTCCCGACGCGTTGATCGCGTAGTGCAGCAACGCCGGCGCGAGCACACTGCCACTACGACGGCGCAGCCACGAGAACAGCACGCCCGCGGCAGAGGTGGCGGCAATGGTTCCGAGAACGGAGTCGCCCGCCGCACGGGCCGGATGAATGTGCCAGAGGCCGAAGAAGATCGGCGACCATCGCGGTGCCACCGCGTCGAACACTCCGCGAAAGATCAACTCCTCGGCGACGACGGTTCCGACGGGGATGCGAAAGAGGATCCACTCGGCGAGGTCGTCGTCCGACGGCCTGACGTTCGCGGCGAGGGCGGGTACCGCCGCGACGACCGCAGCACCGGTGACAGGAACGGCAGCAGCCGCGAGCCCCCATCGCAGTCCCGCGCGCCACGGCCCGAGGGGTGATCGGGTGACGGCAGCCAGCGATACCCCGAACGCCGCGTTCACCACGGCCCGACGGCGGGGCGACAGACCCAGCGCAGGCACGACGACCGTGCTCCAGGCCGTCGTCGCGGCCCCCAGGAGGACGGCCCTCACTTCTCCGGACCGTCGCGGCCGGCGAACTTGTCCATGACCGCGCGGACCTTCTCGGTGTCCTCGGCCGTCCAGCCCTCGGGCGCGGCGACCGATACCCAGCCGTCGAGGACGAGGGTTCCGTAGTTGTGGCCGTGTCCGTCCGGGACGCCTGCCGCATTGGTGAGGTCGGCCGCGACCTGCCAGAACGTGACGATCGGGAACCACCGCATGTCCGGTAGACGGTCCGGCCCCGGCGCTTCGGCGAGCCAGTCCGGGCGTTCGAACAGCAGGTCGGGCGACCACCACACCACCGGATCGGACGCGTGCTGCACGTAGAGAACCCGCGGACTGAGCCACGGTTCCGATTCCGGCGGGATGCCGCTGGAGTTGTCGGCGAACCGCACGACGAGGCCGTCGGCGTAGACCGGGCGCACTTCGGGCGTGCCGGGATCGCGTCGCGTCACGAATTGCGACCACAACCGGTTCGCGTTGGGCGGGCCGACCCACAACACGCCGTCGACGCTGTCGCGGATCTCGGCAAGGCCGTCGAACGCACCTTCGCCCGCCTGCGTGCCGAGGCTCTCGCCGTAGACGTACAGCCGGGGACGCGTCGCCTCGGGCTCTTGAAGCCAGCGCTGGCGAACCTTGTCGATCAAGGCCTTGCCGGCCTCGGCGGCCTTGTCGCGCTCGGCGAGGAACGAGATCCAACTCGGCAGATACGAGTACTGCGCGGCGACGGTAGCGACGTCGCCGGCGAACATGAGCTCCTCGGCTTCGATCGCCGTCGGGTTGACCCAGCCCGTCCCGGTCGTCGGCACGACGACCAGCGCCTGCCGCTGGAACGCGCCGGTCCGTTCGAGCTCCCGGACGACGATGTCGAGACGTTCGTCCTGGGTGTCCGCGGTCTCGAGGCCCGCGTACGCACGAATGGGCTCGAGCGCGGGCCGGCCGAGACCGTCGGAGATCTCGTCCGCGCTCAGTCCGCTGGACACGAAGTTCCGGCCCTCGAATCCGAGGGTGTCCCACGGCGCCAACGACACCGGGCTACCCGACCGTTCCGGCCGCAGGGGCTGGACAGCGCCGTCGCGAGTTTCGTTGTTCTGCAGGCTGAACACGGAATTGGTGACGTCGGACACCGCCCGCAGCAGGACGCCCTGCACGAGCGCGATGACGAGAACCACGACGAGGACGACGCCGATGACGTTGGCGACCTCGCGCGGCATCTTGACGATCTTGTTGACCTGACGCGCCACGAAGCGCACCAAATCGCGGAGCACGCGCATACCGGAGATGAACAGCGCGGCGACGCCGATGCTCAACGCGCCGGTGCGAAAGTAGCCGGTCGTCGTCGTGCCTTCGGCATCCATCAGTGCGGCGAGCTCACGCTGCCAACCGGCCGAGAGATACAGCATGTACAGCGAGGCGAGAACCGCGATCGGAACGATCGCGAACTTGACGTACAGCTCCACCTTGCGCGGCAGAGGCCACCAGGACTTGCCGCCCAGGAACCACCGACGTACCGCCCACCCGACGACGACGCCGAAGCCGTAGCCGATGGCGGCGTTGATACCACCGATCAGCCCCTGGAACAGCCAATCGCGCGGCAGCAGCGACGGCGTCAGCGACCAGCAGAAGAACAACGCGCCGAACGCGATTCCGGTGAAGTCGAGTTTCAGCAGCCCCCACAGCCACATGACGAAGGGGTGCTTGTCCGGGGAGGGCACCGACAGTTCGATCGGGAGACGGTAGTGCGAGTGCTCGCGCTCTACCGTGTCGACTGTCCCCTCCGATGCCTCTCCCCCGGACATGGCCTACCCGAAGAGTCTGGGAAGGGTGCCCTCGAAGGTTTCACGGAGCTCGGTCATGGAGACCGAGAACTGACCCTGAACTTCGATGTCGTCCGAGCCTTCGTCGACGACGCCGATGCGTGTCCACGGCAGACCACGGGCGCTGCACATGCCGGTGAAACGGGTCTCCTCGGTGCGCGGCACGGCGACGAGCACGCGGCCGGAGGACTCGGAGAACAGCGTGACGAACGGATCCGCGCCCTCGGGAAGCAGGATGCGGCAACCGGTTTCACCGGCCAACGCGGCTTCGACGACGGTCTGCGCGAGTCCACCCTCGGACAGATCGTGCGCGGCGCTGATCAGGCCGTCGCGCGACCCGGCGAGCAGGATGTCCGCGAGGAGCTGCTCGCGTGCCAGGTCGACCTTCGGCGGCACGCCACCGAGGTGATCGTGCTCGACCTGCGCCCAGATGGAACCGTCGAACTCGTCGTGGGTGTCGCCGAGCAGAATCAGCGTCTCGCCGGGCTCGAGGCCGAGGCCGGTCGGGATCCGGCGGTGGACGTCGTCGATGACACCGAGAACGCCGACGACCGGGGTCGGGAGGATGGCTTCCGAGCCGGTCTGGTTGTAGAAGCTGACGTTGCCGCCGGTGACCGGGATGCCGAGGGTGGCACAGCCGTCGGCCAGACCGCGGACGGCCTGCTGGAACTGCCACATGACACCCGGGTCCTCGGGGGATCCGAAGTTGAGGCAGTTGGTGACGGCCTTCGGGGTCGCACCGGTGACGGCGACGTTGCGGAAGGCTTCGGCCAGCGCGAGCTGAGCACCCTGGTAGGGATCGAGCGCGGTGTAGCGGCCCGACGCATCGGTGGCCAGCGCGATGCCGCGGCCGGACTTCTCGTCGATGCGAACCACACCGGCGTCAGCGTTCTCGGCGAGGACGGTATTCCCGCGGACGTAGCGGTCGTACTGCTCGGTGATGAACTTGCGGCTGCACAGCTGCGGCGAACCGATCATCTTCAGGAGCGTGGCCTTCAACTCGTCCGGCGTCTGCGGACGAGTCAGCGATGCAGTCGAATTCGCGACGAGTGCGTCCTGGGTGTCGGGACGCTGCACCGGGCGGGTGTAGACCGGGCCTTCGTGCGCAACGGTCTTCGGCGGAACGTCGACGACGGTCTCACCGTGCCACGTGATTTCGAGGTGATCGCCGTCGGTGACCTCACCGATGACCGTCGCGAGCACGTCCCACTTCGTGCAGACGGCCATGAACTTCTCGACGTTCTCGGGCGTGACGACGGCGCACATGCGCTCCTGCGACTCGCTCGACAGCACCTCTGCCGGAGTCATTCCGGTGGCGCGCATCGGCACCTGCTCGAGCGCGATGTGCATGCCACCGCTACCTGCGGACGCGAGTTCTGAAGTAGCACAGGACAATCCGGCACCGCCGAGGTCCTGGATACCGACGACGAGCTTGTTCGCGTACAGCTCCAGGCAGGCCTCGATGAGGACCTTCTCGGTGAACGGGTCGCCGACCTGGACGGCAGGAAGCTTCTTCCGCGTAGTTCCCTTCTCGCCGTCGGCTGCGACATCGCCGTCGAACGTCTCCGACGCGAGGACGGACACGCCGCCGATGCCGTCGAGGCCGGTGCGCGCACCGAACAGGATGATCTTGTTGCCGACACCCGACGCGAATGCGAGGTGCATGTCCTCGACGCGCATGACGCCTGCGCACAGCGCGTTGAGCAGCGGGTTGCCGGCGTAGGACGCGTCGAACACCGTCTCGCCGCCCACGTTGGGAAGACCGAGGGAGTTGCCGTAGCCGCCGACGCCGGAGACGATGCCGGACAGCACGCGGCGCGTGTCGGGCGCATCTGCAGCACCGAAACGCAGCTGATCCATGACGGCGATGGGACGTGCGCCCATGGCCATGATGTCGCGGACGATGCCGCCGACGCCCGTCGCGGCACCCTGGTAGGGCTCGACGTACGACGGGTGATTGTGGCTCTCGACCTTGAACGTGACGGCCCAGCCGTCACCGACGTCGACGACGCCTGCGTTCTCACCGATACCGGCGAGCATCGACTCACGCATCTCGTCGGTGGTGGTCTCGCCGAAGTACTTCAGGTGCACCTTGGAGGACTTGTACGAGCAGTGCTCGCTCCACATGACGGAGTACATCGCCAACTCGGCGTCGGTGGGGCGACGGCCGAGAATCTCTTTGATTCGGGCGTACTCGTCGTCCTTGAGTCCGAGTTCCTTGTACGGCTGCGCCACGTCCGGTGTGGCGACTGCGGTTGACACTGTATCGACGGACACGAGGAGTGAGTCCTTCCCTGGAGCGAATTGCCGAGGTCAGTCTATCCGTGCAGGCCGACAGGCTCTAATCAGTGTTCGTCGTTTGTGCGAACATGGCCTGGTGGACATCCCTTTGACCGAGAACGATCTGGACGAAACAGGCGTCATCACGCCGCAGATGGTGGTCAAGGGGGTGGACGTCCCGAAGAAGGCCGTCGTCTGCTTCTTCGCCGAGGTGATCGAGTCCATAGCAGGCGAAGGCAAGGCTCGGGTGCTGTCGATCCTGCGGTCCGAGCACGGCGAACACCCGGTCTACGAGATCGAACGCGCAGGTGAGCGTCTCGCGGTGTTCCATCCGGGCGTCGGTGCGCCGCTCGCCGCCCTGTTTCTCGAAGAAGCGATCGCACTCGGGTGCGAGGAGTTCGTCGCCGTCGGCGGGGCGGGCGCGCTGACCGATCAGCTCGGGATGGGACACGTCATGGTCGTCGACAGCGCCGTGCGCGACGAGGGCACGTCCTTCCACTACCTCCCGCCGGGTCGCGTCGTCGATGCGGATCCCGACGGCGTCGCGCTGCTGCAGCAGGTGCTGACCGAGGCGGGCATCGATCACGTCACCGGTCGGTCGTGGACCACCGACGCGCTGTACCGCGAGACCCGAAGCCGGGTGTCGAGGCGCGTCGACGAGGGGTGTCTGACGGTCGACATGGAAGCGTCGGCGTTCTGTGCCGTCGCGAAGTATCGCGGGGTGCGCTTCGCGCAGTTGCTGTACGCCGGTGACTCGCTGGCGGCCGACTGGGAGCACCGCGGCTGGACCAAAGCGGGCACCGTCCGCGAGCAGTTGTTCTGGCTCGCGGCCGATGCCTGCGTGCGCTTCTGATTCCGCTGGCACCTGGCTTGTCGAGCGAGCACCCTTCTTGCCGAGCTAGCCCCCGAATTCGCGGCTCATGTGGGGTGTTGGCAGTGCAAAAAGGGTGTCAGCTCCCCGAGATTGCTACGCCGCAGGCGCCAGGAACGCCGCCAGTGCATCGGCGTACGCCGTGATGTCCGACGCGCCCATGAGCTCACGTGAGCTGTGCATCGCGAGTTGCGCAGCGCCGACGTCGACGGTCGACAGCCCGGTGCGCGACGCGGTGATCGGCCCGATCGTCGAGCCGCACGGCAGGTCCGCGCGGTGGACGTACCTCTGCAGTGGCACGCCCGCCTGGTCGCACGCCAACGCGAACGCGCCTGCACCTGCGGAATCCGTTGCGTACCTGAGGTTTTGATTGACCTTCAGCACCGGGCCGCCGCCGAGTCCGATGCGGTGCGCCGGCTCGTGGCGATCCGGGTAGTTGGGGTGCGTCGCGTGTGCCATGTCGCCCGACGCGCAGATCGAGCCCGCCATCGTGCGCAGGAACTCCTCGCGCCCGCCGCCGCGTCCGAGCACGATCCGTTCGAGCACCGTGTTCAACAGATCCGAGAATGCACCGCGGTCGGACATGCTGCCGACCTCCTCGTGGTCGAACAGTGCAAGCACCGGCGTGACGTCCGTCGGCGCGGCGACCGCTGCGATCAGCGCTTGCGTCCCGGCGTAGCAGGTGCCCTGATTGTCGAGCCGGGGCGCGCTGACCAGCTCGGATCCGACGCCGACGATCGCGCTCGGGGCCAGATCGTGCGTCATCAGCTCCCACCCGAGAACGTCGGTGGGTTCGACGCCTTCCAGTGCGGCCACGTAGTCCACGAACGAGCGAGGTGAATTTCCGACGCCCCAGATCGCGTTGACGTGTCGCTGCGGGTCGAGCGTGACGCCTTTGCGGTCCTCGGACAGGTGAATCGCCAGCTGCGGCACACGCAGAATCGGCTCGTCGACCTTGACGAGTACTTCACGCAGGCTGCTGCCGTCGCGCACGCTGAGTCGACCGGAGATTCCGAGATCCCGATCGAGCCACGAGTTCAGCCAGGCGCCCCCGTACGGTTCGAGCCCGACCATCTGCCACCCCGCGGATTCGAGATCCGGGTTCTGCTTCACGCGGAGGTTGGGGCTGTCGGTGTGTCCGCCGACGATCCTGAACGGGCCATCGGCGTGAGTACTCCAGGCCACGAGAGACCCACCACGGATCAGGTAGTACTTCCCCGGTTCCGTCGGCCATCCCTCGGTCTCCTCGACACGGACGAATCCGACCTCCTCGAGCTGTACCGACACCGTTCGGCACACATGGAATGGCGACGGAGAGACGTCGACGAAATTGCACAGACCGGCAGCAGTGGCGTTGGAGGACATGGGAACCATTGTGTCAGCCACTGCGTCGAACAGGACAAGACCACATCGACAGTCGGGAGCTGACATGAATTACCTTGCGCAACAACCGTTTACCGCAACATCTGTCGCGATCATCCGAATGAAGGTGATCGCCGCGTGCAAGAGCCGCGGGGTCGAGGTGACGACGATCGACGGGATGACGTTGCGGATGGAATCGGGATTCACGATGGGACTGCACAACCTGGTGCAGCGGTGCAGCGTCAACGATCGCCGACATTGGGACGACATGATCGAGTTCCACGTGACGACGACGCTCGAGACGCAACGTCTTTCGAACCCCGAATACCTTCTCGGCATGCCCGACGACGAGTTCTACATGCGTCTTCGTGAACGAGTAGTTCCACCCGAGATCTTGTCGATCGTGAACGAGTACTCGTACTCCAGCCCGTTGGTCGACGCGCCCGGTTCGCCACGGCGGGTACTCAACCTCTCGTTTCCGAACCTGGCCCTGAACGTGGCAGACCGGTATCTCGCCAACCGAGATCTGTCTGCCGCGTGGGCGTTCGGCCGCGAGAACACCGCGGCCGTGAAGTTCGAGACGTACGAGAGCATGCTGAAAGACGACGTCGCCGTCGAGGTTCGGCGTGGCGATTCGATCTATCTGGCGTCCAAGGTGGCGAACATGCCGCGCTTCCTCGCTGACGAACTGGGTGACGCCCCGTTCGGCGTTCTGTTCGCCGTACCGAGCGCATACGAGATCGACTGCCACCGCCTACGCTCGCACGACGAAGCACAACGCGCCGCGGACCTGCTGCTCGAGCTCGCGGTCATGCTGTCGACCGACACCCCCAGCCAGCTCTCAAGCGAGGTGTTCTTCTGGCGCGACGACGAGTACTGCCAGGTGTCCCGCAACGGTGTCGTCGAGCCGACAGGGCGTTTCGCCGACACGCTGCGTGAACTTGCCGACGGCTAGTGCGTTCCGGCCACCGACACCATGTGGGTCAGGCGTTGACGACCGCGTCGAGAGCCGAGTAGAAGATGCCGAGACCGTCGTCGCTCGGGCCCGTCAGGGGCTCGGTGGCGTGCTCGGGGTGCGGCATCAGTCCGACGACGCGGCCGTTGGGCGAGCAGATGCCCGCGATCTCGCGCTGCGAACCGTTCGGGTTGGATCCGCTGTAGCGGAACACGACTCGGCCTTCGCCCTCGAGCTCGTCGAGCACGTTCTGCGGCGCCTGGTAGCGGCCCTCGGCGTTCTTGACCGGGATCAGGATCTCGGCGCCGACGTCGTAGCGCGACGACCACGCGGTGTCGGTGTTCTCCACCTTCAGCCACTGGTCGCGGCACACGAAATGCAGCGCTTCGTTGCGGGTGAGCGCGCCGGGAAGGAGACCGACCTCGCACAGGACCTGGAAACCGTTGCAGATGCCGAGCACGGGCATACCGCCCTGAGCTGCGGTGACGACCGATTCCATGACCGGCGCGAATCGAGCGATGGCACCCGCGCGCAGGTAGTCACCGTAGGAGAAGCCGCCGGGCACGACGATGGCGTCGACACCCTTCAGGTCGGCGTCGGCATGCCACAGGCTGACGGGCTCACCGCCGGCGAGCGAGACTGCGCGCGATGCGTCGACGTCGTCGAGGGTTCCGGGGAACGTGATTACACCGATGCGAGCGCTCATGCGAGACGGGTGACCTTCCAGTCCTCGATCACCGTGTTCGCGAGAAGCGACTCGGCGATCTTCTCGAGCTCGGCGTCGTCGACGCTGTCGTCGACCTCGAGCTCGAAACGCTTGCCCTGACGCACGTCGGACACTCCGGCGACGCCCAGCCGACCCAGCGCACCCGCGATGGCCTGACCTTGCGGATCGAGAATTTCGGCCTTGGGCATGACATCGACAACTACTCGGGCCACGAGGAAGCTCCTAGGAAAAGATGTTTACCGGCAAAAGAGAGTTTACGCAGGCACTGCGACAGTCGCGAAACTGCGCATATGTTGAGTACATGCGACTGACACACTTCGGACATTCCTGTGTACTCGTCGAACTGAACGGCACGACCGTGCTCTTCGACCCCGGCAACTTCTCGCACGGGTTCGAGGGCATCACGGGTCTCGACGCCATCCTCGTCACCCACCAGCATCCGGATCATGTCGATCTCGAGCGGCTTCCTGCTCTGCTGCAAGACAATCCGGGTGCCGCGCTGTACGCCGATCCCATGACGACGTCTCAGCTCGGTGAACGCTGGACGGCCGCGCACGCGGGCGACGTCTTCTCGATCGGCGGCATCCAGGTCACCGGCGTCGGCGGTACGCACGCGGTGATTCATCCCGAGCTTCCCGTGATCGACAACACGGGCTATCTCCTCGGCACACCCGAGAATCCCGGTCAGCTTCTGCATCCGGGCGACTCGTTGTTCGTGCCGGAACAGAAGGTCGACGTGCTGGCGCTCCCGACGGCAGCGCCATGGTCGAAGCTCTCGGAGAACGTCGAGTTCCTGCGTGCGGTCGCGCCGCGGGCGGCATTCCCGATCCATCAGGCGGTCGTCGCCGAGCAGGCACGCGGCATCTACTACGGACGGTTCACGGACATGGCCGACGACGCCACCGAGTTTCGTACGTTCGACGCCGAGACCAGCGTCGAGATCTAGCCCACGTGCGCGCGAATGTACAGCCCTCTGTACATTCGCGCGCACGGGGCCGTCAGGCCGCCCGGCGAATCCGGCGCACGTGCTCGTACACGGCAGGCTCGGCGCCGCTGTACAACGCGAGATCGACCGCGTCGAGCATCGCCTGATGCGGCCCACTACGGCCCAATTGCTTTGCGCTGACCGACAAGCGGATCAGGCCGTCACGTCGCGCGGTGCGGCCGGCCCCGATGACGAGGGCGCGGCACCACCACGGTTCGGTCTTGAACCCCTCGCCGATGCCGAGAACACGCCCGCGCTGCACGGCCCCGGTCTCGAGGTCGTGGATTGCGCTCACACCGGCGATCATGCGGAACCCGGCGTCGGGCAACGCGGCCACAGCTCCGGGCGAGGCAACCCACCGCGGCGGAGCGAAGACACGCGTGCGCAGTCCGATCTCTTCCATGACGCGATCGGCGGCCATCAGACGCAACCGCGCCTCGTGACGCGGCAGCGCCGCGAACTCCGCTCGCCGACGCTTCGTCGCAGCCTGGTCGTAGCCGTGCAGCACGATGGCATCACCCCGGTCGCGACGGCTGCGCAGCCAATCCTGCGTCAGCTCGTCCTGCGTCAGACGGTATTTGTCCTTCAGTCGTGGTGCGACGAGAAGCGACATCGCGACACCGCGTTTGTCGAGTTCCTGCGCGAACTCGACGACGTTCTCGCAGGTGTCGTCCCTGATTCCGCTCACCGACACGATCAGTCGTCCAGACATGGCTCGAGCCTCGCACACCAGGGTGAACGAGGCTCGACAATCGCGTGGCGACAGGCTAAACGGCGATCGTTTCCTTCGGCAGGATCTTGTCGATCGCGGCCAGCACCTCGGGCGCATCGGGTTCGGTGCGAGGACGGAAACGGTTGGTGACGACGCCGTCGGGCGAGATCAGGAACTTCTCGAAGTTCCACTGGATGTCGCCCGCTTCACCGTCGGCGTCGGCAGTCTTGGTGAGCTCGGCGTACAGCGGGTGCCGGTTCTCGCCGTTGACCTCGATCTTCTCCATCATCGGGAAGGTGACGCCATAGGTGGTGGAGCAGAAACTTTCGATCTCCTCGGCGGTGCCGGGCTCCTGGCCGCCGAACTGGTTGCACGGCACGCCGATGACCGTGAGTCCCTTCGACGAGTACTCGGAGGCCAGCTTCTCGAGGGTGGAGTACTGGGGGGTCAGGCCGCACTTCGACGCGACGTTGACCACGAGGACTGCTCTTCCTGCATATTCATCGAGCGAGGTGGGCGCTCCGCCCAACGTGTTGATGCCGATGTTCTGGACTTCAGTCATGCCCCGAACCTACCTGTGCGTTACCGCAAAAGGAGAACGACCCCGCTTGTAAGCGAGGTCGTTCTCCTGTTCTACCGAACCGGGCGCCGGGGGGATTCGGCAGCACCCGGCAGCTCTCACGCCTTCGCAGGCTCCTTCTGGAGGGACGGACGGTCGTCCTCGGGCAGATGGTCGTCGACCATCGTTGCCTCGTCGAACGGCAGGCCGCCGTCGAGGACGGTCTTGACGCGGGAGGCGTCGACGGTCTTGGTCCAGGTGCCGATGAGCAGGGTCGCGACGGCGTTTCCGGAGAAGTTCGTGACCGCGCGGGCCTCGGACATGAACCGGTCGATGCCGACGATGAGGCCGACGCCGTCGAGCAGCTCGGGGCGGTGGCTCTGCAGGCCGCCTGCCAGCGTGGCCAGACCGGCACCGGAGACTCCGGCCGCACCCTTCGACGCGATGATCATGAACAGCAGCAGCGAGAACTGCTCCGGGATCGACAGCGGCATGTTCATGGCGTCGGCGATGAAGATCGACGCCATCGTCAGGTAGATCGCCGTGCCGTCGAGGTTGAACGAGTAGCCGGTCGGAACCACGATGCCCACGGTGGTGCGCTCGACGCCGACGTGCTCCATCTTGGCAATCAGACGCGGCAGAGCCGACTCGGACGACGACGTCGCAACGATCAGCAGGTATTCGCGAGCCAGGTACTTGACCAGCTTGAAGATCGAGAAGCCGGAGACGAAGCGCAGGATAAGGCCGAGGAACCCGAACACGAAGATGAAGCACGTGATGTAGAAGGCGAGCATGAGCGTGCCGAGCTGGATGACCGCGTCGAATCCGGTCTTGCCGACGACGCCGGCGATGGCTCCGAAAGCACCGATCGGGGCGACCCACAGGATCATCGTCAGGACACGGAAGACCAGCTTCTGCACCGCGCCGATGCCCTTGAGAATGCCTTCGCCCGACTTGCCCATGGCCTGCAGCGCGAAGCCGACGAGGATGGCGACGAACAGGGTCTGCAGCACACTGCCCGACGTGAGCGACGACAGCAGCGTCTCCGGAATGATGCCTGCGATGAAGTCCATCGTGCCGCCGGCCTCGTGCGCAGCGTTCGCGTACTGGTCACCGGAACCGCTGCTGGGGATATCGAGGCCGGTACCCGGCTGAATCAGGTTCCCGACGACCATGCCGACCGCGAGGGCGATCGTGGACATCGCGATGAAGTAACCGAGGGCGAGGCCACCGACCTTGCCGACGCTGGCCGCGGCACGCACCGATCCGATGCCGAGGACGATCGTGCAGAAGATGACCGGGCTGATCATCATCTTGATCAAGCTGACGAACAGAGTTCCGAGAACTGCGAGCTCGACCGCGAAGTCCTTCGCAGTCAGGCCGACGATGACGCCGCCGACGACGGCGATGATCACCGCGATGTAGAGCCAATGCGTCTTGTCGCGCTTCTTCTTGGGTTCGGGAACCGGGTTGCGGCTTCCGTCAGCATCGATGCTGGTAGTCATGGGTATGTCCTTTGTGACTAATGGAGTGAGTTGGATCACGCCTTGCTAGAGGACGATGGTGGTCGAAGCCGTGACCGATGTCACGAATACGTTCATTCTGTTCACAGATTCGAGTTACGAAAGAAGGCACCGCACGTGGCCAAGCGCCCGACGAGCGTCGCAGGGCAGGTTCTGGTCCTGCAATTGGTCGTCATGGCCGTCGTCGTTCTCGCGGGCGGCGTGCTGACGGTCGTCCACGAGCGCTCGAACAGCGACGACGCGACCCGGCGCGAGGTCGTCGCGATCGCCGCGAGCATCGCGAACGAGCCGTCGACGGCGGAGGCCATAGTGTCGAACGACCCGACCGGCCGATTGCAGCCCGAGACCGAGAAGATCCGCGGCGTCACCGGCGTGGACTTCATCGTCGTCATGGCGCCGGACCGCACGCGGTTCACGCACACCACCGTCGACCTGATCGGCAAACCGTTCAGCGGGAACATCGACCGAGCGCTGCAGGGCGAGACGTTCACCGAGACCTACGTGGGTTCGCTCGGCCCGTCGATCCGGGCGGTGACGCCGGTGACCGACTCCGCGGGCACGATCGTCGGACTGGTGTCGGCCGGAGTCACACGAGCCAAGATCAGCGACCAGTTCTTCCAGGGCCTACCGCTGATCGTCGGGGTCGTCGTCGCTGCGTTCGTCGTCGCGACTGTCGGGTCCGTTCTGCTCGCGAGAAGGTTACGACGCCAGACCCTCGGGCTCGCTCCCGACGAACTGCGCTCGATGTACGAGCATCACGACGCCGTGCTGCACTCGATCAGCGAGGGCCTCGTCGTGTTCGGCCGCAAGAACAGCGCAGAGATCGTCAACGACGAGGCGCGACGGCTCCTCGATCTTCCCGACGGCCCGGTCCACCGAACCGATCTCCCGGAATCGTTGCAACAGATGAAGTCCGGAACCGTGCACGGCGAGCTCCACGTCACCGACAACCGGATACTCGTCGTCAACCAGGACCCCGTGATGTGGGAAGGTCATCGTCTCGGAGACGTCCTGACCGTCCGAGATCGCACCGAACTGCAGGGCGTCATGGGTGAGCTCGACTCGGTGCGCAGTTTCGCGGAGTCGTTGCGCTCGCAGGCGCACGAGTCGGCGAACCGCCTGCACACCGTCATCACGATGGTCGAACTCGGGCGGCCGCAGGAAGCCGTCGAATTCGCGACGGCCGATCTCGAACTCTCGCAGCATCTGATCGACCGGCTGATGACGGCAGTGAGCGAACCCGCCCTCGCGGCGTTACTCCTCGGCAAGGTGAGCCAAGCCGCCGAGCAGGGCGTGGAGCTGTCGATCACCGAGGACACGGCGCTCGATCACGCGGGTTCGGTGACGCCTCGCGAATTGGTCACGCTGGTGGGCAATCTGATAGACAATGCAATCGATGCGTCGAAGGAAGCCGAACAACCGTGGGTCGAAGTGACCGTGCGCGATTCGGCGTCCGAACTACTCGTGCGAGTCTCCGACAGCGGGCCGGGAATGCCCGCCGACGTTCTCGAAAGAGCGCTGACGCGAGGCTATTCCACCAAGTCCGGGTCGCGCGGTCTCGGCCTCGCGCTCGTTACCCAGGTCGTGCGTCGCTATCACGGCGCGCTGACGTCCGAAATCACGTACGGGTCGGTGCTGACGGCGCGTATTCCACTGGACCGGCCCGCATGATCCGGGTGCTGATCGTCGAGGACGAGGTTCTGATTGCCGAGGCACACAAGAACTACGTCGAACGCGTGCCCGGGTTCACCGTCGTCGGCATGGCGCATACCGGACAGGCAGCTTTGAAAGCCGCCACCGAGGCCGAGGAGCCCGTCGACCTCGTGCTCCTGGACATCGGCTTGCCCGATTCCAACGGCATCGACGTCGCCGCCGCTCTGGGTGGTCTGCGGCCGAGCCCCGACGTCATCGCGATCACGTCGGAGCGAGATCTGTCCGTGGTGCGATCGGCCGTCGCGCACGGCGTCGTGCTGTATCTACTGAAGCCGTTCACGTTCGCGGCGTTTCGCGACAAGCTCGAACGCTATCGCGAGTTCCACGACGCGTTGCCCGCGGGTGAGAACGCGGCGAGCCAGCGCGACATCGACCGCGCGATGTCCCGTCTCCGCACGGCCGACGAGCGGGCGTCGTCACCGAAAGGCATCGCGCCACAGACGATGGACGGCGTCACCGCCATCGTCCGTGACGCGCCGGGCGGCTTGAACGCGTCCGAGGCCGCCAAGCTCGTCGGCGTCTCGCGCGTCACGGCGTGGCGCTATCTCGAACGCCTCGCCGACGACGGCCTCGTCACGCGCAACACAGAATACGGCCGCGCCGGACGCCCGCAGGTGCGGTACGTCTGGCGGTAGGCGGCTTCGCCGCACGTGCACGAAAATACATAGAGGGCTATGCGTTTCTATGCACGTGCGCCGGAGGCGCTTACGATCCAGGCGTACTCGAACGCCGCTTCCTTCCACTTCTCGTAACGCCCGCTGACGCCGCCGTGACCCGCGCTCATCTCGGTCTTCAGTAGCAGCTCCGAGTCACCGGTCTTCGTCGCGCGCAGCGCCGCAACCCATTTCGCCGGCTCGACGTACAGCACACGAGTGTCGTTGATCGACGTGATCGCGAGAATCGACGGGTAGTCCTTGGCTTCGACGTTCTCGTAGGGGCTGTACGACTTCATGTACTCGTACACCTCCTTGTCCGCCAACGGATTTCCCCACTCGTCCCATTCGATGACCGTCAGCGGCAGCGACGGGTCGAGGATCGACGTCAGCGGATCGACGAACGGCACGTTCGCCAGGATGCCGTTGAACAACTCGGGAGCGAGGTTGGCGACGGCACCCATCAGCAGTCCTCCCGCGCTCCCGCCGTCGGCGACCAGATGTTCCGGCGACGTACGTCCGGTGGAGATCAAATGCTGTGCCGCGGAGACGAAATCGGTGAACGTGTTCTTCTTCGTCAGCGTCTTGCCGTTGTCGTACCAGTGCCGGCCCATCTCGCCGCCGCCTCGGACATGCGCGACGACGAACACGATGCCGCGGTCCAGTAGCGACAGCCGCGCCACCGAGAACGCCGGATCCATCGACGCCTCGTACGAGCCGTAGCCGTACAGCAGCGTCGGCGCGGGGCCGTCGGGCACGTCCTTGCGGCGCACGATCGACAGCGGTATCCGCGTGCCGTCCGACGCGACCGCCCAATCCCGTTGCTGCACATAGTTCGACGCGTCGAAGTCACCGAGTACTGGCTGCGACTTGCGGAGCAACAGCTCCTTTGTCGACAAGTCGTAGTCGTACACCTGTCCGGGCGTGATGAACGACGTGTACGCCAATCGCAGCAGAGGCTGCGTCCATTCCGGGTTCGATCCCGATCCGACGGCGTAGAGCTCCTCGTCGAATTCGAGCTCGTGGTACGTGCCGTAGCCGGTGGAGTCGAGCGGCCAGACAGCCAGACGCGTCAGCGCTTCCCGGCGGTAACCGAGTACGAGATGATCGGCGTAGGCGTCGACGTCCTCGAGCCGGACGTCGGCGCGGTGCGCAACGAGCGTCGTCTGCTGCGTCGGGTCGTCGACGGGTGCGTCGGCGAGGATGAAGTTCTCGGCTTTGGCTCCGTCGGTGCCCCACCCGTTCACGGATCCGTTGTGCAGGACGAGGAATCGATCCTCGCCCTTCACGACGGCGTGCTCGATGCTGTACTCGACGCCGTCGACGCGCGGGAGCACGACGCGGAATTCACCCTCGGGGTCGTCGGATTCGAGGACGAGGCATTCGGACGTGATCTTCGAGCCGACCCAGATCATCAGGTACTTCTCGCTGCGCGTCGATCCGAAGCCGACCCAATAGCTTTCGTCCGGCTCGTGGAAGACCGTGACGTCCTCGTCGGTCGACGTCCCGAGCTTGTGACGCCACACCGTGTCGGGTCGCCACGACTCGTCGACGGTCTGATAGAAGACGAAGCTGTGGTCGAACGACCAGGTCGCGCCGGGTGCCGTCTTCTCGATGACGTCGGGCAGCATCTCGCCGGTACGAAGGTCCTTGAACCGCATCGTGTAGCGCTCGTCGCCTTCGACGTCCACCGAGTAGGCCAGTAGATTGCCGTCGCGGCTGATGGAGAATGCGCCGAGTGCGAAGAACGAGTGGCCTTCGGCTTCGACGTTGGCGTCGAGCAGGACCTGCTCACCGGGAACGTCGTCTCGCAAGGAGGGCGGCGTCCAGTCCTCGGGAGAGTCGACGGGACAACGGCATTGGAGGCCGTAGGACTTGCCCTCCTGCGTGCGGGAGTAGTACCACCAGTCCCCCATGCGCGTCGGCACGGACAGGTCGGTCTCCTGGGTACGTGACTTGATCTCGTCGAAGATCGCCTCGCGCAACGGTTCCAGACCGGCGGTCTGCTGCTCGGTGTACGCATTTTCGGCTTCGAGGTAGGCGATCACTTCCGGATCGTCCTTGTCGCGCAACCATTCGTAGTTGTCGACGAATGTGTCGCCGTGGTGCGTCCGCTCGTGCGGAACCTTCTTGGCGACGGGAGGAACGAGTGTCACGGGTGTACCCAATCGTCGAAGTTCAGGCCCGAGATGCGTTCGTAGGCCTCGATGTACCGTGCGCGGGTCGACGCGACGACGTCGTCCGGCAGGGCCGGAGGCGGAGTGTCGCCGTGGCGGTCCCATCCGGACTCACCCGTCAGCCAGTCGCGGACGAACTGCTTGTCGAAGCTCGGCTGCACCTTGCCCTCCTCGTAACCGTCGGCGGGCCAGTAACGTGAAGAGTCCGGAGTCAGAACCTCGTCGGCAAGAACGAGATTGCGGTCCGCGTCGAGACCGAACTCGAACTTGGTGTCCGCGAGAATAACGCCGCGGTCCAGTGCGAAATTCGCTGCACGCGTGTAGATCTCGAGGGTGTCCTCACGCAGCTTGAACGCGAGTTCTTCACCGACCTTGTCGACGACGGCCGCGAAGTCCACGTTCTCGTCGTGCTCACCGAGGGCAGCCTTCGCCGCCGGGGTGAAGATCGGTTCGTCGAGCTTGCTCGACTCGACGAGCCCTGCGGGAAGCTCGACGCCACACACCGCGCCGGTGCGCTGGTAGTCCGACAGTCCCGATCCGGTCAGATATCCACGGGCGACGCATTCGATCGGCACCATCTCGAGCCGCTTGACGACGAGAGCCCGTCCGAGAAGTTCCTGCGGGATGCGTTCGTCGCGAGGGTCCCCGGCAAGATGGTTGACGCCACCCAACTCCTCGAAGAAGAACACGCTCATTGCCGTCAGGACGCGGCCCTTGTCCGGGATGGGTGTCTCGAGAACGTGGTCGTAGGCCGAGATTCGATCGCTCGCGACGAGGAGAAGATGGTCGTCGTCGATGACGTAGAGATCGCGAACCTTACCCCCGGCGAGGTGTTCATAGCTGCTGAGTTGTGGACGCACGAGACCAACCCTATCTGGGTGTGCTCGCACGGTCTGCCCGTGTCGAGGAACAATGGTTGGTGATGGCAACGAACCAAGAAGTGCCCGATGTCGGTTTCCGGTCCGAGCGAGGGCCGATTCTGATCGCCCTGATGCTCAGCACGTCACTCGTCGCGCTCGACTCGACGATCATCGCGACGGCGGTGCTGACGATCGTCGGCGATCTCGGTGGGTTCGGTCAGTTCCCGTGGCTGTTCTCGATCTACCTGCTGGCCCAGGCCGTGTCCGTCCCGATCTACGGCAAGCTGGCCGACCTGTTCGGGCGAAAAAAGGTCATGCTGTGGGGCATCGGGGTGTTCCTTCTCGGATCGATCCTGTGCGGCCTCGCGTGGTCGATGCCCGCCCTCATCGCGTTCCGCGCCGTGCAGGGACTCGGCGCAGGCGCGGTGCAGCCGATGTCCGTGACGATCGCGGGTGACATCTACACGTTGCAGGAACGCGCCAAGGCACAGGGCTACTTGGCCAGCGTCTGGGCGATGAGCGCGGTCCTGGGGCCCGCACTCGGCGGAGTCTTCTCCGAGTTCCTGTCCTGGAGGTGGATCTTCTTCGTCAACATTCCGCTGTGTCTGTTGGCGGGGTGGGTGTTGATCCGGCGCTTCCACGAGGGCGCACTCGACAGAACGAAGCCGAAGATCGACTACGCGGGTGCCGCCCTGCTGACGATCGGCGCCGCCGCGGTGTTGCTCGGCCTCCTCGAAGGCGGCCAGTCGTGGGCGTGGGCGTCGCCGATCAGCATTTCCATCTTCGTCGGTGGCGTCGTCGCGCTGGCTCTGTTCACGTGGCAGCAGACGCGCGCCGCCGAGCCGATCCTGCCGCTCTGGGTCTTCACGCGTCGCGTACTCGTCGTCAGCAGCCTCATCTCGCTGCTGGTGGGTGCCATCGTGCTGGGTCTGACCTCGTACGTTCCGACGTTCGTCCAAGGCGTCCTCGGTACCGGTGCCATCGTGGCGGGTTTCGCAGTGGCGACGCTGACGCTGGGATGGCCGATCGCAGCGTCGCTGTCGGGCAAGTTCTATCTACGCTTCGGGTTTCGCGCGACGGCCATGACGGGTGGAACGATCGCGGTCGTCGGCGCAGGTGCGACCACGCTGGTCGGCTCCGATTCCCCGATCTGGATGATCGCGGCGGTCTGCTTCGTCGTCGGCCTCGGCATGGGTCTCATCGCCAGCCCGACGCTCATCGCCGCCCAGACGAGCGTCGAATGGGAAGAGCGTGGTGTTGCTACGTCGACGAACATGTTCGCGCGTTCGATCGGAAGTGCCGTCGGAGTCGCGGTGTTCGGTGCCGTCGTGAATTCGCGAGTATCGGGCGAGCCGGATCCGGTGCAGCTGTCCGACGCCGTTCATCTGGTCTTCGTGGGTGTCTTCGTGACGGCGGTCGTCATGCTCGCCGCGGCGGCGCTGATGCCCAAGTCGGCTGCCACCCGTGAGTGAAAATGTATGACCTGCTAAACATTCGCACGCACGTGCGACGAAGTCGCCTACAGCCCCACCCGCTCCAGCATCGCGTCGAATTCCTCGCTCGCCTCGGCCTGACTACGGCCCGCGGTCAGCGCGCCGTTGTACACGGCCAACGCCTCCTCCTGATACTTCTTGTACTTCTCGAGCCACTGTTCGGAATTCACGCGCCAGTAGCCGATGATCTCGAATTGCCGCACGGGATAACCGAGTTCCTTGCGGAAGTACTTGCGCACGACGCGTGACGACGACGCCTCGCCCGCGAACCAGACGTAGCCTTCGCCGTCGGGGAGGGCGTAGTCACGGACGGCGCCCTCGAGCACGCTCGCGCAATCGCCGTTGCCGGAACCGATCCGCCAGTCGTACGTGACGTCGCCCTTGGTCTCGAACTCCTGGATGTCGCCGCGTTCGAGCACCTCGACGATGGCGTGCGCCTTCGCCCCACTGGGCAGTTCCTCGACGATCCGACCCAGCGCGGGCAGTCCCGTCATGTCGGCCACGAGCAACTGCCACTCCGCGGTCTCGGGGAGGTCGTACCAGCAGCGGGGGCGCGTCCACAGCACGACCTGACCGACGGTGGCATTCAACGCCCACGTGGCTGCGACGCCTCCCTCGTGTGCAACGAAGTCGATCACGAGAGTGCCTGTCGCCGAATCGATTCGACGCACCGTGTAGTTGCGGCCGTCGGGCACGGGTTCGACGTCGTGGTACCACCATTGACCGTCGACCTCGGTCATCGCAGGTGGGCGGTCCTCACCGTCTCGCGGGAAGAAGATGGTGACGCATTCGTCGGGCTTGCCGTTGGAGACGTACTGCGCGACGTCGTCGCCGCCGAACGTCACCCGGACCATGTGCGTGGTCAACTGCTCGACCGCGACCACTTCGGCGAAGTAGTAACCCTTGCCCGTCATCGAACCTCGTCTTCGCTAGATCTGCGCGTGTGCATGGTTAGCCTACGCTCACTATCGATGCTCGGTACACGAGCCACGGTCGCGCCGGCATACAGACCCGCCACCAACGCCGTGACAGCCGCGCGACCCTGGTCGTCCTCGAAGAACACGATCTCCCGTACCGGACGACTCTCGACGACGTCGACCACCACAGTGAGGGAATAGTCGCCCGCGACGATCGTCGGCAGTTCCGTCACGTCCGCTTCGACCAGTACGTCGTCGAGGACGTGTTCCGTGCCGACGTGACCCAGCACGCGTTCGACGTCGCCGCGACGGAGCCGGTCGACCAGCACATCCGGCATGCCCGAGTGATCGAGGAGCACGATGCTTGCGCCCAGCCGTTCCAGCGCACAGAACGCGACGGCGAAGTCGACGGCACCGGCTACCAGGACACCCACTCGAGTTCCGTGGTCGACGCCCGAGCGGTGCAGACAGGCGGCGAGATAGTGAGCCGAGTCCGACAACGAGCCGTAGTCGACGGCGTTGCCGTCGGCGATCAGAGCGACGACGTCGTCCGGTGCGTCGTCGAGACACTGTGTCAGCGAGCGACGAACGGCCGTCGTCGGTGCACCGCCGGGATCGTTCACTCCTCGTCCTCACACTCGATGAGCCGCTGTCGACGCATCCGAGTGTGACACATAGGAAAGGCAACCTTAACTTCCCGGCGTCATCGCGACGCTCGCGAACGCCATCGAGGTTGAAGCTTGGAGCGTATAGTCGAGGTGTTGCATTTCGCACCGACCTGTCACGACGCATTCGAGGATCCACCCCAGTGTCCACTCCCCTGCCGCCGGTCGACGAGGTCGAGTCCTTTCTCGCCACCTGTTCCGAAATCGAATCGATCACGTTGCGCGACAGGATCTTTGCGACCGATCCCGTGCCCGTCCACGACATGGCAGTGCGCCTTCGTGTCGCCCCGGAACACGCTGTTCGGATCGAACACCGCTCACGCACCCGGGCATTCGACGCGCTTCGACGGCTCCCGAGCCTGCGAGCGCTCGGGGACCGCATCCTCGAGGTCGCCCGTCCCGTCGCCTCCCTGTCTCGCGTCGCCAGCGCGATTCCCGACACGACCCGCACGATTCCCTCACTGCGTATCCCGTTGTGGTCGTTGATCTCTCAGATGGACGAGCGCTTGTCCGTCGAATCCGGCTGGGTCTTCTCACCCACGCGCGACGCCGCCCGCGACGAACTCTCCGCCGTCGTCGCCCGCAACTCGACGATCGACGGCATCACGCCTCTCCGCGCCGTCGCCGAGCACTTGGGTATGCCCGCAGCGGAATTGGAGGACTTCGCAGCCGGGTACCGCGTGCTCGACGGCCATCTCGTCCCGCTCGACCTGCCGGTCGCCGGTCAGCTGGCGTCGATCCTGGCGTCGACGGGCACGCCGACGTCCATGCCGGACCTGATGGACCGTATGCAACCGACACGGTCGGCCTCCAGTGTCCGCAACGCCCTCGTGACCGATGCACGATTCGCCAAGACCGACCGCACCCTGTGGGCGCTGACACGCTGGGGTATTCCGCCGTACGTACCCATCCACCGCCAGATCGCGAGCATCGTCGACGACCGCGGCAGCATCGAGATCGACCGCCTCGTCGCGGAGATCACGGGTTCGTACGACGTCAAGGAACAGAGCATCCGAACCTATGCGTCCACAGGCGATTTCGTGACCGAGAACGAGATCGTCACCCGGCGTCGACATTCCTACAAGCCGCGCAAATCGCCGTCGAAAACCAAACACCTGTACCGCGGTCACGGCGTCGTGCGATGGCGTACCACCGTCACGGCAATCCATCGCAAAGGATCGGCGTTCAATCTGCCGTCGGCACTCGCGGCACTGCTGAACGTCGGGCCCGGCACGCCCCGTTCCTTCGACTCTCGGCTCGGTAGTCAGTCGGTCATGTGGGTGTCGGTGCAGGCCCGATCGGGGACGATCAAGCGTTTCGTCGACGATCTGGATCTCACCGAGGGCGAGGAGATCTTCCTCGAGTTCGGCGACGACGGGACCTTCGACGTCGTCAGAGCCGACCTGCCCCATACCGATCCGGCAACCCGAATTCTCGGTCTGATCGGCCGCCGCGCCCGTGACGCCGCCGACGACTCGACGGTTCTCGCCGCGGTCGCCGACGCCGTGTGGCTTCCGAACGACGCGACGCGCGACGAGGTGATGTCGATCTTGTCCTCGCGCAAGGAATTCGAGCTGCGGGGTGCGGTCGAACACCTACCCATCAGCCACGCGTAGCGAATTCCACCACCGTCGATCCCCAACCGAGCGAGCCGAATCGCGGCTCTCCGTAACCACTCTCGGAGACCAGCGCCCGAAGTTCGCTTTCGGTACGTCGGCCTGTGCCGTGCAGACACAGCTGCAGCAGATCGCTTTCGGTGTCGTGATCGTCGGTCGTCGCCGGATCCAGCAGGTCGGTGATGACGACGACCCGCATCGCCGACGCGCCGATCGCGCGTAGCAGCACCTGCGCGTCGGCGTCGGGATGCAGGTCGAGAACGTCGACGACGATGGCCAGATCCACTCGGTCACCCAGGACGGTGAACTCGCTGGCGTCGATACGGACGACGCCGTCGCGACGGGCCTCGGACACGTCGGCGTAGTTTCGCGCATTCATCGCGGGCAGTCCGACCAGGCTGATGCGCAGGTCGGGCCGTAGCCGCGCGAGCGTGTCGGCGTAGACCCCTGCACCTTCACCGTAGATCGCGACGACCTCGACCCCGTCGAAGTCGACGGCATCCGGCAAGGCCGGCGCACGGTACACGGCGCCGAATGCTGCCTCCTCGTGGAAGTCGTCGAGAAAGCCCGGCTCGCGCTGCTTGTCGGCGAAACCGTGCCCGACGGCGGCCGATCCCGTGCGCACCGACTCGAGCAATCCGAGAAACGCCATGTCGAGGCGGGTGTGGATCTTGTCGAAGTGCAATGCCTGGCTCAGGAACGTGTCCTGATCCGCGAGAACGGCACCCGTGTCCGTCAACGCGTACCGACCGTTGTCGACGGTCATCAACCCCATCACCGCGAGGTGCCGGAGCAACTTCGCCGTCGCGCGTTCGTCGGTGGAACATTCGGCAGCGATCGCCTCCGCAGAGTCCGCACCTGCGTCTACCGCAGCGAACACACCGACGGTCACGGCAGTGCGAAGCGCAAGCGGCGGAAGCAGTTCCGACATCTCGTGTACGGCGTCCGCCGGATCGGATTCCACCGCGAGCGGTTCGCGATACCGCCAGTACCCGGCGATCTCGACGAACTGCTTGTCGATCTCGCGATCCTGCTTGGCCCAGCGTCGCAACGGCTTGATCGTCGACGCCTCCCCGGCAACCCACAGATACGGCTGACCGGGCCGCCACTGCGCGCCCTGCACGGTCTCGACGAGGCGCGACCGACCGTCGGCATCCGACCGGTACAACCACGTGATGTCCACGTCCGCAGCAGACTTCAGCTCCTGCCGGTGCGACGGCTCGGCAACCTCGACGACGACGGTCGCCGGCATGTCGGCAGGAAGTTCTTCCAGACAGTGCGCGATGGCCGGCAATGCCGTCTCGTCCCCGGCCACGAGCATCCAGTCCGCACCGATGGGCAACGACGACGAATGCTTCGGTCCCGCAACGAGAATTTTCTCCCCCGGCTGGACGCTGTACGCCCAGTCCGATGCAAGACCTCCCTTGTGCGCGGCGAAGTCGACGACCAGTTCACCTGCCGCCTCGTCGAACCGGCGAACCGTGTAGGTGCGGCTGTACTGGAACGACCCGGCAGGCCAGTCGACGGTTCCGTTGTCGAGGTTGCGCGGAACCTCGAAAGGCAATGCACCCGTGGAAGGGTCGACCGGCAGGAGCTTGATGTCGTCGTCGAACCCGTTGCTCCGCACCGGAGGAAGCTCGACACCGTCTCGCACATGGCGATCCAACGACGGACCTCCGAGAACGACGCGACGCATCCCGGGCGTGACGTCCTCCACCGTCAGAACATCGAACTCTCGCATGCAGATCGGAAAGATCTCGACCTCGCGTACGGTCCCCGCCATCGAACTTCCTCTCGTGTGTTCTCAGTACTCGCCGAGCGCAACCGCGACCCAGTGGGACACGGTCGGATCGGCTGCGAGCGTCGGGAAATCGACGTCCGCAGCGCCCGCGGACCGCCATCGTTCCACAAGGCCCATGATGCGGATCGAGTCCAACCCTTCGTCGAGCAGATTCAGCTCGTCGTCGATCTTCTCGGGTGACCGGTCGAGTGCGGTGGCGATGTCGCCGATGACGGTCTCGCGGGTGAGCACAGTGGTGAGTCCTTGTCTTTCGGGGACTGAAACAGTCTTCTTACTTGGCGAACATGGTCTGGACCTGGTCCAGCGTCGAGATCACTCCGTCGTAGTCCGGCCGGTAGCTCGTCGCCGGAAGCTCGAACACCTTGCCCGACGCGAATGCAGGCAGGTTCGCGTACGCCGGGTCCTGCTTCAGCTCGTCCAGGCCGCGTCCGGCGACCGGAACGACGATGACGACAGGCGCGGTGGCGACGTTCCCGAGCAGCTCGTTGCTGATGATGAAGGAGTCACCCGATCCGTAGAGTTCGGGGTTGTCCGCCTTGGTCAACACGTCGTCGGGCTCGAAGCCCACGGTCTTCAGCAGTTCCGGCAACGTCGCGGTCTGCGGAATGAACGCCGGCTCGTTCGTGCTCAACGACAGGAAGTACGCGACGGGGGAACCCGGAACCGTGATGGCATCCTCGACCTCGGCCACCTTGTCCTCGTAGGCGTCGAGCAGGCCGTCCACCTTGTCGGATTCGCCGGCCGCGTCGGCCACTGCCTCGAGCTGGCCCTGCCAGGTGTTGACCGACGGCGGGATGAGCACCGTCGGGGCGATCGCGGTCAGCTGATCGTAGGCCTCGTCGGCCTGTACCGCCGAGATACCCTGCCCGCCACCGATGATCAGGTCGGGCTCGGCCTGCGCGATCGCCTCGATGTTCAGCGCTTCACCTGCGGGCAGTTCCTGAGTGCCTTGCGCCTGCGCCTTCTCGGCCCACTGCGGCGGGAAGCCGCCGTCGAGGTTGGTGACGCCGAGCAACCGGGTGTCGGTGATCGCGATCGGCGCGTCGAGGGTGAAGAGGTAGCCCGCCAACCCTGCCGACAGCACGGCGATGCGCTGCGGGTCGGCGGGAACGGTGACGTCACCCTTGTCGGTCGAGACGACGCGCGTGTCGCTACTGCTCTCGTTCGTCGTGGCGCTGCCGTCGGATTCGGCATCGCTGCTGCTGCACGCCGTGAGGCCGATGGTCACCGCGGCCAATGCCGCGACGATCCGTACACCACGTCGTCGAAACTGTGTGTCAGACACTGAAAGATCCTTCCGAGATCATCGTTGTGTTCGTGTTCCCCGATCGGCTTCTAGCGCCCATCGGAATCCTTCTCGTGTGCCAGCAGCGGAACGATCGAACTCCAGCCCCCGGCACCCACCATCCCGTCGTGGTCGGCATCGACGGCGTGGACGACGAGTTCGCCGTCGTGCACGCGCGTCCACCGATCGGCGAAACCGAGCGGTGGCTTCGAGCGCTGGGCCTCGAACAGCGTCAGCGTTCCCCGATATGTCGGCGATGTCGCATTTCTCAGCAGGGAGGCAGTGTAGGCGAAGTTCGCATCGATATGGGGTGCTAGCTCGGGCGCTACGGTTTTCGCTGTCCGCGCCGTATCGGTAGACGTGTGTCCGTCCGCAGGTTCGCTGTCGATCAACCCGACGAAGCCGACGGATTCACCGAGCGCATCCAGCCTGGCCGCCATCGCATGGGCCAGCACTCCTCCGAACGAATAGCCGAGCAGGTCGTACGGACCGTCCGGCTGTTCCTGCCGCACCGTCTGCACGTACAGCTCGACCAACTCGTCGAACGTGTGCGGGCGCTCCTGGGGCAGCTGCAGCCCGACGACCGGCCGATCGATCCGTGCAGCCAGAGGCGCGAACTGCCACGCGACACCACCTGCAGGATGGACGCAGAACAGCGGGTCACCCGTCGCCGCGGTCGGGAACCGCAGGAGGATGTCGTCGCCCGAAGAGCTTCCTCCGGCGTCGACGAGATCCGCAATCGACGAGACAGATTGTCGCGCAATCAGATCCGCGATCTCGACACGAACACCGAAGTCGCGCTGCACCCGGGACACCACGCGCATGGCGGCGAGCGAGTCACCCCCGCAGTCGGCGAAACCGTCGTCCCCGCCGATGTCGTTCCAGCCGAGCACATCCGAGAAGATATGTGCGACGCGGCGCTGGGTGTCGGTCCGCAACGTACCGGCGACGTCGCGACGCGGCGGCTCGGGAAGAGCAGCGCGATCGAGCTTGCCGTTGATCGTCAACGGGATGTGCTCGACGACGACGATCCGAGACGGCACCAGATGCGTCGGAACCGAATCACGAAGCAGCGCACGTACTTCCGCAGACTCACCGGACGCGACGACGTAGCCGATGAGCCGGCGAATGCCACTGTCGTCGCGGACCGTGGCGGCAGCCCGCTCGACGCCGGGCAGGGACTCGAGCGCGGACTCGACCTCACCGAGCTCGATGCGCATTCCTCGGATCTTCACCTGTCTGTCGACGCGGCCGAGATATTCGAGGCGACCGCCGGGCAAGTAGCGAACCAGGTCACCGGTCCGGTACATGCGCCGACCCGCCGCGAACGGATCGGCGACGAATACGCTCGACGTCTGTCCGACACGACCGAGATAGCCGTGGGCAACTCCGTCACCGGACATGTAGAGCTCGCCCGTGGCACCTGTCTCGACGGACCGGAGCCCCGAATCGAGCACTCTCGCACTGGCATTGCGCACTGGACGACCCAGGCACGGTGTCTCGCTGTCGGCAACCGCGGATCCCATGGCGTTGATGGTGAATTCGGTCGGTCCGTACAGGTCGTACCCGTCGACGCCGTCCTGCTCGCGCAGCCGCGTCCACAATTCCTGCGGTACTGCTTCGCCGCCGAGCATCACCAGTACCGGCGCCCGCTCGCCGTCGAGAAGCCCCGCGGCGATCAGTTCTCGTGCGTAGGAAGGTGTCACGTTGACGACGTCGATGCCGACGTCGCGGTAGTGCCCGACCAGACCGATCGGATCGGCCCGCGCCGCCTCGTCGACGACGTGCACGTGATGGCCTGCCACCATCCAGAACAGTTCCTCCCACGACATGTCGAACGAGAACGACACCGTGTGGGCGATGCGCAGAGTGCGCCCACCGACGGATTGCTCTGTGGGACGGAATATCTCGTCGCGGTGATTGTGGTACATCGCCGTGAGTCCGCGGTGCCCGACCTGGACACCCTTGGGCTTTCCGGTCGAGCCAGACGTGTAGATCACGTACGCGAGCTGGTCCGGATGAACTGGTCCGGCGATGCGGTCCGGGGAGACCGTCGGCGGCGGGGCGGAACCCGACAGAACAGAGCGCACCGCGGGGTCCGACAGGTCGAGCACGTCCACACTCGCAGGGAGCGCCGCGATGACGGCTGCGACGTCGTCCGAGAAGGTGTCGACGGTGACGATCGCGGCAGCGCGACTGTCCAGAACCAGTTCGACGTGTCTCGAAGCCGGATGCGCACGATCGAGTGGGAGATACGCTGCGCCGGCACGCATCACGGCGAAGATGGCGACGACGTGATCGGCGATGCGAGGCAACAGCAAGGCCACGACGTCGCCCGCGCCCACTCCCGACGCGGCGAGCACCGACGCGAGCGCAGTGACCCGGTCGTCGAATTGCCGTGCCGTCAGCGTCTCGGTGCCACACGTCAATGCCGGACCGTCGGGTGACGCAGCGGCACGCTCCGACAGCAACGCGTCGATGCTTCCCTCGCGATCGCCCGGACCAGGTATCGAAATGCGGGCGGGTGTGAGCGGCGTCGACTCCGGATCGTCTCTGTCGCGGCCGGTGTCGGCAACCGTGACTGCGCCCGTCACGCCGACCAGCGCACCGAGCATGTCGGCGACGACGGACGACAGCGCACCGGCCGTCGCGTCGTCGACGAGTTCGGGCCGGTTCTCCAGCGTGAGTTCCATTCCGCCGCTACGACTTCGCGGATCCACGTCGAGTGTGACCGCATAGTGTGTCGCGTCGAACGCCTCCGCGTGGGTGATGCCGACACGCTCGAACACTCCGGCTCGATCGGCGTCACCACCGACGTTGCGGAACACCATCAGGGTGTCGAAGAGCGTGTCGAAGCCCGCGGCGCGCGAGATCTCACCGAGCCCCAGGTGATGGTGGTCGATCACCGACGCCTGGCCGGCGAAGACGTCGCGCACGAGTTCACGCAGCGTCGTTCGCGGCGACATCGTGACTCGCACCGGGACCGTGTTCAGCGTCAACCCCACCATGCGGTCCGCGCGCGGCACACGCGGATCACGACCGGACACGGTGGTGCCGAACACGACGTCGTCTCGGCCGGTGACTCTGCGCAACGTCAATCCCCATGCAGCCGAGACGATGGCGGAAACGGTGATGCCCAGGTCGGCGGCCAGGGCGGTCACGGCGTCGCGCACCGTGTCGTCGACCCGCCGAGTGTGCCGGTTCGGCACGGACATGGCTCCTCGGCCGTTGCGGCGAGCGACGATCGTGGGTTCGTCCAGATCGGCGAGGCGACGCGCCCACGCTGCCCGCGCCGCGTCGTCGTCCAGCGCGGACAACCGTCGCAGATGGTCGGTGAAGTCGGCCGCCGGTTCGAGAACCCGCAGCGCCGCGTCGACGACGTCGTCGTCGGTCGTCTCGGGACCCGCCAGTGTCCTGGCGACGCCGTACAGCACGAACAACTCGCCGAACAACACACCCTGCGACCACGCATCGGTCAGCAGATGATGTCCGGTGACGATCAATTGTTCGGTCTTGGACGCAACTGCAACGACCGCGCGCAGCAACGGCCCCCGATCCAGCCGGAACGGGCGGGCGAACTCGTCTGCGGCAACGGCATCGAAGTCGACCGACGACTCCACGAACTGCTCGTCCACGACGACGGCTGCCGGGCGAAGAATCGACACCGGCTCCGCGAACACCGCGTGCGTGAACACCGCGGTCAGGTTCGGATAACGCCGCAGAACCGCAGCCACGGCGATGTTCAGCGCCCGACGGTCGATCGGTTCGGCGAACGTGAATCGGTGCTGCACGTGGTAGCTGTCGGCGCTCTGCCCGCTGGTGACGGACTGGAAGTACATTCCGCGCTGCAAGGGGGTCAATGGAAGAACCCGCTGCCACCCCGGATGGTCGGCGTCGAGCGTCTCACGTTCGGCGTCGCCGATCTCGACCAGCTCGGTCGACGTGTCGTCGGCCACGCCTTTGCTGCGGACGGCCGCCTCCGCGAGGTCGACGAACGAGTGCGACTCGAACACCGAGGCGACCTCGACCGTCACGCCGCGCCTGTCGGCGGCCGCGACGAATCGCACCGCGGCGATGCTGTCGCCGCCCGCTGCGAAGAAACCGACGTCGGGAGCGACCTCGGTACCCAACACCTCCGATGCCGCGGCGAGAAGGTCCCCGAGAATCGTCGATGCGGCCCGATCTCCCTGCGCCACAGTCTCTTCAGTCTCTTCCCGACGACGAGGCACCGGCAGTGCACCTCGATCGAGTTTGCCGTTCAAGGTACGAGGCAGCGACGACAGGACGGTGATCGATTGCGGAAGAAGCTGATTCGGCACCGTGGCGGCGAGTCGTTCACGGACCACGTCGCCGTCCGGTTCGATTCCGTCGACGGGCACGACGTATCCGAACAGCCGGACCGTACCGTCGGCGATCTCCGCGACCTTGGCGGCGGCGTCGGCGATGCCGTCGAGGGCCCGCAGAGCCGACTCGACGTCGCCGAGCTCGACTCGGAAACCGCGGACCTTGACCTGGTCGTCGGTGCGTCGCAGGTATTCGAGCCGGCCGTCGCGCTTCCGTACGAGGTCGCCCGTGCGATACAGCCGTTCACCGGCCTTCGACGGGTGCGCGACGAACCGTGTCGCGCTGTGCGACGGCCGATTCAGATAGCCGCGTGCCACCTGCGCGCCCCCGAGGTACAGCTCTCCTGCCGCACCGTTCGGCACCTCGCGCAACCACTCGTCGAGAACCCGCGCGTCGACGTCGATCCACGGGGACCCGATCGTGACGGGCGTTCCCCTCCGGAGTTCGGCGGCCGTGGCCCACACGGTGGCTTCCGTCGGGCCGTACACGTTCCAGACCGTGTCGCCGACGGCCGTCAGCTGGTCTGCGAGTTCGGCCGGGACAGCTTCACCGCCGACGAGCACACGCACGGAACAGTCCCGCAGGCTACCGAGCAGCAGGCGCCACAGCGACGGTGTCGCCTGCACGACAGTCGCATTCGACGCGGCGATCACCGCCGCGAGCTTCGGTGGATCGACGACGGTCGTGCGCGGAACGACGACGACGGACGCGCCGACGATCAACGGACACAACAGTTCCAGCACCGCGATGTCGAACGACACCGTCGTCACGGCGACGAGGGTGTCGGACGACCGGACCCACCCCAGCCGAACCGCGGCGTCGGCGAACGCGGCAAGGTTCGCCGTCGTCACCATGACGCCCTTGGGGTTGCCGGTGGTACCGGAGGTGTGGATGACGTAGGCAAGTGCGTCGTCGGCCACCGGCACCGGGGGCAGGACGACGTCGGACCGGCGCACGACATCGACGTCGTCGACGAGGACCGCGGGCAGGTCGATCCACGACACCGCGTCGACGGTGGCGCGCTGCACGAGAACGCACGTCGGCTTCGCGTCGCCGATCATGTACTGCAGGCGCTGCCGCGGGTAGTCGACATCCAGCGGCAGGTAGGCCGCACCGCACCGCAGGACGGCCAACAGGGCCGTCGGAAGGTCTTCGTCACGACCGATCGCGACGCCGACGACCGAACCGGGCAGCACACCGTTCTCGGTCAGAACACGCGCGGTCGCCTCCACGCGAGACGCGAGTTCGCCGTATGTGAGGACGCGGTCACCGGCGACCACGGCGACGCCGCTCGGGACGTGCACGGCACGATCGTGGAACCGCTGGATCAACGACTGCGGAACGGATTCGCGCACAGACGAATACAGCAGGCCGTCTCGACCGGATCGCGACAGCGGCTCGTCGGGGTGTTCCAGTACGTCGTCCAGCGAACGGATGATCTCGGCGGCGAGGTTCCTGGTGGTACCGACGTCGAACAGATCGGCCGCACCGCCGACGGCCACCTCCATACCGTCCCGGCTCTCCCTCAACCACACTGCGACGTCCATGCGGGCAGGTGGGTCGACGGGTTCCAGTTCGGTCGCCGTCGCCTCTCCCCACCGCATCGAGTCACCGCGAACCTCGTGGCCGACAATCGTTTGGAACAGCGGGTGTCTGCCCAACAGCCGCTCCGGCGCGACCGCGTCGACGACACGATCGAACGGAACGTGCTGATGTTCGAGTGCAGCCAGAGATGTTGCGCGCACGCGTTCGAGCACCTGGGCCGGAGTGGGGTCGCCCGACAGGTCGATTCGATGAACGACCGTGTTGACGAGGTAGCCCACGGTGTCGCGGAAACGACCGTTGCCGAGGAGTTCTCGATCCGACACCGTCGTGCCCAGCGGTATGTCGACACCTGCGCCGAACCTGTTCCACGCCAGTGCGACTGCGGCCTCGAGGATCATCAGCGGGCTGACCCCGTGACGGACGGCGGCAGCGCGCATTTCCCGGGCGGTCTCCTCGCTCACTGCCGTGCGCACGCCCACCGAACGATGCGACGCGTCTCGCGGTCGAGGCCGGTCGGTCGGAAGGTCGAGTTCGGCAGGAAGATCGGCGAGCGCGCTCGACCAGTACTGCACCGAGTCCGACGGGGTGTCGGCCTGGGCCGCGAACTCCCAGAACGACGGTGCACCGGTGTCGAGCCTGGGCACCTGCCCTGCGAGCCGCTGCTCGTATGCGCGCCCCAGCCATTCCAGGACCACTCTCACCGACGATCCGTCGATCGCGATGTGGTGCACGACGATCACGAGCACGAGCCGGTCACCACTACCGCGAATCACGCTCGCGCGGGCCGGTACTCGCCGTTCGATGTCGAACACGGCATCGGGAGCGGTGAGGTACGACTGGACGGCCTCCTGCATGTCACCCGAGGCGTCGACGATCGCCAGCTCCGGAATCTCCGACGCACCCCGGACGTGAGGTCGTGGGTCGCCGCCGGCGTCCGCTGGGTAGCACGTCCGCAGAATCTCGAAGTGCACCAGAACATCACGCCAGGCATCACGTAACGCGTCGACGTCGACGGAACCGGCCAGTTCGAGCACGACGGGGACGTCGTGTGCGTGCGAACCCGGGCTCAGCCGTTCGAGTATCCACAGACGCTTCTGCGCCGAGGACACGACCGGGTCGGCGGTGATCGATTCGGGCGCCGGCGGGGCAGCCAGCGTACGCGACAGTGCTGCAATCGATCTCGGAGTGCGAGCGTCGAAGATATCGGCGACGGTGACTGCAATTCCCACGCGACGCAGGGCAGCGACCGCACGCATCGCGGCGAGCGAGTGTCCCCCGCGGTCGAAGAAGTCGTCGTCGACACCGATCGGTACCTCGAGCACGGTGGACAGCTGCGTCGCGACGATCTCGGCAGTCATCGGATCGGCCGCCGACGACGGTACGACGGACGCGGCTCGGCCGGACTGACGCGGCGGGAGCATCGGGATCGACGACGGCACGAAGTCCGAGGCCGGCCGTTCGAGATCGACGATCATCTCGGCGAGAATCACCGAAAGAGATTGAACGACAGCCCGAACGACATCTGTACCTACCTCGTCGGGATCGTGATCGACGACGAGCGTGAATCGGTCTCCCGGGGGCGCCAGCAGCGACAGCGGATACTGGGTGACGCTGACGTTTCCGATACCCAGGATGCGAGTGTCCGCGGACGAATCGTCGTCGGCACCGAACGCGCCGGGATAGTTCTCGAACACGACGAGCGTGTCGAACAACGGACCACGGCCACGGGCGTCGGCGCAGGCTTCGATCTCCGACAACGGGAGTTGCTGTGCGTCACCGAGGTCGTACTGTTCGGACTGGCTTCGCTGCAGCACCTCGCGGAACGGGCGTGCATCGAGCTGCATCCGGACCGGCACGGTGTTGCTGAAGAGACCGACCATCTCTTCGACACGGTCGAGGTCCGACGGTCGGCCCGAGACGGTGGTACCGAACACGACGTCGTCTCGCCCGACGAGAGCGCACAGCACCGCGCTCCACGCGCCCTGCACCAGAGTGTTGACGGTGAGGCCGTTCTCCCGGGCGAGACCAGCCAGCGCCTCACCCGTCGACGATGGAAGTTCGACGGCGGTCGACGACCCGGCCGTTCCGGAATCGCCGGTCCCGCGGGCGACGATCGTCGGCTCCGTGACTCCAGCGAGCCGCGTCCGCCACAGTTCCCGCAGTGCGGTGTGATCCAGACGGCTCAACCAGCCGAGGAAGTCGGCGTAGTCGGCCGCCGGTGCACGTCCCGCCCCGCCGTGGTTGTAGTGCTGCACCAGCTCGCGCAGCACGATGGGGGTGGACCATCCGTCGGTCACCAGATGGTGGGCATTCAGAACGAGGCGGGTGCGATTCTGCGGCAACAGCACCACATGTGCAGCGAGAAGCGGGCCGCGTCGGACGTCGAACACCATTGTTGCGGCGCGGTTCTGCACGAGAGCGGCGACGGAGTCGGCGGCGGGTCGAGGCAGCGTGCGCACGTCGGTCACGTCCCAGCGAACACTCTTGTCGCGTGGAATCGATTGAACCGGCTCGTCCACTCCCTCGAAATGGAAGCCGGACGCCAGGTTCGGGTGACGGGACACGACCGCGTCGAAGGCGTCGTGCAGTCGTAGCGGGTCCAGGTCGCCGTCGAAGTCGACGACGGCCGTCAGGGTGTACACGTCACGTTCGGCGTGGCGCGCGGCGTGAGCCAGTAGACCGGCCTGCAGCGGCGACAGCGGCAGCAGAGTGTCCAGTGGGCCGGTGATGGACTCGAGTTCGTCGATCTGGCGCTGAGTGACCGACACCGTGTCGCAGTCCACCGCGCTCAGTCCACCGTCGAACACGGCAGCATGCACGGCGAGGCTCTCCAGCGCGTCGGCGAACGACGACTGCAGCGAGGCCACCGCGTCGGCGTCTAGAAGCTCGTTCGCCGCCGTCCATTCGACCACGAGGTGCGAATCCTGCGCGAAGACGTTGACGGCCAACACTTCCGACAGTGTTCGACCGTGCGGTTCGACGACTCCGAACGCGTCGCCCGGCGCGGAACGCCAGCCGACACCCGACAGGCCGGTCGACGCGCCCAGATAGTTCAGCACGATCTGCGGTGCGGGCACCGACGCGAGGTCGCGTCCCGCGTCGTCCAGGAACCGCAGGACGCCGTACCCCACTCCGCTGTCGCGGCCGCGTCGGCGATCGGTCTTGACGGCATGCAGCATCTCGGCGAGAACTGCTCCACCCGAACGTGCTTCGGCGAACCGCTCGTCCGCCGAGACGCACGAGCCCGGCACCGTCACGGGATATTCGGTCGTGAACCACCCGACGGTCGAACCGCGGCCGCGACGGTCGCCGTTCTCGGTGTCCCGACCGTGGCCTTCCATGAGGACCGGGAAGTCGCCCTGGTCACCGAACGAGGTGCGCACCGCAAGAGCGAGTGCGAGGAGAAGCACTTCGTCGGGTCGAGCGCTGTATTTGGCGCACAGGTCGAGGACGGCAGCTGCGACGGCACCCGACGACGTCGTCCTGGTGACCGACGCGGTCGCATGGGTGTCGACGCCAGGCCGTGGCCCGGTCTCGGTCAACACCGCACGGTTCGACGTCAGGACTGCGGACCAGTGACCCAGCTCGTCGAGATAGCGGTGCGACGAGGCGCGATCGGCGAGTTCACCCGCACGATGCCGCCAGGACTGTTCGTCGGTCCTCGCGAGTTCACGGCCGGACGCCGTCGCCACCAGGTCTGCGACCAGCACGCTCCAGGACAACGCGTCGACAGCGAAATGATGCACGACGGTCAGCACCCGGTCCGGACCGTCCACGACCCGAATCACGCCGAGCCGCACCATCGGGCCGGCAACCGGGTTCAAGTCCTGCGCAAGCTCGTGCGCGAGGCATGCGGTTCGAATTCCTGCGTCCGCGCTCGTCAACGGCCCGAGTTCGGCGACCTCGGCCGGATCGGCGGACTCGAGGATGTGCACGGAATCCGCGTCGCGCACCGTCATCCGCAGGGCCGCATGGCGGTCGAGCACGATACGCAGTGCGGCCTGCAGCTGTTCGACGTCCACGTTCTCGTCGACCTCGACGGCAGTCCACTGCGCGTACGACGCCACCGCATCCAGCGTGTCGACGGACAGCGCGTTGCGCATGACGGGAGTCGTCGGGGTGGAGCCGGCGGCGATGTCGTCGTCGACGTCGTCGGCACGCCGCTCGAGGGTCCGAGACCCGGCGGCCAACGCAGCGAGGTCGCGCCCGGACAGAATCTCCTTCGGTGTCAGCACCACTCCGTGCCCGCGCAATCGCGCACTGATGGCGATCGCGCCGATACTGTCCCCGCCGAGAGTGAACAAGTCGGAGTCGACGGAGACGTCGTCGTGCCCCAGGACCTCGCCGACGACAGCACACAGCGCGAATTCTGCTGGCGTGCTCGGTGTTCGGTCGATCGAGACCGAACCGGACGCCGACGGCGCAGGCAACCGGGCACGGTCCACCTTGCCGTTGACGGTGACGGGCAGTTCGTCCAGTACGACGACGGCCGACGGAACGAGATGATCGGGAACCCGCGTGTGCAGTGCGCGTCGGATGTCGTCTCCGCTCGTGGTTTCGTGGGCGGTGACATACCCGACGAGCCTGGCGCCTGCCCCGGACCCGAGAACGACGGCAACCGCGGAACGCACCGAATCGACCTGTGCGAGAATATTTTCCACTTCCCGCAGTTCGACGCGATGGCCCCGAATCTTGACCTGGTCGTCGGCGCGACCGAGATACTCGAACCCGGTCGCGTCGTCCCAGCGCGCGAGATCGCCGGTGCGGTACATGCGCCGCCCGGGAACGTTCGGATTCGCGACGAACCGGTCGGCGGTGGCACCCGGTCGATCGAGGTATCCGCGCGCGAGCTGCGGGCCGGCCAGATACAGTTCGCCGACCTCGCCGTCGAGCACGGGACGAAGCGCACCGTCGAGCAGGTAGGCCGCGGTTCCGTCGAGAGGACGACCGATGCGTACCACGCCCGAGTCGACGTCGTCCGAGATGGCGTCGACCGTCGCTTCGGTCGGTCCGTACATGTTGTAGACGCGGGCCGCACTCGCCCCCAGCACTGCGGCGAGCGCGGGAGGTAACGCCTCACCGCCGACGACGACGGTGTTCACGCCGGAGTCGGTCAGTCCCGCGTCCACGAGGAACGACGCCATGGACGGGGTCGTGTCGACGACGTCGATCGCGTCCTCCGCGAACTTCTGGATCTGCAGGTCGGCATCGCGCTGAATTTCGCTGTCGTACAGGAATACTCGGTGGCCGTCGAGAATCCACAGCAGCGGATCGAGCGAGGCGTCGAAGGCGAACGACGTGGTGTGCGCGACGTGCAGCCTGCGCCCGCCCACGCGTGACGCGGCATCGGCGTAGACACTGGCACGCTGACGCGCGACGAGGTGCGCCAGGCCGCCCGCACGCACGACGACGCCTTTGGGGGTACCCGTCGAGCCCGACGTGAACAGCACGTAGGCCATGTCGTCGGGTCGGGACGAGGCCGACTCCCCCAGTCGGACTACCTCCCCGGTCAGGTCGTTCAGGGGCAGGACGGCGCAGTCGACTGCCACCGGCGATATGTCGGCACACAGCAAAAGCACCGGCTTCGCCTGGGCAGCGAGCGCGTCGAGCCGTTCGGTCGGGTACGCCGGGTCGAGCACGACGTATGCCGCGCCGACCTCCCACACGGCGAAGATGCTCGCGACGATGTCAGCGCTGCGTGGCAGCGCCAACGCGACGATGTCGTCCGCACCGACACCGCGGCGCCGAAGCACCCCTGCGATCGTGCCGACGCGTTCTCCGAGTTCGGCTGCGGTCCAGCGTGTCTCGTGATCGACCAGCACGACCTCGTCCGCATGACGGACGACCATGTCCGCGAACACCGTTCGCACGGGCGGCGCGTCGCGCACCAATGCAGGCGGCGTCCACCCGGCGGGAATACCGCTGCCGCGCAGGTCGACGTCGGCCAATGTCGGTCGTTCGGGAGCGCACAGCGCACCGACGAGCTCGGCCAGACCGCGCACACGAGCCGCCGCGGCCTCGGCGGACACAGCCCTCGCGTCGACCTCGAAGCCGAGCAGCATCCGTCCACCGTCGAGGGGCGTGGCCGTCAGACCGAGTTCCTCGGGCGGACCACCCGCGACGTTGCGCAATGTTCCGACCGCCCCGGCGAAGTCGAGCTCGAAATCGAACGCTTTCAGGTTGATTCCGACACCGTGCAGCAGCGCACCCGCGCCAGGGGCAGAAAGGTCGCGCACGATGTCTTCACCGCGATAGCGCTGATGGGCTCGCAGCTCGCCGAGAGCCGCGGCCACCGACGTCGCGAGTGCCCGGACGTTGTTGGTCAAGGACACCGACACACGCAGCGGCAGCACGTTCACGGCCATCGACGGGGTGGTCAGTGTCGCGCGCGTGGTGCGCACCATGATCGGCAGGGCAAGGACGACATCGGTGGTCTGCTGCAGGCGGGCGACGAAGCCTGCGTACGCTCCGATGAACACGTCGGCCCACGTGCAGCCGATGTCCTCGGCAATCGACCTCAGCAACGCCATCCCGTCCGCCTCGACGACGGCGCGCGCGGAGTGCGTCCGCGGAGCCGACCCGACGTCGCCGGTCGACCGTCCGCGCAGCTCGGGAAGCGGACTGAGCCGCCGCGTCCAGTAGTCCCGATCGGAGGAGGCGTCGTCGGATTCCCGGTACCGGACGTCCTCGGTGACGACGTCGGTGAACGAGCCGAACGGGTTCGGGCGCAACGTCTTTCCTGTCACCGCCGACGTGTACCGTGCGGCGAGACGGCGCGAGATCATCGCAGCGGAGTAACCGTCGACGATCAGGTGGTGGTAGAGCTGAACGCACCAGACCTCGGTCTCGGAGAGCCGAAGAACGGTGTAGACGAAGAGTTCTCGATCGACCATCTCGCGGGCTGCCTCGGCCGCATCCCGCCGAATGCGCGTGACGTGTTCGTGGGCTGCAGCGTGGGGATCCGCCTGGCCGGTCAGGTCGACGACCGGAACGTCGACGGCGTCCGCCGGTTCGATCCACTGCCGCGGCCCGTCGTCGGATGCCACGAAGCGGAGTCGCATCGTGTCCGCCTCGGCAACCGTGGCGCTGATGGCGTCGATCAGAACCGACACGTCGATCGGCACGCCGTCATCGGACGCGTCGATCTCGAGCACCTCGCCGACGAGGTAGTACGGCGAATCCGGTTCCAGCCGTTGTGCATTCCAGATACCCAGCTGGGCGCCGGTCAGAGGCATCAGTGCCGCTGCTGTGTCGGTGCGGTGCTCTTCGACGAGTGTCATCGTGATTGGCTCTTCTTGTCGATCTTGCCCACCGAGGTCGTGGGGAATTCGGAGACGAACTCGAACTTGTCCGGAACGGTGTACGCAGCGACCTTGCGCTGGGTACGAAGAAACGCCCGCAACTGTCCCGCCGTCGGCTCGTCGGAGTCGGGGTCACGGCGGATGACGAACGCGCAGATCTTCTCTCCGAGAACGGGATCAGGAATGCCGACGACCGAGACGTCGTGAATCTTCTCGTGCGCGAGCAGATGGTTCTCGACGACCGCAGGCGCGACCTTCTCACCACCGCGGTTGATCTGATCCTTGCTGCGGCCGACGACCTGGAGATAGCCCCTGTCGTCCTGGACAACGATGTCACCGGTGGTGTAGAAGCCGTCCATGGTGAACGCAGTCCGATTGTGTTCGGGGGCACGGAAGTACCCGCGAATCGTGTACGGTCCGCGTGTCTGCAGATGACCCGGCATTCCTGTCTCCACCGGCTGCCCCGCATCGTCGACGACGCGTACCTCGTCGTCCGGCGAGATGGGCCTTCCCTGCGTGCCGAACACGGTGGCGTCGTCGTCGCCGACGCGGGTGTAGTTGACGAGCCCCTCGGCCATCCCGAAGACCTGGGTCAACGAGCAGCCCAGTTCGGGGCGAACCCGGCGAGCGACTTCCTCGGTCAGCTTCGCGCCGCCCACCCACACCGAGACCAGCGACGTCAGATCGCGTACCCGGCGCGCCGACGAATTGAGCCACGCCATCAGGACCGGGGGCACCAACGGTGCGTGCGTGACCGCATGCTGCTCGACCAGGCGCAGGCACGTGTCGGGCGACGGATCGGGCGCCATCACGACGCTGCCGCCGACGGCGACGACACCGAGCAATCCCGGAGAGCTCATCGTGAAGTTGTGCGAGATGGGCAGTGCCGCAAGCATGACGGACGTCTCGTCGATCTCGCAGATGCGCCCACTCTCGCGCACCGAGTAGAGGTAGTCGTCGTGCGTGCGCGGGATCAGCTTGGGCGTGCCGGTCGTTCCGCCGGACAACTGCAGAAACGCGATGTCCGACGGCAACGCACGCGTGCGCCTCGGCACCGCGTCCGCGGTGGCCCACGACGGCTTTCCGACCGGCACGACCACGGTGACCAGATTCGCTACGGCAGAGCGGATTTCGTCTGCGATCTCGGTGTACGAGGTCGACCCGAAGCGGTCGACGGTGACGTACGCCCGGGCTTCGGTGGCGCGGCAGAACTGTTCGAGCTCGGCTCGTCGGTGTGCTGCGAGCGCGAAGACGGGCAACGCACCGAGCTCGAACAGCGCGAAGACGACCTCGACGAATTCGCTGGTGTTCGGCATGTGCACCACGACGCGGTCACCGCGGCCGATACCTCGCGCGTCGAATTCGCCTGCCACCGCTTGGACGCGATCGGCCAACTCGGCGTAGGTCAGCGCGCGATGGTCGTCGACCACCGCGATGCGCGTCGGATACTCGGACACGCTGTCCGCCAACAGATCCGAGTGCGTCTGCCCGGTCCAGTAGCCCTTGTCCCGGTAGTCGGCTGCGAACTCCTCGGGATAGGGCACGACACCGTCGAGCACCAGCGGCGTGAGCGTGTCCACCGACGAGCTCATCGTGCGGCGCCCGCTGCCACGGGCTGGCGGCCGAGCGCGTCGGCAACGTCCGTGGCGGTGACGACCGCACCGCACCGCTTGGCGGCGTAGGTCGCCGCCATGACATGCTCGTCGCGCGAGAAGTCCGCGGTCGCGTCGAGTACGAGGAACGGGCAGACATCGGACATGAACGCCTCTGCGGCACTGAGCATGCAGCCCATGTGCGCGTAGACGCCCGTGACGATCAGCTGGTCACGCCCGTGGTGGCCGAGCAGCTCACGAAGGTCGGTGCGCTGGAACGCCGAGTACCGCCACTTGGTGACCTCGATGTCGCCGCGACGCGGAGCGAGCGCGTCGATGACGTCGGTGTCGCGTCCCGCGCCGAGGCCCGGCCCCCAGAAGTCCGCGAGAATGCCGCGGCGAGAGGGGTGTTGGTCACCGGGTTGCATCGTGTACACCACTGGGATGCCGAGTTCGGACGCCTGTTCTCGCAGCGCCGAGATCTTTTCGACGACGGGTGTGATCAGCTCGGGCGCGTCGGCGTACGCGTCGATGAAGTAATTCTGCATGTCGTGGATGAGCAGCGCCGCCCGGTCGGGGTCGAGCTCCCAGTCGACGACGTTGGCCGGAACTTCGTCACGGCCGGGAATCGAGTAGCTCGTGATCTTCGGAATTGCCATGGTCGTCCCTCTCGTTCGTACGAAAATCGGTCTTCGATCGGTCGATGCTGCGGTGTGGCGGCTACGCGGTTCGGTGCCTGCTCCACGCGTCCCACAGCTCGCTGTAGCGTCCGCGTCGCTGGATCAGATCGTCGTGAGTTCCCACCTCGACGACGGTTCCGTTGTGCATCAACAGAATTCGGTCCGCCCGCCTGGCTTGGTCCAGGCGGTGCGCCACGATCACCGCACTGCGACCGGACAACGCCGCGTCGGCTCCCCGTTCGAGAATCCCCGCCCCTGCGCTACCTGCATCGGCGGTGGCCTCGTCGAGAATCGCGACCGGCGGGTCGGCGAGGACGAGTCGTGCGAGGGCCAACTGCTGCGACTGCAGCGGCGTGAGCTGATGTCCGCCCGCACCGACGACTGTGTCGAGTCCGTCGGGCAGCAGGTCGACCCACTCGCGTGCGAACACCGTCTCCAGTGCCGCGGTCATCCGTGCGTCGTCGGCATCGGGATCCGCCAGGGCCAGGTCGTCGCGCAACGGCCCGGCGAACACGTGAACGTCCTGGGTGATCAGGGTGATTCGCGTCGCACGTTCGGTGTCGGGGGCATCCGCGATATCGGCCGAACCGAAGGTCACCGTTCCCGTCGCAGGCGTCCGCACGCCCGCGAGCAACGCCGCCAGCGTCGACTTCCCGGACCCCGACGCGCCGACCACCGCGATCGTCTCGCCTGGTTCGACGCGAATGTCGATGTCGCGCACCACCGTTCGGCCCGGACGGTAGCCGAACGAGACGCCGCGCGCCGCGAGGACGCCGCTCTCCGGGAGAGCCGCATTCCGATCGCGAGTCGGGTCGTCGACCCGGATCACTCCGACGATTCGTGCGAGAGACGCCAGGGCGGACTGCAATTCGTCGATGACGAGCAGCACGTCCTCGATCGGCTCGAACAGACGCAGGAAGAACAGCATGGCCGTCGTCGTCGCGCCGACCGTCAACGCGTCGGTTCCGACGAGGTGGAATCCGATGATCAGCAGCGACGCCATACCGATGAACTGGGCGGTGTTCAGACGGCCGTAGAAGCGGTTCTGCACGATGCGCGCCCGCATCGTCCACCGCACCACTTCCCAGGAGTGCAGGCCGACGCGGCGCGCGAGCGTCGGCGCCAGGTCGTACGCGTGCACCGTGCGCAGACCCTGCACGGCCCCCAGAACATGCTGCGCGCGCACGCCCATCGCTGCCCGCTCGGCTGCGTAGATCTCCGGAGCGTTGCGCAGATACCACCGCACGGCCAACGCGTAGATCGGCACGACCACCAGCAGGGCGATCAGGAATCGCCAGTCCAACGCCGTCAGTCCCACCGCAGTGAGCAGCACCGTGAACAGCGACGTGGACAGCGCGGGGACGACGTTCGTGATGGCGTTCGACACCTCGTCGACGTCATCGGTCGCCCTCGACACGAGATCTCCGCTGCCTGCCTCCTCGACGTGCTCGAGCCGCAGAGCCAGGCTGGAGGTGAACATCTTCTCGCGTAGCCGGGCCAGCACCGTCTCGAACAGCCGCGCCGACAAGACGACACCGAGCGCGCCGAAGGCGGCGAACCCGAGCGCCGCGGCCACCATCACCGATCCCAGCAACCAGATACGGCCGTCGGCATCCCCGTTCACGACCGTGTCGACCATCGAGCCCAGCGCCCACGGCGCCACGAGACCGAGCGCGGCTCCGACCGTCATCGTGACCACGAGGACCGCGGCCCGCGATCCCTGACCGGCCAGCGCGAGACGCACTTCGGCCACCACGGCTGCCGTGTCGGCGATGGGCAGCGTCGTCCGTTTCGTACCGGTCGTCATCGCGACACCTCCACTGCTTCCCGACGGCTGCCGAGGTCGACGACCGTCGTTGCTGCGGCCAGCACTGCAGGTGACGACGTGAACACGATCGTGGTACGTCCCGTCCGTGCGAGACCGATCCGTTCGGCCACCGCGGCCTCGGTGACGGAGTCGACGGCCGACGTCGGCTCCAGGAGCACGAGTACCTGGGGGTCCGCGGCGAGCGCGCGCGCCAGCGACACGCGTTGCCGCTGTCCCCCGGACAGCATCCGTCCCGCTTCGCCGACCGGGGTGTCCAGGCCGTCGGGCAGCACGTCGACGATGTCGTCGCACGCCGCTGCGAAGACGGCACGTGCGACGGCGTCGGAACCGTGGTCGCCGTCGACTCCGGAGGCGATGTTCTCGGCCACGGTGCCCTCGAAGAGATCGCTCTCGTGCGGTGCGACGAGCAGGGTTCGACGGCGGTCGGCGTCGGGCAGATCTGCGACGTCGATTCCGCCCACGGTGACTGCGCCGTCGGCTGGAACCGTCAGCCCGGCGAGCATGTCGGCAAGTTCTGCGGTGGTACGCGCGTCGGCCACGACGGCGACGAACTCGCCTTCGGCGATTCGCCGATCCACGGTGTGCCCGGCGTCCAGGACCACGCCGTCGAGACGGATGTCGAATCCCGTTGCTGTGTCGCGTCTTTCGGCGCCGCGACGCGCGGGAGGCGCCTGCAGGACGGTCAGCACCCGTTCGGCCGACGCCACCGCCTGCGCCCAGATGGTGCCCGCGTTCGACGCGAACGCCTGCAGCGGACCCATGACGAATTGTGTGACAGCGACGACGGTGATGAGCTGGCCGACGGTCATCGCACCGCCGAGAGCCATCAGCCCTGCGGCGACGGCAACACCGGCGATGAACAGGCCTGCGACGGCTTCCATCGACCCGAGATAGCCTGCCCGTGCGACGCTGGCCTTCAGCGTTCCGTCCAGCGCGCGCTCGCTCGCGCCCCGGTACCGGTTGCCTGCTCGGTGTTCGGCGCCGAGCCCCTTGACGATGCGGAATCCTCCGACGAGGTCGGTCGCCGTGCCTGCCGCCTCGCCCGCGGCCTGCTGCTCCTGCATGCTGCGCACGCGAAGCGGTGACCCCGCGCGATCCATCGCCCACAGCATCAGCGGCGTCGCGACGAGGATCGCGAGACCCAGCGGCCACGAGATGTACAGAAGAATCGCGGCGGACGCGAGGACGGCAGCGAACTCGCCGACCGGGTACACGACGATGGCAACGGCGCTCGCCAGCTGACGCGCGTCGGACGTGGCGATGTTCAGCAGCATGCCCGGCTGACGCGTCTCCCCGCTCATGCCGCGGGCGTCGAGAATGCGATCGGTGATAGTGGTGCGCACGTGGTGCTGAATCGCATTCATGCCGAGAAAGCCGATGCGCGAACCGAATCGGAACGTCACCGACACAGCCGCGTACACGATACCGAGGACGACAACCCACAGCACGAGCTGTCCGAGGTCACCCGGAGCGATGGCTCGATCGATGGCGACACCCATGATCACCGGCACGAGCGCGGCACACAGCTGGTGCACGATCAGCATAATTCCGGCGGGCACGGTGTACTTCTTGGCGGCGAACATCGTGCGCCAGGTCAATGCGCGCGGAGTCGTCGATTCGGTGACGACGATGTCGGTCGTCGCGATCGGCGTCGCAGGCGCGGCGAAGAAAACGGGCAGTTTCATCAGTGGGTGAGCACCGAATCGAGCAGGGCACGAGAGCTGAGCGAGTCGACCAGCTCTCCGGACCGCACGGCGATGTTCGACAGCAACGACGACGTCAGACCATGCGAATGTTCGGTCCCACCCTGCAGGTAGATACCTCCGGTGACGTGGTCGGCAGTGCGTACTCGATAGTCACGCTCGAGCTCGGGCGTACCGTCGTCGGCGAATCTGCACTCGTCCGCGAGCGGGCCGAGCACCGTGCGTAGGTCGAGCGGGCGGAATCCCGTCGCGAACACCACTGCGTCGCACCGCAGATGCTCGTCCCGGCCTGTCGGTCGATGCCGAACGGTCACGTCGACGCCGTCCTCGGTGACGACCGGCGTCGACACCTCGGATGCGCCGTGCACGAACAGTCGCCGCGTCCCCGTCACACGCTCGGTGTACTCGCGTTCGTAGAGGTCCTCGATCAACGGCAGGTCGACGGCCGAGTAGTTGGTACTGCGATGGTAGGCCATCAACTGCGCACGCAATTGCGGTGTCGCCGAGTAGAAGTCGTCGACTGCTTCCGGGTCGAACACCCGATTCGCGTAGGGGCTGTCGTCGGCCGGGCTGTATCCGTACTTGGTGATCACGCCGTGCACGTGAGTGTCGGGGAAACGGTCGTGCAGATGAGCCACGACTTCGGCTGCACTCTGACCCGCGCCGACGACGACGAATCGACCGTGTCGACGTTCGGGCAAGGCGGACAGGTGGTCCAGCAGACGGTGGTTGTGGAACACACGTCGCGACGCCTCGACGCCGTCCGGCAACTTCGGCGTGAGCCCGCCCGCGAGTACGACGTTGCGGGCCCGCAGAATTCGCGACGTGCCGTCGGCGCCGGTGACCGTCGCTTCGAAGTGTTCGCCGTTCCAGGCGATCGCCGTCGCCGACGTCGCGTAGTCGACGTCGGCGGCAACCTTGTCGGCGGCCCACGTCAGATAGTCGTGGAACTCGACACGCGACGGAAAGAAGGTCTGCAGGTTGATGAAGTGCGTCAATCGTCCACGGTGCGAAAGATATTCGAGGAACGTGAACTCGCTGCGAGCATTGCGCTGCGTGGCCAGATCCTTGAGGAACGAGATCTGCATGGTCGTGCCGGGCAGCAGCATGCCGGCGTGCCAGCGGAACTCCGGTTGGCGTTCGACGAATTTGGCGCTGAGTCGGCGTTCGTCGGGAACTTCCGAGTTGTGCTCCTTCAGCGCGATCGCCAGGCCCAGATTAGAGGGTCCGAATCCGACTCCCAGGATGTCCACTACCTCGGAATGATCGCTCTCCATCAGCACAAGTCGTCCTCCGTCGAAGAATTTAACGTAGCCTAACCTATCGGACGGCGGCCAGTTTAGGCTATTTCGAACCGACGTGGAACAACACCCATCGAGACGAGGGACACCGATGAGCACCCAGACGAGTACGGCGGACGAACGTATCGGAATCCGGACATCAGGACGGTTCGTGCTGTCGCGCCCGCACGGAACAGTGGTGGCAAGTGGTGTGCGACAACAGTTCACCGACGCGGTCGACGCGATCGACGCGCTCCGCTCCGGCGCTGCCGACACGGTGGTGGGCGCGGTTCCGTTCGCGGCAGGGGCACCGTGCGCGCTGGCATCGCCCGAGAAGATCTGCTTCACCACGGACCGTTGGACCCCGCCGAGTGCTCCCCGACCGTTGCCTGTCTTCGTCGTCGACGAACTGCGCGAATGCGAGCATCTCGACCGCGTGCGCACCGCTGTCGATGTCCTACGCAGCGACGGAAACCCACTGGACAAGGTCGTGCTCGCGCGGACTCTGTCACTGCGGGCCGAACGGCCGGTCGATCCCGAGACCGTACTCGCTGCACTCGTGTCGAATACACCGAGCGGTAACGGATATCTGGTCGATCTCGACGCAGCGGGCGGCGGTCACGTCGGCAAGACGCTCGTAGGTTCGAGCCCCGAAGTGCTGATCCGCACACGGGGGCGCGTCGTGACGTGCCATCCACTTGCGGGTTCCGCTCCGCGCCACCCCGACCCCCGCGTCGACGACGAACACGGCAGATCACTGGCGCGCTCGACCAAGGACCGGCGCGAACACGCGTTCGTGGTCGACGCCATCCGGACCGCGCTGACGCCTTTCTGCACCGTCCTCGACATCCCGGACACGCCGAGTCTGACGACGACGCCGCAGCTGTGGCATCTGGGCACACCGATATCCGGCGAGTTGAAGGACCCGAGCGTGACCTCGTTGGAACTGGCTGTCGCTCTGCACCCCACCCCTGCCGTGTGCGGAACTCCGACCGAACTCGCGTACGCGACGATCGACGAACTCGAAGGCGATCGAGGCTTCTACGCCGGAGCTGTCGGGTGGTCGGACGGACGCGGCGACGGCGAATGGATGGTGGCGATCCGCTGCGCCGAAATCGACGGCAGCGCAGGCAGAATTACTGCCTACGCCGGCGGTGGAATCGTTGCCGAATCCGATCCCGATACCGAACTGCAGGAGACGAACGTCAAGTTCGGCACCGTCCTCGGAGCGCTGGGAGTGACACTGTGACAACACTTGTCGTGGGAGCGGGACGAGGAATCGGTCGTGCTGTGGCGTCGACCCTGGCGCGGGCAGGCCATCGGCTGGCGTTGATGGATTCCGACGCCACCGCGCTGGCGGAGACGACAGATTGTCTCGACGAGGCGACGCCTGCGTACACCGTCGACATCCGAGACGCCGACGCCGTCGGCGACGCGATCGACGACGCCGACGCGCGGATCGGACCTCTCACGGGCCTGGCCCACGTCGCAGGCATTCTCGAGACCGGGTCGATCCTGGACTCCGATCCAGGCGCGTGGCAGAAGACCTACGACGTCAACGTGTTCGGTCTGCTCAACGTGGTTCGCCACACGGGCCGGAGCATGCGGGAGCGTCGTTCGGGATCCATCGTCGTCGTCGGCTCCAACGCAGCCGGGGTGCCGCGCATGTCGATGGGCGCGTACGGATCGTCCAAGGCAGCGGCGACGATGCTCGTGCGCATACTCGGACTCGAAGTGGCGCAGTACGGGATTCGCGCGAACATCGTCGCACCCGGCTCGACGGACACCGACATGCAGCGTTCGATGTGGCCCGACCCAGAGGACGACGCCCACGCCCGGCCCGTCATCGAGGGCGACCTCGCCACCTTCAAGGCCGGAATACCGTTGGGCCGCATCGCCTTGCCCGAGGATATCGCCGATTCCGTCGAATTCCTGCTGTCCGACCGCGCCCGGCACATCACGATGCAGTCGTTGTACGTCGACGGCGGAGCAACACTACGGGCGTGATGTTCAGCCGAGCACAGCAGCTATTTCCGCGGCCGTGCGATCGAGCTCGGCGCGGGACGGGGACGTCGGGCGCGCACGGAGCCCGAAGCCGTCACCCGACGTTCTCGGGATGACGTGGAGATGGACGTGGAAGATCTCCTGACCCGCGACCGTGCCGTCGGCGAGAAAGAAGTTGATTCCGGCGACGCGCGGATTGCTCGCGCGCACCGCCGCGGCGACCTTCTGCCCGACGACGAACAGATGCGCTCCGACTTCGGGGTCCAGTTCCGCGAGCGATCGCGCCTGCTGCCGAGGCACCACCAGGACGTGACCGCTCGTGAGCGGGCGAATGTCCATGAACGCCACGGCGATGTCGTCCTCGAAGACACGGGAGGACTCGGCGGTTCCAGCGATGATCTCGGAAAAAATCGTGTACGGGTTCATGACACGAGCTTAAATCTGCGTCCGCTGCACGTCGCGACTACAGTCTTGCCATGGGAATGATCGGTGGTGTTCTGTTCGACATCGACGGCGTGCTGGTCACGTCGTGGAAACCCGTGCCGGGCGCCGCGGAGACGCTGGAGTACCTGAGCAGCAAGGACATTGCGCGCGCATTCCTGACCAACACCACGTCGAAGACGAGGTCCCAGATCGCCGATGCGCTGACCGACGTCGGCATGGCAGTGCACGCCGACGAAATCGTCACCGCTGCAAGCCTTACCGCCGATCATCTGCGCGAAACCTACCCGGGCGCCCGCACGGTCGTCGTGAACAACGGCGACATCACCTCCGATATGCCGGGCATCGAATTCGTCGACGAATCCGACGGCGATCCGGACGTCGTCGTGGTCGGCGGCGCGGGACCCGAATTCACCCACGAACGCCTCAGCCGCGTCTACGACTGGCTGTGCCGCGGCATTCCCGTCGTCGCGATGCACCGGAGCCTGATGTGGACGACGGGCGACGGCCTGCGCATCGACACCGGGATGTACCTGGCCGGTATGGAACAGGCGTCGGGACACAAGGCGAAGGCCGTCGGAAAGCCTGCGCCGCTTGGCTTTCAGACCGCAGCCGAACGCATGGGTGTCGATCCGGTCGACGTCGTCATGGTCGGCGACGACCTGGACAACGACGTGCTCGCTGCCCAGGTCGTCGGCATGACGGGTGTGCTTGTGCGCACCGGGAAGTTTCGGCAGGACGTCCTCGACCGACGTGAGAAGGAGGAGTTCGGGCTCCAGCCGTCCCACGTCATCGATTCGGTGGCCGACCTGCCGGATCTGCTGCGCTGACGCACCCGTGCGTGCCGCACTAAAGGATCGGCGAGGGCGTGTACTTGGCGCCGGCCGGGAACTGATGCAGGAGGTTCTCGACCTCCGCGACGACAGCTGCGACCTGGGTCTCGGCGGATCCGACGAACGCCGACTTGTCCTGGAGCGCCTCGTCGAGCGCTGCGCGATCCAGCGGGATGCGGTCGTCGGCGGCGAGACGGTCGAGCAGATCCGGCTCCTTGCCCTCCTCACGCATCGCGAGTGCGACGGCGACGGCATGTTCCTTGATGGCCTCGTGCGCGGTCTCGCGACCGACGCCCGCGCGCACCGACGCCATCAGCACCTTCGTCGTCGCGAGGAACGGCAGGTACCGCTCGAGCTCCTTGGCGATGACGGCCGGATACGCACCGAACTCGGCGAGCACGGTCAGGAACGTCTCGATCATGCCGTCGATGGCGAAGAACGCATCGGGCAGCGCGACGCGACGGACGACCGAGCAGAAGACGTCGCCCTCGTTCCACTGCGCACCGGCGAGCTCGGCGGCCATCGACGCGTAACCCCGCAGCACGACCTGCAGACCGTTGACGCGCTCGCACGAGCGGGTGTTCATCTTGTGCGGCATCGCCGACGACCCGACCTGGCCCGGCTGAAAGCCTTCGGTGACGAGTTCGTGGCCCGCCATCAGGCGGACGGTGTGCGCGAACGACGACGGTCCGGCACCGACCTGCACCAGCGCGGACAGCACGTCGTGATCGAGTGAACGCGGGTAGACCTGACCGACACTGGTGAGCACGTGCCGGAAGCCGAGGTGGTCGGCGACGAGACGTTCGAGGGCCGTCAACTTCGACGCGTCCCCGCCGAACAGGTCGAGCATGTCCTGGCTGGTTCCCATCGGGCCCTTGATGCCGCGGAGCGGGTAGCGCGAGATGAGCTCCTGCAGACGCGTCAGCGCGATGAGCAGTTCGTCGGCGGCGGACGCGAAACGCTTTCCGAGCGTCGTGGCCTGGGCTGCGACGTTGTGGCTGCGGCCCGCCATGACGACGGACGAATACTCGGCCGCGCGCTCGGCGAGGCGAGCGGCGACGGCGATACCGTGCGAGTGCACGTGTTCGAGTGAACGCAGGATCTGCAGCTGCTCGACGTTCTCGGTGAGGTCGCGGCTCGTCAGACCCTTGTGGATGTGCTCGTGGCCCGCGAGTGCGTTGAATTCCTCGATGCGCGCCTTGACGTCGTGACGCGTGACGCGTTCACGGGCGGCGATGGAGTCCAGGTCGACCTGGTCGACGACGCGCTCGTAGTCGGCGATGGCAGCGGACGGCACGTCGACACCGAGTGACGACTGTGCCTTGAGGACCGCGATCCACAGCTGTCGTTCGAGGACGATCTTGTGTTCCGGAGACCAGAGGGCCACCAATTCGGGGCTGGCGTAACGGGTGGCGAGGACATTCGGAATGGTCACGGGGTCTCAGTCTACTGAAGGCACGACCGAAGCCCCTACCCCGCAGGCGCGACCACGTCGATGACCTCGAGCAACATACTGCGCGCCATCGCGCGTGGTTCCGGATCGACTTCGCCCAATGCGCCGACGACGGCACCGTCGACGACCGCGACGATGCGTCGCAGCTGCTGTTCGTGAACGGTTCGTCCGGCGCGGCGGAGCACGTCCGTCAGCAGGTCGTCGATCTGTGCCCGCAACCGCAGCTGCACTTCACGCAGTTCCGGATGCCGCGCCGACGCGACGAACCTCTCGTAGCGGGCGATCAGCCGTTCGCGTCCCTCACCGACACCGTCGTCGGGACCGATGAGCAGGTCGACGATCAGCTCGACCGTCGACACCAGATCGGTGTGCAATGTGCCCATGCCGTCGACGCGTCCCCGCATGATCTCCAATTCGCGATGTCCGAGCACCTCGACGGCACACGCGATCAGGTCGTCGAGCGATTCGAAGTAGTACGTCGTCGACGCCAACGGCAGCCCGGCCCGCGTCGCGACCGCCCGGTGACGCACGGCGTCGAACCCGCCTTCGACGAGAAGATCGGCCGCGGCGCACGACAGAGCATGTCGACGGCGAACCCCCTTGGGGGTGGCACCCGACACCTTGTGTGGCGTTCCGGCTGGGCCAACGGACATTCGAGTCATCGTGCCAGTCCGCGGTGGTGCGTTCGACCGAAAACGACGCATTTGCGTGTATGGAATCGTGAAGGCCATGCACCACGCGACCATCGACCTCCGTTCGGACACCGTCACCCGCCCCGATGCCGCCATGCGCGCCGCCATGGCCGACGCCGAAGTGGGTGACGACGTCCTCGACCACGACCCCACGATGGCCGCGCTGGAGGAGCGCGTCGCGTCGATGCTCGGCTACGAGGCCGCCCTGTGGGTGCCGAGCGGATCGCTGTCCAATGTCATCGCGTTGATGCTCCACCTCAGCCGCGGCGACGCGTTCCTCGCACCCGATCACGCGCACGTGCTCGGCTCCGAACTGGGCACCGCGGCGTGGCTCGCGCTCGGCATGCCGCGTCCGCTCCCCCACGACGGCGGCCCCGGTCGGCCGTCGGCTGCCGCCGTCCGTGCCGCAGCGGGTGGGCCGGGCCCGTACTTCACGCTGAACACGACGCTGCTGTGTCTCGAGAACACGCACAATTTCGCGGGCGGCGCCGTGTTCGACGCGCAGGAATGGAACGAATTGCTCGCTGCCGCACGCGATTCCGGACTTCTGGTGCATCTCGACGGCGCCCGCGTCTGGAATGCGGCGGCCGCTCTCGGCGTGGAACCGGGCCTGTTGACGCGCGGCGCCGACACCGTGTCGGTGTGTCTGAGCAAGGGTCTCGGAGCACCCGTCGGATCGGTGCTCGTGTCCGACGCGGCCCGCATCACCGAGGCCAGGCGCATCCGCAAGATGCTCGGCGGCGGCGTCCGTCAGGGTGGAATTCTGGCCGCAGCGGGCCTGCTCGCCCTGGACAACATCGACTCGCTGGCGCAGGACCACGCCAACGCCACGCTCCTCGCCGACGGCCTCCGCGACCGTGGTTGGGACGTCGCCGAACCCCAGACCAACATCGTCCTTGCGACCGTTCCGGATCCACTCGCGACGGTCGCCGAGCTGGCCGCGTCGGGCATCGCCGCGGTGACCGTCGCGGGCAAGGTGCGGTTCGTGACGCACCGCGACGTGTCCGAGGCCGACGTGAAGGAAGCCCTGGAACGTCTCTAGCCCGTCATCACCGGACCGAGGCGCGTCAGCGCTTCCTCGATGTCCGCGGTCGCACCCGCGAACGAGAAACGGATCGTGCGGTGCCCGAGCACGGTGTCGAAGTCGACGCCGGGCGCGATCGCGACGCCCGTTCGCGCGAGAACGTCGGCACACCAGGCCCGCGAATCCTGCGTCAGGTGCCCGACGTCGGCGTACGCATAGAACGCGCCGTCGGCGGGTGCCAGATCGGTGACGCCGAGCTGCGCGAGACCGTCGAGCAGAATCTTTCGGTTGGCGGCATACCGCTGCACGTGGCCGTCGAGTTCGACGCGGGACTCGTCGGTGAACGCCGCGACGGCCGCTACCTGGGAGATCGCGGGCGGGCAGACGGTCATGTTCGACGCCAACCGCTCGACGGATCGCAGCAGATGCGACGGCAGCAGCATCCAGCCGAGGCGCCAGCCCGTCATCGAGAAGTACTTCGACACCGAGCCGATGACCACTGCCTCACGGGAGAACTGCCACGCACTCGACGTCGTCACGTCGCCGTACGAGATGCCGTGATAGATCTCGTCGGAGATCAACAGCGTGCCGCGGTCCTCGCACCATCGCGCGATGGCGGCGAACTCGTCGACGTCGATGATCGTGCCGGTCGGATTCGCCGGACTCGCGATGATCAGGCCCTTCGGCGCTTCGGGCAACGCGTCGAGCATGGCGACGGTCGGCTGGAACCTCGACTCGGGTCCGCACTCGAGCTCGACGACGCGACAGCCCAACGCCGTCAACGTGTTTCGATACGCCGGGTAGCCCGGCCGGGCCATGACCACGGTGTCGCCGATGTCGAACGCAGCGAGGAACAGCAACGTGAACGCACCCGACGAACCGGTGGTGACGACGACGTCGTCCGGATCGACAGCGATACCCGCCTCGTTCGCGTGATACGACGCGATCGCCTCGCGCAGCGGCAAGATCCCGAGGGTTTCCGTGTAGCCGAGCAGGTGCGCGTCGAGTGCCTCGCGAGTCGCTCGCAGCACCGGAGCAGGCGCGGACGTCGACGGCTGTCCCGCGGCGAGCGACAGCACGTCGCCGTGTGTGCGCGTCCTGATCGCAGCGGCTTTGAACACGTCCATCACGTGAAACGGTTCGATCTTGGATCTGTTCGACTCGGTGACCACGACTACCGAGGCTAACCGTCGTGGAAGACTGGACCGATGCCGGAACCCACTGCAGACGATGTCGCCGATGCTCTCGACGCCCTGCGAGCGGCGACGCCCCTGGTGCAGTCGCTGACCAACGTGGTGTCCGCGAACTTCGTCACCAACGTCCTGCTCGCGGCAGGCGCCAGCAACGCACACATCGACAACGTCCACGAGGCAGCGGGTTTCGCCGCGATCGCGAGCGGCGTTCTGATCAACCTCGGCACTCCCGACGACGGCACCGCTGCCGCGTTCGACCTGGCCGCGGACGGGGCCTCCGCAGCGGGGACGCCCTGGGTGCTCGATCCCGTCGGCGTCGGAGGTCTGCCGTGGCGCACCGAGTTGGCCGCGCACCTGCTGACGAAACACCCGACCGCCGTTCGCGGCAATGCGTCCGAGATCATCGCGCTTGCCGGACAGGGCAATTCGGGCCGCGGAGTGGACAGTTCGTCCGGCTCCGACGCGGCCGTCCCCGCGGCCGTTGCTCTGTTGGAGTTCGCTCAGGTCGTATCGGCGTCCGGTTCCGTGGACTACATCGTCGGACGCGGAGATTCAGGCCCGGTCGGGGTACGGGTCGGCGGCGGCAGCCCTCTCCTCACCAAGGTCACTGCGACGGGATGCTCACTGGCCGCTCTCGTCGCCGCCTATCTGGCGATCGCTCCCACACCGTTGATCGGCATCACGTCGGCACACGCACACGTCGCCGTCGCGTCGGACATCGCTGCGGAGAACGCGTCCGGACCGGGGTCGTTCGCGGTGGCCTACCTCGACGCGTTGGCCGCAGTCACCCCCGACGACCTGCGCCGACGCGCTCTCGTCGAGCCGTTCTCGTTATCCACAGGTCGTGCCTGACGGGCCGTGTTCGCGGCATTCGTCGTGCGATCGTGTGTCGCCATGGGGGTATACACACGCACACACCTGCTCGAGTCGGGGATGTCTCGGTCGACCATCGACCGAAAGGTCCGAAGCGGCGCGCTGATTCGGCTGTTGCCGAGCGTCTATTCGGACCCCGAGCCGTCGTACTTCGATCTCTGTGTCGCGGTCACGCTGTGGCGACCGGATGCCGTGCTCAGCCACGTCAGCGCAGCGTGGTTGTGGGGCATGGTGGAGCGCGAACCGCCGACCGTGCACGCGACTCTTCCGCCGTCGGTACGCGTCGGCTCCGCCGACTGGCTGACGCTCCATACGCGCGCAGTTGTCGCGTACGAACGCCAAGGTCTGCCGGTCGTGTCGGCCGTTCAGTGTTTCGTGGACGTGGCAGCAACGCTCGACACGGCAGAGGTGGAGCAGTTCTTCGACCGCAACATCGGGTCCCGTGTGTCGTGGCGTGCAGTCATGGACCACTGCGACACCGTCAAGGGGATGAAAGGCATACCGGAGGTTCGGCGGCAACTCGAAATGTGCTGCCCCGGAACGCTGTCCGAGCCCGAACGAATGGTGGCACGAGCCGTGCGCGCCCGAGGGGTTCGCATGGAGATCAACGCGAAGATCGGTCCGTACTACGGAGATCTCGTCGACTACCCGTCGAAGGTGGACGTCGAGGTGGACGGACGCGAGTACCACAGCGCCCCGGCAGTGTTCGACAACGACCGCGTCCGCCAGAACTGGATGGTGGTACGGCAGTGGATGGTGCTCAGGTTCTCGGCAGCCACCGTCTACCGCGACGTGGACAAGGTCGCGGACGAGATCGTCTTCCACGTGCGGCGGCGTAGACGAAGCAGGGGTGCATGATGCTCCCTAACTCGGGGAAATGTGCGGGATCCCGCGGATTTCACGGAGTTAGGGAGCAAAATACCCGGGTCTACAGGGTAATCCGACCCTCGAGCGCCGCCAGACCGATGTCGGTGCGGAAATGGCTGCCCGGCAACGTGATCGCGTCGATCTTCGCGTACGCATCCGCGCGGGCAGCAGCGAGATCCGCACCCGAACCGACGACGCTGAGCACACGTCCACCCGCGGAGACGATTGATCCGTCCTCGACAGCCGTACCCGCGTGCAGCACGCCGTCCGCCTCGGATCCGACGATGGTGTCACCGGTACGCGGACGACCCGGGTAGTTCTCGGCTGCGAGTACCACGGTCACCGCGGCGCCGTCCTTCCACTGCAGCGGCGAGAGCGAGGCCAACGTGCCCGTGGCAGTGGCGTTCAGCGCCTCACCGAGCGGAGAGTCGAGCAGTTCGAGCACAGCTTGGGTCTCGGGATCACCGAAGCGGCAATTGAATTCGACGACGGCCGGTCCCTGCGCACCGATTGCGAGGCCCGCGTACAGAAGACCCGAGAACGGGCATCCACGCTTTGCCATCTCGGCGGCGACGGGCTCGACGACGTCGGTCACGATCTGCTGAACCACCTCGGCCGGCAGCCACGGCAGCGGGGTGTACGCACCCATGCCGCCGGTGTTCGGACCGGTGTCGCCGTCGCCGACACGCTTGTGGTCCTGCGCCGGGAGGAGCGGTACGACGGTGGTGCCGTCGACGAGGCAGAACAGCGACACCTCGGGTCCGTCGAGGAACGATTCGAGCAGCACGGGGTGACCCGTTTCGAGCAGTTCGGCTGCGTGATCCCGTGCCACCGCACGATCGGTCGTGACGACGACACCCTTGCCCGCGGCGAGACCGTCGTCCTTGACGACCCAGTTGGGGCCGAACCGGTCGAGGGCTTCGTCGAGCTTCGCAGGCGAGTCGACGACCTCGCTGTGTGCGGTGCGCACACCCGCGGCGGCCATGACGTCCTTCGCGAACGCCTTCGATCCTTCGATACGGGCGGCTGCGGCGGACGGGCCGAACGTCGCGATCCCGGCGTCGCGCAGCGCATCGGCGACACCGAGGACGAGGGGCACCTCGGGTCCGATGACGACGAGATCGGCCTCGACCTTGCGGGCCAGCTCGGTGACGGCTGCGCCGGATGCGACGTCGACGGAGTGTTGCTCGGCGAGCTTCGCCGTGCCTGCATTGCCCGGAGCCACCAGCAGCTTGCTGACGTTCGGGTCCTTGCTCAGTGCAAGAAGGAGGGCGTGCTCACGAGCACCGGAACCTATGACGAGTACGCGCACAGTGCCCAAGCGTATCGGCTGGACACACCAGAAACGAAAACACGCTCCCCGCCGGTGCGGGGAGCGTGTTCGGCTCGTCTAGCTCAGGTCGTACAGCGTGACGCCGTCGACGGTGGTCGACGTGTAGTTCGCTTCGACCCACTGGGCGATCTCGGCGGACGTGCCCGAGTTGCCACCGCCCATGCCTCCACCTGCAATGAAGTAGTGGATCTCACCGTCGGCGACGTACTGCTGGAACTGTTCCAGCGTCGGCGACGGGTCGGTGCCGTTGAAGCCACCGATCGCCATGACGGGTTCCTCGGTCGCGAGCTGGTAACCCGACGCGCTGTTCGATCCGACCGCCGCAGCGACCCACGTGTAGGAGTCGGCGTCGGCGTCGAGCAGTGACGTGAGAGCGTCGGACGGTGTGCTGCCGTTCAGCAGTCCACCGGCGCCGCCCATGCCACCCATCCGTCCGTCGGCGGCAGCTGCTCCTGGGAATCCCGCGGGCGTCTGGCCGGGCGTCTGAGAACCCTGCGTCTGAGAACCCGGCATCTGAGGCACCTGCCCAGCACCCGGCATCTGGCCCATCGCACCACCGTCTCGCGTACCGCCGCCCATTCCGCCGGGGCGACCCATACCGCCCGGGCCCATTCCGGTGGACGGACCTGCCGAGACGATCGATCCGGTGTGCGGAGTCGCGATGGTGTCGATCGCATAGGCCGCCGGACCGGCAAGGCCCGCGAACATGATCGCGAGAATGGTTGCGACCGCGAGCTTTCCACGCGTCGCCACCGGAACAAGCAGGAGCACCGCAGCGACGAGTCCGACGACCAGCACCGCCCAGCGCAGCCACGGAACGAATTCTGCGCTGCGGCCCAACAGAACCCACGCCATCGCCGCCGCCGCCGATACCGCAGCGGCCAGACCGATTCGCACCCACAACCACTCACGTCGACGCCACGCCAACACACTGCCCGCACCGATCAGTGCGGCGATCGCGGGAGACAGTGCGACCGTGTAGTACGAGTGGAAGATGCCGGCCATGAAGCTGAACGTCAGGCCCGTGACCAGCAGCCATAGACCCCACACGATCAGCGCGGCACGCTTCGGGTCGGTGCGACGGGCGCGTCCGCGCAACACCAGTCCGAGTACGAACAGAATCAACGCGGCCGGGATCAGCCACGCGATCTGGCCGCCCTGGGACGCGTCGAACATGCGGGTGATGCCGGTCTCGCCCCACATGCCGCCGCCCGCACCGCCACCGGGACCACCGCCTCCACCGACGCTGCCGGTCTCCTCGCCGTTGAGGCGACCGAGGCCGTTGTAGCCGAGGGTGAGCTCGAGGATCGAGTTGTTCTGCGATCCGCCGATCCACGGCCGCGACGACGCCGGCCACAGTTCGACGGCGAGCAGCCACCAACCGGCGGACACGATGGCCGCACCGAGCGCGGCGAACAGCTGTAGGAGTCGTTTGACCAGCTTCGGTTGTCCCGCAACGAGATACATCGCAGCGATCGGCGGGACGACGAGCATCACCTGCAGCTGCTTGGTCAAGAATCCGAACCCGACGAACATGCCGGTCAACACGAGCCAGCGTGTGCGACCGTCTTCGACTGCACGCATCGACGCCCACACGGCGGCGATCATGAGCAGCACGAGCAGTGCGTCGGGGTTGTTGAACCGGAACATCAGTGCCGCGACGGGAGTCACAGCCAATGCAAGGCCGGCGAGAAGACCTGCGGCAGCCCCGAACTGGCGGCGGATCGTTGCCCACAGCAGCGCGACGGAACCCACCCCGAGCAGCGCCTGTGGAATCAGCATCGCCCACGAACTGAGACCGAAGATCCGTACCGACAGCGACATCAGCCAGAGCGACATCGGCGGCTTGTCGACGGTGATCGAGTTGGCCGCGTCGGACGACCCGAAGAAGAAGGCCTTCCAGGACACCGAACCTGCCTGCACTGCAGCCGAATAGAACGAGTTGGCCCAGCCGGATGCGCCGAGCCCCCAGATGTAGGCGACCGCGGTCCCCAGCAGCAGTGCGCCGAGCCCGAACCATTCCCATCGTGTGCCGGTCCGCTGCACGGGAGCGTCGGCAGTGCGTTCCATCAACATGGTCATTTACGTACGTCCTCGTTGTTGCGGAACACCCATCGGAGGGCGACGAAGCGGCACACCGTCGCAACCAGATTCGCGACGACGAGCACCGCGAGTTCCACGTGGCGAGACGCACCGGGCGCCCACGCATGCAGGAGGGCCAACGACCCACTCGTGACCAACAGGGCGAACCCGAACACGAGCAAGCCCTGCAATTGATGCTTTCCGACGTCCTCGGATCCGCGGACGCCGAACGTGAACGCCCGGTTCGCCGCAGTGTTCAGCACAGCGGTGATCAGCAGGCCCAGGAAGTTCGCGGCCTGAGCACCGATCAAGGGATGCAGGATGAGATAGAGCAGCGCGTACGCGATCGTGCTCGCGACGCCGATGATGGCGAATCGCACCATCTGACCGACCATTCCGTGCGGAACTCCTGCCACCAGCGGCTCCCGTCCGAGACTCCTGCGAAGGTCGGCGACCGGAAGCGCGCCGGTCGCCAGTGCGCGGCCCACGCGCCAGCAACCCTGCAGGTCCTTCACGGCGGTGTCGACGATGTTGACGCTCGAATTGGGGTCGTCGACCCAGTCGACGGGCACCTCGTGAATTCGCAGCCCTGCCTTCTCGGCGATGACGAGCAGTTCGGTGTCGAAGAACCAGCCCGTGTCCTGCACGAGCGGCAACAACTCACGAGCGACATCGGTGCGCATCGCCTTGAAGCCGCACTGAGCGTCGGAGAATCGCGCACGCAGCGACGTCCGCAGAATCAGGTTGTAGCTGCGAGAGATGAACTCGCGCTTGGCACCTCGCACGACGCGGGACGAACGGGCGAGCCGTGAGCCGATCGCAAGATCGGAGTGACCCGACATCAGCGGCGCGATCAGGGGCATCAACGCGTTGAGGTCGGTGGACAGATCGACGTCCATGTACCCGACGACGTCGGCGGTCGACGCCATCCACACTGCCTTCAGCGCGCGACCACGGCCCTTCTCGTCGAGGTGATGAACCTGGACGCTGTCGATCTCTGCCGCGAGCCGGTGCGCGACGGCGAGGGTGCCGTCGGTGCTCGCGTTGTCGGCGATGGTGATCGTCGACCGGAACGGGATGGCGTCGTGGAGATGAGCGTGCAGGCGGCGGATGCACTGTTCGAGGTCCGCCTCTTCGTTGTAGACGGGAATGACCACCTCGAGAGTGGCCGCCTGGACCGAGCCAGGCTCACGGCCGTCTGCTCGGAGTAGCGAGTTCGATGTCATGGGATCAAGATTCGGCCCGTCCCCTGCAACCACCCTGCATCCTCGCTGGCAGTTACCTGTGTGTGGCTTCGCCGCATACCCTGTCACCCATGGCATCCGTGTTCAGCAAGATCATCAGCGGCGAGATCCCCGGACGATTCGTGTGGGAGGACGACGACGTCGTGGCATTCCTGACCATCGCACCGGTGACGCAGGGGCACACTCTGATCGTCCCGCGCGAGGAGATCGACCAGTGGCAGGACGTCGACGGCGCAGTCTTCAGCAAATTGACGGCCGTCGCCCAGAAGGTCGGACAGGCCGTACGCACAGGATTCGACGCACCGCGTGCGGGCTTCCTGATCGCAGGCCTCGAAGTTCCGCACCTGCACCTGCATGTGTTCCCGGCATACGAGATGGGCAACTTCGACATCTCGAAGGCAGACCCCAGCCCGTCGCCGGAGTCGCTCGACGAGGCCTCGACGAAGATCAGGGCAGCACTCACCGACCTCGGCTACGGGGCGAACGTCCCGTCCTGATTCACGCGGGGCAGTTCGACGCGGAAGGTGGCACCCTCACCGGGAGCACTGTCGACGGTGACGGTGCCGCCGTGCGCGGCGACGAGAGCAGCGACGATGGACAAACCGAGTCCGCTGCCGCCGCTCTCGCGGGTACGCGAGGTGTCGGTGCGGTAGAACCGCTCGAACACGTGTCGAGTCTCTTCCTCCGACAAGCCGTGCCCGGTGTCGCGTACCTCGAGCACCACCGATTCTTCGGTCGTGCCGACGCACACGGTGATCGAGGCGTCCGACGGTGTATGCCGTAGAGCGTTGCCGACGAGGTTGCCCAGCACCTGACGAAGTCGCGCATCGTCACCGGTGACCTCGGGAATTCCCGGCCCGGCCAACACCTTCAGTGCGATGTCGCGTTCGGGTGCAACGGCTTTGGCGTCGTGCACCGCGTCTGCCGCGATCGACAGGACGTCGACGGTCTTCGTCTCGAGTGGCCGCTGCGCGTCGAGTCGCGCGAGCATCAGCAAGTCCTCGACGAGCAGGCCCATGCGCGCCGATTCCCCTTCGATACGGTTCATCAGCAGCGTGATGTCGCTCATCGCACCCTGGCGGTACAGCTCGGCGAATCCCCGAATCGTCGTCAGCGGCGTGCGCAGTTCGTGGCTCGCGTCCGCGACGAAGCGTCGCATCTTGGTTTCCGACGCGCGAGCCGCCTCCTCGGACGCCTCGCTGGCCGCGAAAGCCCGTTGTATTTGCGAGAGCATGCCGTTCAGAGCAGCCGACAGTCGTCCGACCTCGGTGCGCTCGCTGCGCTCGGGGACGCGCTCGTGCAGATCACCTGCAGCGATGGCGGCGGCGGTCGCCTCGACCTCGACGAGCGGACGCAAACTGCGTCGTACGACGAAATACGCGACGACGGCCAGGACGCCGAGAACGATTGCGCCGACGATCAGTTGGAGCCGGACCAGCCGATCCACGGTGAGGTTCGTCGGGGTCAGGCTCTGTGCGATCGTCGTCGTTCCCTGCGCGTTCGACACTGTCAGGGCACGCCACTCGGTGTCGCCGCCGTCCACGGATCCGACGGTGACGGGGTGGGACGCGTCGACACTCTCGACGTCGGGGGTGTCGGGTCCCGAGTTCTCCTGGAAATTGACCTCGCCCGCCTGGTTGACGGATTCGACGTAGAAATCGCTCGGCGGTCGGCGGGATTCCGACGGCGGCGGCAGCGGTAGGTTCCGCGGCTCGGCCCACCCACGCGAGGCGTCCATCAAGCTCTTGTCGACGCGGTCGATCAGCGATCGTTCCAGCGCGGAGGTCACCAGCACGCCGGACGCGGCCAGACCTGCCGCAACGAGCAGCAGCAAGGCCGCGACGAGCGTGAACCGCAGCGGGACGTCACGGAGCTTGGGCAGAACCTTCACCGCGGCTGCCGCATCACGTAGCCGACACCGCGGAGGGTGTGGATGAGCCGAGTGTCACCGGTGTCGACCTTGCGCCGCAGATACGACACGTACGATTCGACGACGCCGACCTCACCACCGAAGTCGTAATGCCACACGTGATCGAGGATTCGCGGCTTGCTCAGCACAGTGCCCGCGTTGACCATGAAGTACCGCAGCAACGTGAACTCGGTGGGCGACAACGACACCGGTTCGCCGGCTTTCCACACCTCGTGAGTGTCGTCGTCGAGTTCGATGTCCGCGAACGAGATTCGCGACGGCGCCGTCTCCTGGGTCTTGCCCGACCTCCGAAGGATCACGCGCAGACGAGCGACGACTTCCTCGAGACTGAAGGGCTTGGTGACGTAGTCGTCGGCGCCGAGCGTCAGCCCCGACACCTTGTCCTCGACGGAATCCCGCGCGGTCAAGAACAACGCGGGCGCGTCGACACCGTCGGCACGCAGCCGACGCAACAGACCGAACCCGTCCATGCCGGGCATCATGACGTCGAGAATCAGCGCCTCGGGCCGGAACGTGCGGGCCTTGTCCAACGCCTCCGGGCCGGAGGATGCCGTCTGCACGTCGAATCCCTGGAATCGCAGGCTGACCGACAGCAGTTCCACGATGGTCGGTTCGTCGTCGACAACCAGTACGCGTGCCTCAGGAGTTTCGCTCACGACTCCATGATGGACCCGATCCCTGCCCACTCGCTGGTTCCTCGCTGTGAACTCGCTGTGAGCACCTGGCCGTCCGGGACGAGTGCAAGAATGTACGGCGATGGTCGAGACGCAGGAGCCCGCACGCTCCCGCATCCGCATCGGTTCCATGCATGTATTCGCACTTCTGCTCGTGTCGGCGATCGTCTTCCGCGACCAGTTGGTGTCGTTCGTCGCCTCCGTTCCCGAGATCCAGACCGGCGCGACGATCTTCCTGGGCGTCTTCGTCCAGGCGACACCGTTCCTCGTGCTCGGTGTCCTGGTCAGCGGCGTGATCGCGGCGCATCTGTCACCGAGGGTGTTGCGACGGCTCTTGCCGTCCGACGAGAAGAAAGCCGTCGGAGTCTCCGGGTTGGCCGGTATGGCGTTGCCCGGGTGCGAGTGCGGAGCCGTCCCGGTCTCACGTCGGTTGATGGACCAGGGCGCTCCGACGTCGGCAGCACTGGCGTTCCTGTTGTCCGCGCCTGCGATCAACCCGGTCGTCCTCGTGTCGACGGCCGTCGCGTTTCCCGGTGAACCGCGCATGGTGCTCGCGCGTTTCGTCGGGTCGTTGGCGACGGCATGGGTGATGGGGTGGCTGTGGGCCCGTGCCGGCAAGGCGGAGTGGATCACCGCTCGGCTCGTCGACCACGAGGCGGACACCGGCAGATCGAAGTGGGAAGTCTTCTCCGAGGCTGCTCGCCACGACCTGTTGCAGGCAGGTGCGTTCCTCGTGTTCGGTGCGGGCGCTGCGGCGGTGCTGCACATCGTCGTGCCCGACGCCGTCCTCGATCACCTCGCCGGCCAGATGCTGCTGGCAATTCTCGTGATGGCGTTTCTCGCCGTCGTGCTCGCGTTGTGTTCGGAGGCCGACGCCTTCGTCGCGGCGAGCATGTCGATGCTGCCGTTGCTTCCGCGGCTGGTGTTCCTCGTCGTCGGCCCGGCGGTCGACGTCAAGCTGATGGCGATGCAGTCAGGCAGTTTCGGACGCGGGTTCGTCGCCCGCTTCGCTCCGGTCACGCTCGTGGTCGCGATCGTCTGCGCGACCGTGTCCGGCTACCTGATCCTCGGCGGCGCCCGATGAAACGCGAAGTTCAGAACGTCCTGCTGCTGCTTCTCGGCGGTGCACTCCTGCAGATCGCGCTCAACGGTGACTACGTTCGCTACGTCAAACCGAGCCTGCAACCGTATCTCGTGATCAGCGCGGCCTTCATGGTCGTGCTGGCGGTGGCCGCCATCGTCAGAGATGTCCGACGCGGCGGCCCCGGCCACGATCACGCGGACGGCAGTCACGCGCACAGCAGTCGCCCGTATTGGATGCTGCTGGTTCCGGCAGCGCTCATTCTGTTCGTCGCGCCTCCCGCGTTGGGCGTGTCGTCGGTGTCCGATCGGGTGGTGACGGCCGATTCACTGGAGAAGACGGCCTTTCCACCCCTGCCCGACGGCGACGCGCCCGAAGTCCCGATCCTCGACGTCGTTCAGCGGGCGGCGCGCGACAACACCGGCAGTCTCGACGATCGCGAGATCACCGTGACGGGGTTCGTCGTGCCGAACGACGACGGCAGCACCGACCTCGCGCGAGTCCTGGTGATCTGTTGCGCTGCCGACGCTCGGTCGATTCGCATCCATCTCGACAGGCCGATCGACGGCGAGTGGCTCCGCGTCCGGGGCACGGTCGCGCCGTCGTCGCCGGAGACCGGGAACATCCCGACGATGACCGTCACCGGCGTCGAGCACATTCCGACGCCGGAGAACACGTACGCCTATTGAGCGCCTTCGGCGCACGTGCGCAGAAATGTATAGCGGGCTATACATTTCTGCTCACGTGGAGTTTGGTACCCTCGTACCAGTCTCGACGACTAGCGGACGAGCGCACCGTACCCGGCCTGCGACAAGACGGTGCATGGGAGTGTTCTGTCATGGCTTGGATCGTTCTCGTCATCTCCGGTGTCCTCGAAGCAGTCTGGGCGACTGCCCTCGGCAAATCCGAAGGGTTCTCGCGCCTGAGCCCCACTGTCGTCTTCGGTGTCGCGCTCGTCGCCAGCATGGCCGGACTCGCCTACGCGATGCGGACGCTGCCGACCGGAACCGCGTACGCCGTCTGGGTCGGAATCGGCGCCGCTCTGACCGTCGCGTACGCCATGGCCACGGGCGACGAACCGGCGTCGTGGATCAAGATCGCCCTGCTGATGGGCATCGTCGGATGCGTCGTCGGGCTGAAACTGCTGCACTGATGTCTCCAGCAGTTACAGTAAAACGATGAACTGGGTGTCAGCGATCACACTGCCTGTGCGCGCCGGGATCGCCGTCGCCGAGACAGCACTGTCGGCCACCGAACTCGCATTGTCGACGACGCGTATGGCCCTCGAATCCGGTACTGCCACGCCGAAAGGCGCGGGCGGAACGCTGCAGCTGCTGTCCCAGCTCGGGCAGCTGACCTCCGACGACCGGGCACTCGGAAACGCGCTGCGGGCAGGCGGGCCGCTCGACCGGCTGCTCGCACCGGGAGGCGTCGTCGACCGGCTGACGTCCGACGAAGGCACACTCGATCGCCTGCTCGCGGAGGGCGGACCGGTCGACCGCGTCACGGCGACGGGAGGTCCACTGGACCGGTTGTTCGCCGAGGACGGACCCATCGAACGACTGCTCGCCGAAGGTGGCCTGCTCGATCGCATCACCGCGGTCGACGGGCCGCTCGAGCGATTGACCGCGAACGACGGTCCGCTCGAACTCCTCACGCGCGAGGACGGCATCCTCGAGCGCGCCATCCAGGAGGGCGGCCTGCTCGAACAGCTGCTCGCCGAGGGCGGGGCCATCGAACGGCTCACCGCACAGGGTGGGCCGTTGGATCAGCTGGTGACGCTGTCGCAGACACTGTCGTCGCTTGCCCCGAATCTCGAACGCATGAGCGTCAGCATCGACATCCTGCAGGACACGGTGGAAGTGCTTGCGGCAGCGGTCAATCCGCTGGGAGAGCTCGTCGGCCGTCTACCGAATCGATGGCTCAAGGGCGGAAAACAGACGGTGCACGAGCTTCACTGACGAAGACTGCGCGCGATGACGAGACGCTGAATCTGGTTGGTGCCTTCGAAGATCTGCGTGATCTTCGCGTCGCGCATGTACCGCTCGACGCGGAAGTCGCGCGTGTAGCCGTAACCGCCGAACACCTGAACGGCATCGGTGGTCACCTTCATCGCCGCATCCGTGGCGACCAGCTTCGCGACGGATGCACCCCGGGAGTAGTCGAGTCCGGCGTCGCGTCGTCGAGCGGCGTCGATGTAGGTGGCACGCGCGGACGCCACCGCGGCTGCCATGTCGGCGAGCAGGAACCCGAGACCCTGGTGGTCGACGATCTTCTTGCCGAACGTCGTGCGCTCGTTGGCATAGGCAACGGCGTCGTCGAGCGCGGCCTGCGCGATACCGACGGCCACCGCCGCGATACCGAGACGACCGGAATCGAGTGCACTGAACGCGATCTGAAGACCCTGGCCTTCTGTTCCGAGCCTGCGCTCCGACGACACGAACGCGTTGTCGTAGTGGGCCGACGTCGTCGGAACGGCGTGCAATCCCATCTTCTCCTCGGGCTTGCCGAACGACAGTCCTTCCTGATCCTTCGGAATCAGGAAGCACGAGACACCCTTCGAACCCTCACCGGTACGGGCGAAGAGGTTGTAGAAGTCGGCGATGCCGCCGTGCGTGATCCACGCCTTCGACCCGTTGACGACGTAGCCGTCGTCCTTGGGCGTTGCCTTGCAGGCCAGCGCTGCCGCGTCGGAGCCGGCCTGCGGCTCGGACAGGCTGTAGGCGCCGATGAGGCTGCCGCCGAGCATGTCCGGCAGCCACCGCTGCTTCTGTTCCTCGGTGCCGAAGGCGAGCAGCGGCGAACATGCCAGGCTGTGCACGCTCACCGCAACCGCGACGGCAGCCCACCGCGCGGCAAGTTCTTCCAGAACCTGCAGGTAGACCTCGTAGGACTGAGCACCACCACCCCACTCTTCGGGGAACGGCAGGCTCAGCAGACCCGCCTCGCCGAGCGTGCCGAACACGTTGTCCGGGTAGGTCTCGTTCTTCTCGTGCTCGTCGACGATCGGATCCAGCACCTTGTCCGCGACGTCGCGGGTGAGCTGAATCAGGTCACGAGCTTCGTCGGTGGGAAGCAGACGATCGACGGGCACTTGGAACTCCTCACAGTACTGACGGACTCTCTCCAGTACTATTACACGAATGACCGCAGCTCACGCCACCGCTCGCCGAGCCCAACTCTTCGACCAGCTGGTGGAGCTGCTCCTGGCCGAGGGTTTCGCGCACCTCACGCTCGACGACATCGCGTCCCGCCTCCACTGCAGCAAGTCGACGCTCTACACCCTCGCCGGCAGCAAGGAACAGCTGGTGCGGGCGGCCACGGTCCACTTCTTCCGCGGCGCGACGGACCAGGTCGAGGCGGCCATCGCCGGCATCGAGGGCTTCGCCGACCGCCTCACCGCATACCTGTCGGCGGTCGGCGTCGCGCTGCAACCGGCGTCGGACCGGTTCATGGACGATCTCGCCGCGTTCGCACCCGCACGCGAGATCTACGAGCAGAACACGGCGTTCGCCGCCACACGCGTCCAAGAACTGATCGACGACGGCGCATCGACGGGTGAAGTCCGCAGTCTCCATGCGGCGTTCGTCGCCGATGTCGCCGCGTCGACCATGGCCCGAATTCAGAGCCGGGAGGTCGCGCAGCGCACCGGACTCGACGACTCGCAGGCCTACGCGGAACTCGCCGCGCTGCTGACGACGGGTCTCACGGACGCCGGTTCCTGACGGCCGATCCCCACTCCCGCGGCCCGCGCGACAGCCTTCAGCGTGGCCGTGAGCACCGACCGGTCGAGGCCTGCACTCCACCCGGTTCCGTCTGCCGTTCGGAATTCGACCACGGTCAACGCGTCGCTGTCGTTCCCGGAACGAACACTGCCCTGATGCAGATCGAGCATGTCGACCGGACGGTTCAGCGCGGCGAGTGCCGCGGCGACAGCCTCGACCGGACCTACCTCGTCGTGCGTGCTGACGTGGTCGACGCCGCCGACCCGCACGGTGACCGTCGTACGTGAGTTCCCGTCGACCTCGTAGCCCTGCAGAGTGACGTCGCCGTCGTCGAGATAGGCGTCCGAGAACATGCTCCACAACTCGGCCGGTGACACTTCGGTGCCTGCGTCGTCGGTGCGACGCTGGACGTGTCGGGCGAAATCGATCTGCAGGCGCCGCGGCAATTCGATGCCGTACTCGGTCTCGAGCAGGTACGCGATTCCGCCTTTGCCCGACTGCGAGTTGACGCGGATGACCGCGTCGTAGGAACGTCCGATGTCGGCCGGGTCGATCGGCAGATACGGCACTCGCCACTCGATCTCGCGCTCGTCGCGGCCCTCGGCGACAGCACGCGCCCGATGCTCCGCGAAGCCCTTCTTGATCGCGTCCTGGTGCGTCCCACTGAAGGCCGTGTGCACGAGATCCCCCACATAGGGATGTCGGGAGTGCACCTCGATCTGGTTGCAGTACTCCACGGTGCGGCGGATCTCGTCGATGTCCGAGAAGTCGATCATCGGATCGACGCCCTGCGCATGGAGATTCAGCGCCAGGGTCGCGAGGTCGACGTTTCCGGTGCGCTCGCCGTTACCGAAGATGCAGCCCTCGACACGTTGCGCACCTGCGAGCACGGCCAGTTCGGCGCATGCGATACCTGTTCCACGATCGTTGTGCGGATGTACCGACAGCACGACGGAGTCGCGTCGAGCCAGGTTCTTGTGCATGTACTCGATCTGGTCCGCATACACGTTCGGTGTCGCAACCTCCACCGTCGCAGGCAGATTCAGGATCACCGGCCGATCCGGTGTCGCGTCCCACGCGGTGGTGACGGCGTCGCACACGTCGAGCACGAAGTCGGGCTCGGTCAGGTTGAAGACCTCGGGCGAGAACTCGAAGCGCACGTTCGGCATCGAGCCGGCGAAGTGCAGAACGTCCTGTGCCCCAGCCAGAATCATTCGCTTCAGATCTTCTGCGGTCCGCCCCAGGACGACATCGCGCCACGTCGGTGCCGTCGCGGTGTACATGTGGACGACGACCGGATTCCGAATGCCCCGCACGGACTCGACGGTCCGTTCGATCAGGTCACGTCGCGCCGGGGTGAACACCACGACCGTGACGTCCTCGGGCGCGATGTCGGTCGAGGCGAGCAGCCGAACGAAATCGAAGTCGGTCTGCGACGCGGACGGATAGCCGACCTCGATCTCCTTGTAGCCCATCGCGACCATCAACTCGAAGAATCGACGCTTGCGCGCCGGGTCCATCGGTTCGGGCAGAGCTTGATTGCCGTCGCGCAGGTCGACGGGCACCCACAGTGGCGCGTGCGTGATCCGTCGACGAGGCCAATCACGTTCGGACAATGGAACTTCGACGCGTGAGTAGACGTCACGGTAGCGGTGGGACGGCATCTGCGAACCGCGCTGACGATTCCAGGTGGGCGCTCCGGCCGGGACAGGGCCCGACGGGGTCGAGACAGAGGTGAACATGCTGACGGTTCCTTCGGTGAAGTGGGAGTAGAACCGGCGCACGTGACAACCCCGCGGAGGGGAGCCGGTTCGACTAGGCCCCGCCGCGGCGGCGAAGGAGAAGCATCCCGTGGATCGACATGACAGCACCGTAGCACAACTCCTCAGACAAGTAGACGAGTATGCTCGGTCCTCGTGCCCCACGTACGCCGGACGTCCCTCGCCGATCAAGCGGCCGATCTTCTCCTCACGCGCATCCAGGCGGGCGAATGGGAGGTCGGCGCAAAACTCCCGGGCGAGACCACCCTCGGTCCCCAACTCGGAGTCGGACGCTCCACGGTTCGCGAGGCCATCCGCCAGCTGGCCGGACGCGGAATACTCCGAACTCGGCAGGGCGCAGGCGTTTTCGTGGCTGCACTCGAACCGGAGGAGGGGTGGGACACCGTGCTGCGCCGAGCCGACATCGACGCGGTCGTCGAAGCGCGTCTCGCGATCGAGGTCGAGGCTGCCGGCTGGGCCGCGCAGCGACGAACACCAGCAGACATCCGCCGGATGCGGGCCGCTCTGCGGTCGCGGGATCGACATCGAACCGACCTGGAGGAGATGGTCGACACGGACATCGCCTTCCACCGCACGGTCGTCGCGGCGGCGCACAACGAAATCCTCACCGGGCTGTTCGACGGCTTCAGCCCGCGACTGCGCGACGCCATGATCGACATGCTCCGGATCCACGGACGGTTCGGCTCCGACGAGGACCACGACGTGCATCGACGCGTCCTGGACGCCGTCGTCGACGCCGACGCGGCCGCAGCGCGCTCGCTCAGTCGTGCGCACCTCGAGTCGCTACACGGTCCGGTAGCCACGGCAGGGGTGCATAACGCTCCCTAACTCGGCGAAATCGACGGGATCCCGCACATCAGGTCGAGTTGGGGAGCGAAATACTCGGTACTACTTCCGCCGGTACAACCGCTCCGGGCGCCCGACGTTCCCGTAGTCGAGCGACACGTCCACCCGCCCGATCCCGACGAGGTATTCGAGGTATCGACGCGCACTCGATCGGGACATCCCCGAACGCTCCGACATCTCGCTCGCGGAGACAGCGCCATCGACGTCGCGCAGACGGTCCTCGACCAGCTCCAGCGTCACACGGCTGAGCCCTTTGGGGAGGTCGTTGCCTGTTCCGGTCAGCCCGAACGCCTTGTCCACCTCGGCTTGCTCGGCTTCCTGCGACGCACTCAAGCGCTGCCGCGTCGTGCGGTACTGCTCCAAACGGTCCTGCAGCGCAGCGAACTTGAACGGTTTGATGAGGTAGTGCACGACGCCGCTACGCAGGGCACGCTGCACGGACGCGACCTCGCGCTCACTGGTGATGACGAGAACGTCGACGTCGGGCACCGACTCGCGGAACCGCGCGATCAAGTCCAGTCCACTCGCTCCGGGCAGATGCACGTCGAGCAGCACCAGATCCGGTCGGAGGACCGACACGGCTTCGACGGCCGACTCCGGCGTGTGCGCGACCCCGCACACCATGAAATCGTCCACCTTGGAGACGAATCCGGAGTGCACCTTCGCAACCATGAAGTCGTCGTCGACGACCAGAACTCGTATCACTGCTGCTCCTCGATCACTGCCGTGAACACCGTCCATCCGCCGTCCGATCCGACGGACACGTCACCGCCGCGTCGGCGACAGACGAGCCGCACCAACGCCAGTCCGAAACCGTGCCCGGTACTCGCCGAACCCCGTGTGCTCCACCCTTGTTCGAAGATGCGTTCGGGATCCGGCACACCGGGTCCGTCGTCACGCACTTCGATCTCGATGCCGTCACCCTCTCGCAATGCGATCCGTACCCGACCCGACGACGCCGCGACGGCATTGTCGACGAGATTGCCGAGCACCGTGCACAAATCGCGCGAGAGTGCACCGCCGTGACTGCCGAGCCTCGACCCGTCGTCGATCTCGACCGACACCGAACGATGCGCCGCTGCACCGATCTTCGCGATCAACAGCGCGGCGACACCGACGTCGGACACCGAATCCGTCACCACCGACGTCGCACCCTCGCGGCGGGCGGTGAGTCCGTCGACGTAGTTCACCACTTCGTCGTACTCCTGCAACTGCACGAGACCGGAGATGGTGTGCAGCTGATTGTCGAATTCGTGAATGTGTTCCCGGAGCGCCGTGGAGCTGGTCCTGGTGACGCCCAACTCCTCTTCGACGTCGGTCAGTTCGGTGCGGTCGCGGAACGTGGTGACGGTTCCGACCGCCCTTCCCTTGGACACGATCGGGACCGTGTTCAGCACGAGCACGCGATCACCGACGACCACTATCTCGTCGTCCGATGCGGTACCGAGCAGCACGTCACGCAATCGGTCGGTCAATCCGAGTTCGTCGACGGTTCTGCCTTTGCTCCCGTGCTCGATGTGCAGCAACTCGTGAGCGCTCTCGCTCATCAGCAGGACGCGTCCGTTCGGGTCGAGGGCGACGACGCCTTCCTTCAACCCGCGCAGCATCGCCTCGCGCTGCCCGACGAGATCGAGGATCTCACTGGCCTCCATGCCGAGGGTCTGCCGTTTGACCCGTCGCGCGAGGAGGACCGACCCCACGCCGCCGAGCACCGACGCCACTGCCAGATAGACGATGAGGTTCGGCGCGGCCTGAAGAAAACGGTCGAGCGCCGACGGGTATCGATCTCCGACGACGGCGGTTCCGATGAACACACCCTCGTCGTCGAGCACGGGCACGTTGGCCTCGACGGCCTTGCCGAACGTCGTCTCGGTGAGGCCGACCGTCGATCCACCGGCGGCCGAGCGGGTCGTCGACCCGACCTGTTCGGGCACGGTGGACAGGATCACGGCACCGTCGCCGTCGGCCAGCTGCGCGTAGTCGAGCCCCGACACCGCACGCACCGATTCGACCGCACTCTGCAACCCGGTCCTGATACGAGGCTGCGCCGACGGCAACAGCTGCCGTACGACGGGGTTCGCGGCGAGCGTTTCCGCTGCGGACTGCGCTCGACGGCCCGCGTCCCGTTGGAACGTCGCCGACGACTGTGCAAGCGACAGCCCGCCGATCGCCACGAGAACGACGACGACGATCAGCAGCTGCAACCTCAGCAGCTGGGCCGCCAACGTAGTTCTGCGCACGAAAAGACACTACGTCTCACCTTCGTGCGCGAAGAACAAATGATCGTGCGCACAATGGACACAATTGAAACTGTGACCGCAAGGGTGACCCCAGTCACAAAGTGAGGTGTACTTCCTCGGTGCCCACGACGAGACTTCGAACTGCGACCAGCGCCCTGTGCGTCTCGGTCGCCGTTCTCGTGGGCGGTGCCGCAGCCGGTTGTGCAACGGAGCCGGCCGTCTTCGCCGGCCCCAACGGCAACGAGCGAGTCCGGTTCGTGGTTCCGTCGGACGCGGGTGGTGGCTACGACCTCACCGCCCGCAACCTGACGCAAACACTGAGCAACGACGACACCGACTACGACGTCGTCGTGCTCCCCGGTTCCGGCGGGGTCGTCGGACTGGGCAGGCTCGATCTCGAAGTCGGCAACCCCGACCTCGCGATGGTGATGGGCCTCGGACTCATCGGCGCCCTGGAAACGACGCCGTCTGCTCATTCGATTTCCGAGACCACGCCGCTCGCACGGCTGCTCGAAGAGCCCGAAGCCGTTCTCGTACCGGCCAACTCGCCACTTCGGACGATGTCCGATCTCGTCGACGCCTGGCGCGCCGACCCGTCGGGCCTCACCTTCGGCGGTGGATCCGCGGAGGGCGGACCGGACGGCGTGTTCCGCATCCTGTTGGCGCGGGCGATCGGCGTCGACCCGTCGGCATCGTCGTATCGCCAGTACGAGGGCGGCGGACAATTGCTTCCCGCACTGCTCACCGGGGACGTCGACGTGGCCACCACCGGCGTCAGCGAGTACCTGGACCAACTGGCGGCAGGCACCGTACGTGCACTGGCCGTCAGCACCGACGCGCGAATACCCGTCGTCGACGCACCCACTGCCCGCGAGGCAGGCGTCGACGTCGTGTTCGCGAACTGGCGCGGGCTTCTCGCGCCACCGGGCTTGTCACCGGACCAGATCGCGGTGTGGACCGACCGGATCCGCACTCTGGACGACTCCCCCGCCTGGCACGACGTGCTGACCCGAAACGGTTGGCGCAGCGCAGTTCTCACCGGTGACGACTTCTCCGAGTTCCTCGGCGAGCAAGCGTCGTTCGTATCCGAGACCTTGTCGGTCTCGTCGCACAGCTGAATCACTGCTTCAGTTTCGTAAAGGAGTACACCCATGCTCGTGATACTGGGCTTCCTCATGGTCGCCGTCTTCATGTATCTGATTCTCACCAAGCGTGCGACGCCTGTCGTCGCGCTGACGCTGGTCCCGGTTGCGTTCGGTCTCATGGCCGGTGCAGGACTGGGAATCGGCGACATGATCACCGACGGCATCAAATCCCTTGCGCCGACGGCCGCGTTGCTGTTCTTCGCGATCATCTTCTTCGGAATCATGATCGACGTCGGACTGTTCGATCCGCTGGTGAAGGGGATCCTGCGCCTCGTGCGCAACGACCCGATGAAACTCGTCGTCGGCACCGCCGTGCTCGCGATGGTCGTCTCGCTCGACGGCGACGGCTCGACGACGTTCATCATCGTCACCTCTGCGTTGTTGCCGCTGTACCTGAAACTCGGTGTGAGCCCGGTGATTCTGACGGTCGTGGCCGGCCTGTCGAACGCGACGATGAACATCATTCCGTGGGGTGGCCCGACGGTGCGTGCCGCGTCGGCGCTCGGTATCTCGCCGTCCGACGTGTTCGTTCCGATGGTGCCGTCGTTGATCGCGGGCCTGATCATCGTGCTTCTGTTCTCGATTCACCTGGGCATCATGGAGCGTCGTCGCCTCGGAAAGCTCGTCTACGAACCGGAATTGGTGCATGCTGCAGCATCCGGTGGTACCGGTCGAACCGGCGGAACCGGCAAGCACGACGGCCCCACGCCTCCGGCCACCGGCGGCAGCGGTGAGTCCAGCAGCTTCATGGACGGCGGACTCGACCCCGAGCGCGACACGCTGCGTCCGAAGCTGTTGTGGTTCAACGCAGCTCTGACGGTCGTCCTTCTCGTCGTCCTCGTCATGGACATCCTGCCGATTCCGGTTCTGTTCATGATCGCCGCATCGATCGCCCTGACGGTCAACTTCCCGCGGGTCAAGGATCAGGGCGAAGCCATTGCGCGGCACTCGTCGTCGATCGTGTCCGTCGTCGCGATGGTCCTCGCCGCCGCCGTTCTCACCGGTGTCTTCCAGGGAACCGGCATGGTCGAGGCGATGGCCTCGTGGCTGATGAACGTCATTCCCGATGCCCTCGGCCCGTTCCTGGCCGTCATCACCGGTGTACTGAGCATGCCGCTGACGTTCTTCATGACCAACGACGCGTTCTACTTCGGCGTCCTGCCCGTATTGACCGAGACCGCAGCACAATACGGCATCGAGCCCGTCGAGATGGCGCGTGCGTCGATCACCGGTCAGGCCGTTCACATGCAGAGCCCGCTGGTGCCCGCGATTCTGCTGCTCGTCACGTTGGCAGGCGTCTCGCTCGCCGATCACCACAAGAAGGTGCTGTGGCGTGCGGCGGTCGTGTCGCTGACCATGCTCGTCGTCGGCGTCGCCCTCGGCCAGATCCCGTTCGGCTGACCGTTTTCGCGACAAGGAGAACATCATGACCGTTGCAGTCGTACACAGCCAGACCGACGAAGGCAGGCAGGCTCTCGCCGCCGGGATCCGTGAGGCGCAGACCAGGAACACCGAACTGGTTGTGCTGCACGCACTGTCGGGGTCGCCCGAGCAGTCCGCACGTGATCGGGAGATCGCCGCGGTCGACGCCGCAGTCCGTGCCGTCGCCCCCGACGCCCGCGTCGAGGCAGCTCTGCCCGATCCCGATGCGACCAGCACCCTGCTGGCGCTCGTCGACAAGGTCGACGCGGAACTGGTGGTCATCGGCTCACGCCACCGCAGTGCAGTCGGGAAATTCCTGATGGGACAGCAAATACAGCGACTGCTTCTCGAAATTCCGGTCGAGATTCTCGTTGTCAAATCCAGGCAGTAGGCATGGACCTGATGCAACCGGCTTTTGTCACTGACGTAAGCTACTGATTCTCCAACGGTGAAGTCATCGCCGACAGTCGAAGTGCACACGATGCACTGGACCAGTGTGGTGATGGCATGGAAGACACGTCGCGAGTCGGTGATTCGCGTGCGTACTCGGATTCGACCCCGCTCGATGCCTTTCGCGATCTCCTGCGTTCGACCGTGCGCGTCGACACTCTTCTGCAGAGTGTCGTCGAGCAGGTCGTCGCGGTCGTGCCCGGCGCGGACATGGCGGGGGTGACGTTGCCCGGCGACCGAGCGGGCGAGATCGAGACGGCCGCGTGCACGGACGCGCGGGTGTACACCATCGACTCGGATCAGTTCCGTGCCCACGAAGGCCCGTGCGTCGACGCCGCGCACACCAGGTCGACGGTGCGAGCCCGCGAGACCGACATCGAGGGCCGGTGGCCGAGGTTCGCCGCCGATTCCGCCGACATCGGCGTCCGCAGTTACCTGTCGGCGCCGATCTCGGTGGATACGAACCGGACCGGCTCACTCAACGTGTACAGCTGGACCGATCACGGCTTCAGCGACACGGACGAGCTCCTGGTGGGCGTCTTCGCAGCGGCCGTGGAAAGCACCGTGTGGAATTTCCGGCTCGCTCAGGCGGCCCAGGCCGAACTGGACGGGCTCCGAGAGGCGATGCGGTCGAGGGCCGTGATCGAACAGGCCAAGGGAATCGTGATGGCGATCCGAGGCATCGGTCCCGACGACGCGTTCGACGTGCTGGCGATGCAATCGCAGAACGAGAACGTCAAACTGGCGGAGATCGCTCGTCGCGCTGTCGAATCGGTTGTCCGCGACTGATGACAGACGATCCCGAGGGCTGTGTTTTCAACCCACGGGATCTGGTGTTGGTGATCTCCGGATACCACCTGCACCTGTTGCTGGCCATGCCCACTCCCGGTGCGAGCGAAACTCGTCGCCCGCGTTTCGTTTCAGACGCCCCCGGGCATGCGTCGCAGGACTGTACGACGCGCGACGGCTTAGGGGGCTGACATGGCGACGGAACTACAGACCGACGCCACTACCGAACAGGTGTGGAGCGTCATTGCCGACGGCTGGAGTTACGGGACGTGGGTGGTCGGCGCGTCGCGTATTCGTGCCGTCGACGAGGCATGGCCGGCGAAGGGCAGCTGCATCCATCACTCGGTCGGGGTCTGGCCCCTGGTGCTCAGCGATCGGACACGATCCATCGGCGTCCACGAGGGTCGCGAACTGCGCCTCGAGGCCCGCGCGTTGCCGTTCGGTTCGGCGAGCATCACCTTGCGGCTGCACCCACTTGCATCCGGCTGCCGCATCGAGATGATCGAGCATGCATTGACCCCGCCCGCCAACCTCGTTCCGGACTCCGTGCAACATGCGCTGGTGCACCCCCGCAACAAGGAGGCGCTCCGGCGGCTCGCGTACCTCGCGGAAAGGTCCACGACGCCCGAATGAGCACCACCACAGCCGACGCCGTCGTCATCGGCGCAGGCCACAACGGTCTTGTCGCCGCAGCAGCGCTCGCCGACGCCGGATGGGACGTCGTCGTCCTCGAGGCCAACGCCCAGCCCGGCGGTGCCGTGCGCAGTGCGGAACTCGTACCCGGATACTCCAGCGACCTCTACAGCGCGTTCTACCCGCTCGGCGCGTCGTCACCGGCGATCAGGTCGCTGGAACTGGAACGCCACGGGTTGCGGTGGGTGCGCTCACCTGCGGTCTACGGTCATGCGCGTTCGGCCACGGACGAGAACGCGCCTGTCGTGCACAACGACGTCGCCGACACCGCAGCCGGTCTCGCCGAGCACGACCCCCGCGACGCCGACGCCTGGATCAGGCTGTTCGAGGACTTTCAACGCATCAAGAAACCGCTGCTCGACGCGTTCTTCGGCGCCCCGTTCCCACCGGTACGTGCCGGCGCTGCCCTGGCGAAGGCGCTGGGGCCCGCGGACATGCTGCGGTACATCCGCTTCATGGCCTTGCCCGCCCGGGTGATGGCACACGAGACGTTCCGCAGCGACGCTGCCCGCTGTCTACTGCTCGGCAACGCGATGCACGGCGACGCACCGGTCGACGCGCCGGTGAGCGGGGCGATGGGTTACCTGCTCACGATGCTCGCTCAGGACGTCGGATATCCGGTGCCGGAAGGCGGAGCCAGCGCGCTCATCGACGCCCTGGTGCGACGCGCAGGCAAAGCCCAGCTGCGGTGCGATACTCCCGTGACGCGCATCGGCGTCGAGAACGGCCGGGCCACCACCGTCCACACCGCCGCCGGTGACACCATCCGCGCGCGGAGAGCAATCATCGCTAACGTCTCGGCCCCGGCGCTGTACGAGACGTTGCTCCCGGCGGGCGTGCTGCCGAGGCGCGTGCACGACGACCTCGAGAAGTTCGAATGGGACACCCCGGTCGTCAAGATCAATTACGCGTTGGACCGGCCCATTCCGTGGCGATCGAAGAGTCTGTCGCTTGCCGGGACGGTACACCTCGGCGCCGACGACGACGGCCTGCTGCGTTGGATGACCGATCTGACGACGAACGTTCTGCCGAAGAAGCCGTTCATGCTGTTCGGACAGATGACCACCGCGGATCCGACGCGGTCGCCTGCGGGCACCGAGAGCGCGTGGGCCTACACGCATCTGCCGAGAGGCGTGACGGACAACGAGTCGGCCGACACGATCGCCGACCGCGCACACGAGGTCCTCGAAGAACACGCACCTGGTTTCGACGCCGCCGTCGTGGGCCGCGTCGTGCAGAGGCCGAACGACATGGCTGCAGCCGACGCGAACCTGTTCGGCGGGGCCGTCAACGGCGGAACGGCGCAAATCCAGCAGCAGTTGATCTTTCGCCCGATTCCGGGCTTGGGACGGCCTGAAACCCCGGTCGAGGGGTTGTTCCTCGGCAGTGCGTCCGCCCACCCCGGCGGGGGCGTGCACGGTGCAGCCGGAATGAATGCAGCCCGCGCGGCACTGGGCCAGCACGGGCTGTTGGGACCGATAAGGAAAAAGGTGACCAGCTCGTTGCTCGAGCTGGTCACCCGCCCACCTGGACCTGAAGTCAGGCCACGGCGTCTGCGACCGACGTGAACCTACGAACAGCAGGTACGACGTTCGCGGCCTCCAGCAATCTGTGCACTGGATGACCCTCGACGAGGCGCCACACCGTGCCCGCCTCGGCGGCGGCATCGTCCAGGGCCGCGAACACTCGCAACCCTGCGATACCGAAGAAGCCCACGTCGGACAGGTCGAGGATCAGGCGTACACCCGATGCAATTCGTCCGCACGCATAGTCGATCAGAATCGGCGCGCTGCGAATATCGATGTCACCGTGCACCGTGACCACCACCGATGCGTCGCCTGCCGGCTCCGCACTGAAGATGGCACCGGTCTCGGCGACCGCTACCGAACTGGACTTCGCTGCGTGTGTGTTGGTGCCTCCCCCGTCGTTCAACCCCTGTGGAGTAACAGTCATAGCCATCCCATCGTTGAGCGATTGGGAGGGAAACTGCCCCGCGAAGTAAGAAATCCGCTGAGTGGAAGAAACCGCTGACGGTTGGGATCCACCCGGGCGTCTCCCCCGACGGCTGTTATCTCAACCTCGATCAACCCTACGGCACTGAACCTCGTCCGTATAGTCGCGCCGGTTTCGTCCCAGCATGAGCGGGGCATTCGCCGTTCGAGGAGGGGACGTATCTACAGCTAGGAAGGCGGTGCCATGAAGGCAGTCACGTGGCAGGGAAAACGCAAGGTCAGCGTGGACACGGTGCCCGATCCGAAGATCGAGAAGCCGACCGACGCGATCATTCGCGTCACGACGACCAACATCTGCGGCTCCGATCTGCATCTGTACGAGGTGCTCGGCGCTTTCATGAATCAGGGAGACATCCTCGGGCACGAGCCCATGGGAATCGTCGAGGAAGTCGGCTCCGAGGTCACGAATCTGCAGGTCGGCGATCGCGTCGTCGTGCCGTTCCAGATCTCGTGCGGCAGCTGTTTCATGTGCAACGGCGGATTGTTCACTCAGTGCGAGACGACGCAGGTCCGCGAACAAGGCATGGGCGCTGCGATCTTCGGCTACTCGAAACTGTACGGCGCAGTTCCCGGAGGCCAGGCGCAGTATCTGCGCATCCCGCAAGCGCAGAACACACACATCAAAGTCCCTGTCGGACCGGATGATTCGCGGTTCGTCTACCTGTCGGACGTCCTCCCGACGGCATGGCAGTCGGTCGAGTACGCAGGCATCCCGGACGGCGGATCGGTGACGGTACTCGGTCTCGGCCCGATCGGCGACATGGCCGCGCGCATCGCAGCACACAAGGGATACCGCGTCATCGGCGTCGACCGAGTTCCGGAACGCTTGCAGCGCTTGGCCGCTCGCGGTATCGAGGTGTTGAACTTCGACGAGCACCCCAAGGACCTGGGTGACGTCATTCGCGATCGAACCGACGGCCGCGGAACGGATTCCGTCATCGACGCCGTCGGCATGGAAGCGCACGGATCACCGGTGTCCAAACTCGCACACGACATCACGGGACTTCTTCCCGACGCGATCGCCGGTCCGTTCATGCAGAAGGCAGGCGTCGACAGGCTCAGCGCCTTCTACAGCGCGATCGACATCGTGCGGCGGGGCGGAACCATCTCGCTGATCGGCGTGTACGGCGGCATGGCCGACCCGATTCCGATGCTGACGTTGTTCGACAAGCAGATTCAGCTCCGCATGGGGCAGGCGAACGTGAAGAAGTGGGTCGACGACATCATGCCGCTTCTCACCGACGACGATCCGCTCGGCGTCGACAGTTTTGCGACGCACGTGCTTCCCCTCGACGAGGCACCGCACGCGTACGACATCTTCCAGAAGAAGCAGGACGGTGCAGTGAAGGTTCTCCTGAAGCCATGACGCGTATTCGAATGGTCAAGGGCGGGCCCCTCATGGTCGAGGGGCCCGTCGAGATCGAGCTGCCGGACGGCGAAACCGTCGAGTCGGACCGAGTCACGGTGGCGCTGTGCATGTGTCACCGCAGCAAGAACTATCCGTTCTGCGACACCAGCCACCGCAAGCGACGCTGAGCCACCGCACCGAACGTCATTGCGTCCAGCGGCGAATCATGGCGTCTCCGAAGCGATCTTCGACGAACGCGAGCGCCCGCATCCCGAACACGACGTCCGCCTCGAGTTCGGGATGCGCGGCCACGAGCGATCCGACGACGTCGTGCCGCATGATCTGTTCGTGCACCGCGTCGGCCTCGACGTGTTCGGCGTAGAACCGGACGCACTCCGCGGGAGCCCCGAGCCGCTCGAAGGCCGTGACGAGACGCGCCGAACCCGGCGACGACGTGATCTCGGTTGCCGCGAAATGCCCGACTGCGGCGCCACGCAGCGCACGATGCAACCCGAAGAGCGACATCAGATTGACGACGGCCAACATCTCCGGCACAGCCGAATCAAGGTACGCCAGATACGTGGTGTCCATGTTCGCGGCGCGCATCGCGTCCGCGTAGAGCTGCTGATGGACTCGTTCACCTCGGCCTGCGCCGAACTCGTCGTACTCGACCGCGACGAACGACGCCTTCGCCTGACCCGTCAGACGCGGTATGGCGAATGCGTGCGGATCGGCTTCCTTCAGGTGATACAGCGACCGGTTGGCGAGGTACTCCTGCATCTGCGCCCACGACGCGTCGTCACGCAGGAACCACGACGGTCCGGTGCCCGTTCTGGGTTCGATCGACAACGCGTCCATCTCGGCGACGACGTCGTCACCCGGCTCCACGTTCGCGCGTACGGTCGTGAGAAATCGGCGTTCCAGTTCTCGCCGGAATCCGAGAATGCCCGCGTGCCATTCCCATTCGTCGTCGACGCCGTCGAAGCTTCGATAGTGCAGTTCGTAGCAGACGTACAGGGCGAGCTGCAGATCCGCACCGAGGGGGTCGGCATCGCCAGGAATGTCCGGCAGGTCAACGGGCATCGCCGGATCACCGCGAAGGGCGTCGACCACCGCGGCGGACAGCGGTCCCCGAGGTTCGGGCAACTTGCCGGGCAGCGTGAAATCGGTCGATTCGGCTGGGGTCTTCTCGGCGGTCAGGGCGGGCGTCATTCGACGCGGTTACCCTCGTGGCCGGGGTACGAAACGGTGTCGGGGCGCAACTCGTCGTGATGGGCTCGCATCGCGTCGATCAGCACGGTGAACACCCGATGCGCCGCGGCCAGGTCCGGATCGGGCAGGTCCGCGAGGGCAGCATGGGTCTTCTCACCCAGCGGACCGAAGAATCCGCGCGCGACGTTCATGCCGTGGGTGTCGTACCGCAGGATGACCTTCCGTCGGTCACGCTCGTCCTTCTCGCGTCTGATGTGGCCCGACGCGATCATGCGCTCGACGAGGTAGGTCATCGCCGCGGACGTCAGCCCCAACTGCGCGCCGAGTTCGCCTGCGGTCAGGGGCTTGCCGTCGACGTCGGCGACCATGATCAGCAGCAGTGCACGAAAATCGTTGGGCCGCAGATCGTGCAGCGATCCGAAGGCACGGCCGATCTCCTCGGACACCGACGACAGCGCACGGACGTCCGACGAGATCAAGGACTCCAGTTCGCTGCGATCGGGCACGACGGACAGACTATCGCGCCACGCCGACGCCAGATCCTTCAGTTGCTTAATTGTTAAGTTGATGAGATTGTTGGCGGGTGAACTTCTGGACCCGGTTTGCCCGAATAGTCACCTTCCGACACTCGTGGGCGCTCGCGCTCGCCGTCGTTCTCCTGTCCGGCGGCTTCATGGCCGCCGTCGGCGAGAACGACTCGGCGGGCAGCGCACCCTCGTCGATACCGTCGTCCGCCGAATCCGCGCAGGTCACCGAGTTGCTGACGCAGTTCCCGGACTCGGACACGGCTCCCGTCATCCTGGTCGTGTCGCGAGCCGACGGCGCGGCGCTGACCGAAGCGGACACCGCCGCGGCCCAGCAGGCGCTCGATCGGACCGGTGACGGTGCTGCCACGCCCCTCGTCCCGTCTCCCGACGGCGAGGCAGTCCTCGGCCTGATCCCCGTCGACGCGTCCCTGTCCGGTTTCGGACTGAACGACCTCGTCACGTCCCTGCGGGAGGCGGCGACCGACGGTCTTCCCGACGGCCTGCAAGCACAGGTCACCGGCGGTCCCGCGTTCGGCGCGGACATCGCGAACTCGTTCTCCGGTGCCAACTTCACGTTGCTCGCCGTCACCGCCCTCGTCGTCGCGATCCTGCTGATCGTCACCTACCGCTCCCCGATCCTGTGGCTCGTACCGCTCGTCGTCATCGGCCTCGGCGATCGCGTCGCGACCTCGGTCGGGACGGCCCTGGCCGACGTCACCGGCCTGTCGTTCGACGGCTCGACGTCGGGCATCACCAGCGTTCTCGTCTTCGGCGCGGGCACGAACTATGCGCTGCTTCTCATCTCGCGCTATCGCGAAGAACTGCGCACGACGACGGAACACCGAACTGCACTCGAACGCGCCGTCCGGCATGCCGGTCCCGCCATCCTGGCGAGCAACGCGACCGTCGTCCTCGCATTGCTGACGCTGCTGCTGGCGATGTTGCCGAGCACGCGAAGCCTGGGCGCGCTCGCTGCCGCGGGCCTCGTCGTCGCAGCGATCTTCGTACTGGTCGTGCTGCCACCGCTTCTGGCGCTGTGCGGACGAAAGTTGTTCTGGCCGTTCGTACCGGGCCCCGACGACCGAGACACGGCGACGTCGGGTCCGTGGTTCCGCATCGCCGAGGCCGTGACGAGGCATCCGATCCGCACCGCGAGCGTCACCATCGTCGCGCTCGTCGCCTGTGCCGCAGCGCTGTTCGGTACCGGGATCGGGCTGTCGCAGACCGAGCAGTTCCGTGTCACCGCCGAGTCCGTCGAAGGATTCGAGACCCTGGCCGAGCATTTCCCGTCCGGACTCGCGGACCCGACGACCGTCGTGGCACCGACCGAATCGGCCGCAGCCGTCGAGACCGCACTCGACTCGGCAGCCGGGGTCGATTCGTTCACCCGCGTTGCGGATTCGGGTACCGGTCTGACCCGCTGGTCGGTGGTCACCGACGCGGCACCGTCGTCCGACGACGCATTCGCCACGGTCGAGAACGTGCGCGCGTCGTTCGACGACATTCCGGGTGCGCTGGTCGGCGGAAGCGACGCACAGGCCCTCGACACCTCCGACGCGGCCGCCCGCGACCGACTCGTGGTCGTGCCTGCGATTCTCCTCGTCGTGTTCGCCGTGCTGATCGCGTTGCTACGTGCCGTCGTCGCGCCGGTTCTGCTCGTGGCGACGACGGTCCTGAGCTCGCTGGCCGCCATCGGTGTCGGAAGTTGGGTCAGCGACCACGTGTTCGGCTTCCCGGCTCTCGACGACAACGTGCCGCTGTACGCGTTCCTGTTCCTCGTCGCGCTCGGCGTCGACTACACGATCTTCCTCGTCACGCGCACCCGGGAGGAAACCCCTGGGCACGGCACCCGGTCGGCCATCGTGCGCGCGGTCGGAGCGACGGGTGGCGTCATCACCAGCGCCGGAATCGTGCTCGCCGCGGTGTTCTGCGTACTCGGCGTGTTGCCCCTCATCACGCTGACCCAGCTGGGAATCATTGTGGGACTTGGCATTCTGCTGGACACGTTCGTCGTCCGCACTCTGGTCATCCCAGCACTGTTCACCCTGATCGGCCCGGGGATATGGTGGCCGAATCGAATCGATTCGGACAGTTCGGAATCGACAGCACAGAAGGAGCGAGTCTCATGACAGTACGGTCGATGATCACACGCAGCGCCCTCGCGGCAGCGTGCGTGACATTCATGGGTGCAGGCGTCGCGCAGGCAGCGCCGCCGACGGGATCGGCCGGGTGGGAGCCGTTGGCTCCGGTTCCGTCGCTCGACGTCGAACGGTACCTCGGAACATGGAACCAGGTCGCCGCGGTCCCGCAGCCGTTCAACCTCGAATGCGCCCGTGACACTCAGGCGAACTACCAGTTGATCGATCCGACGAACATTCGCGTCGAGAACACGTGCACGACGTGGACGGGCGGCTCCAACGGCATCGTCGGAAACGCACGGGTGAACGACACCGTCACCAATGCCCAACTGCACGTGAGCTTTCCGGGCGTCCCGACGCAGGACAGCCTCGACGGACCGACCAACTACATCGTCGCGTACATCGCCGACGACTACTCGTGGGCACTCGTCGGCGACCCGCTGCGGACGTCGGGCTTCGTGCTGTCGCGTTCACCCGAGGTGAGCGTGGAACAGTTCCGTGAGATCCGTGCCGTCGTCGAGTCGAAGGGATACAACTCGACGACTCTGCTGACCTCGCCGACCCCCGGGGGCGCCACCGAGATCCGCCCGCTGTCGACCGTGTAGGCGCGTCGCACGTGCGCGCGAATGTATAGCGGGCTGTACATTCGCGCGCACGGGTCTTACTCCACGTTCAGCGCCACCCGCCGCAGCAGACCCGACAGCGCTTCCAGATCGTCCGCATCCAGGCCGTCGAGCAGTCCGCGGTCACGCTCGAGCCGGACCGGAAAGACCCGGTCGACGAGGTCGCGCCCCGCGTCGGTCAGCTGTAGCAGCACGACTCGCGCGTCGCGTTCGAACCGCAGCCGCTCGATCAAGCCCTCCTTGACCAGACGCTCCGAAATCTTCGTCGTCGACGCGCCACTGAGCATCGTCACCGACGTCACCTCACTGGCCCGCAGCGCCCGTCCCGTACGGCGCAACGCGCTGAGGACGTCGAATTCCGCGCGGGACACACCCATGGGCGCGAGCGTCACGTCGAGCAGATGATTGGCCTTCGCGGAAATGCGGCCGATACGAGCCAGCACCTCGATCGGGGAGGTGTCGATGTCGGGAAAAGTCGTCGACCACTCGCGTCGGACCTGGTCGACGAAGTCCCCGCCCGATTTCTGCGCCCGAATCATGTGAGCAACCCTACGTCGATCCATTTTAATTTACTAGTGAAATACAGATAAACTACTTCGGTGACCGCGCCACTCGACAGACTTCAGCACTCCCGTTCCGCGCTCGCCCATGCCGTCTCCGGCCGCGCCTGGAAGCAAGCGACCCGACTCGGCCGCGCCGACGCGTCGGTCGCCCCGGCCGTGCGCGTGGGTCTCGCTGTCGCCGTCGTCCTGGTCGCGGGCAAACTGCTCGGCCACCCGGAGTTCGCGGGCTTCGCCGCACTGGGCGCTCTCGTCTCGGCGTTCGGTCGGTACGAGCCGTACCCGCGCCGCGCAGGGAAACTCGCGCTCGTCGGTGGACTGATCGTTCTGTACGCGACGTTCGGCGCCGTCCTGGGCGTCTCGACGTCGTTCGCCGCTCAGGTGTGGGCGATTTCCATCGCGTCCGGAGTCGCGGCGCTGCTGCTGGCGGCGTTCGAGATCGCCGGCCCCGGGCCCGTCATCCTCATCTTCGCCGCGACGGCGGGCGTCGGCTTCGGTCACACGGCGCCGGACGTAGAGGCGGTGTTCGCAGCCGTTCTCGTCGGCGCCGTCGTCGGCTGGGTCGCTGCGATGCTGCCCGCCCTGCTCCACCCCGTCGGGCCCGCCCAGCTGGCGGTGGCCCGCGCACTCGCCGCGGTCGACAGCCACAACGAACCGGTCGCACGCGCCGCGATCGCCCGCGCGCGAACCGTCGTCGCGCTCAGTCCTCGCCGCAGCAGCGGCCACGTACACAGCCTCGGTCTCGTGACCCTGCTCGACGACGCCGAAGCACTTCTCGACGCCTGGGCCCGTGGCGACGAGGCAACTCATGCCCAGGAGGTTCTCGCGCACGAGCGTGCACTGCGCAGGATGCGGCGTCACGACGCGTTGCCGGTACGTGCTGCCCAACTGTCGGCGCGGCCGACCAACTTCTTCTCGACGGGACTCGCGCGCCTGGCCTCGAAGTCGTTGCTGCTCAATGCCGTCCGCATCGCGGCGGCGGCCGCGCTCGCGGGCTGGTGCGCCCAGGCGTTCGGGTTCGATCACCCGCTGTGGGCCACGATGGGTGCACTGGCGGCGATGCAGGGCATCACGTTCCACACGACGGTCCAACGCGGAATCCAACGTCTGCTGGGCAACGTGGGCGGTGCAGTGATCGCGGCCGGACTGATCGCGCTGTCGCTCGGCTACTGGCAGACGACGGTTGCGATCGTCGTCTGCCAGATCGCCGCCGAAATGTCGGTGATGAGGAACTACGCACTCACGTCGCTGGCGATCACCCCGATGGCCCTGATGATGACCGGACTTGCCGGTCACCTGTCGCCGACGGTTGCCGTCGACCGCGTCGCGGACACACTCATCGGGGTTCTGATCGGCGTCGTGATCACGGCGGTCACCATCGAGATCGGTGACCGCCAGCACTTGAACTGACGCGTCAGCCGAGGACGGTCGCGACCGGTGTCGAGGACCGTCCGATCAGCTTCTGCAGGTCACCCGACTCGGTGTCGAGCTCACCGCGCGCGATGCCCGCGTCGGCGCTCGGCAGCATCTCCGCGACGAACTCCGGCAGGCCGGCGCCGAGCAGAATCTGCTTGTACTCGGCCTCGGTGACGTCGTGGTACGCGATGGGCTTTCCGGCGATCGTCGAGATGACGTCGGCCAGCTCGGCGTAGGTCAGTCGCTCGTCGCCACCGAGCTCGTAGATCCTGCCGCCCTGGTTCTCCGACAGCAACACGGTGGCAGCGGCGGCCGCGTAGTCGGCGCGCGCGGCCGCGGCGATCCTGCCGTTCCCCGCCGACCCGAGCAACGCGCCGTTCTCGATGGTCTGCTGCAGCGACGCGGCGTAGTTCTCCCAGTACCAGCCGTTGCGCAGAATCGCCGCAGGCACGGACGAGTCGGCGAGCAGCTTCTCGGTCGCGAGGTGCTCGGCAGCGAGGCTGACGCCGGACGTATCGGCCTTCAAGATGCTCGTGTACGCGATCAGCGAGACGCCGGCCGCTTCCGCGGCATCGATCACGTTGGCGTGCTGGGGAACCCGCTGTCCGACGTCGGATCCCGAGACGAGAAGAAGCTTGTCGACGCCGGTCAGCGCCGCCTTCAGCGCGTCGGCGTCGGTGTAATCCGCGACGCGGACCTGGACGCCGCGATCGGCGAGCCCCTGCGCTTTCGCTGCGTCACGCACAACGGCGACGACGTCGCTCGCGTCCACTCCGCGGCCCAGAAGCTCCTCGACGACGAGTGCTCCGAGGTGTCCGGTGGCGCCGGTTACTGCAATGGTCATGGCTGTTCCTTCGTCGGTGGTTCGCGGTCGACCGCCACTATGCGCTTACTTTTCGTGCGGTGCAACCCTTGAGGTAAGCACTGCCGTGATCGCATGCGCTAGCATGCACATCATGAGCGAGGGATCGGACGGCAATTTCGAGGCCGACGTCTTCGCGCGCAACTGCTCGTCGCGCGAAGCGCTGCAGAACGCGACGAGCAGATGGGGCATCCTCGCCCTCGCCGCCCTCGCGGAGGGTGACTATCGCTTCAATGCGTTGCGTCGCCGCGTGGACGGTGTCAGCGAACGCATGCTGTCGCAGACACTGCAGACCCTCGAACGCGACGGCATGGTCGTGCGGACTGTTCTCGAGTCCATTCCCCCCAAGGTCGAGTACAGCCTGACGCCGCTGGGCCGCGAGGTCGCGACGCATCTGACGAGCCTCATCGAACTCGTCGAATCCTCGTTGCCCGACGTCGTGGCCGCGCGGGAGCGTCACGACGCAAAGCCGGCCTAGAATCCGCCGCGCACTGCTAGCGTGCTGCCGTGTCAGGAATTCGGAGAAGGTCCTTCCTCGCCGCGACGGGTGCGGCGCTCGGGACAGTCGCACTGGGCTCTTCTCGCGCGTGGGCGACGCCGTCGGGTCTGGATGTCGGCCGCGGCGTCGGCGACATCACCGGTGAGCCCCTCGGTGCAGGCATGAACGGATACGCCGTCCTCGAACAATCCTCTGCCGGACTGCATCTGCGCCAGCGCGCCCGCGCGTTCGTCTTCGTCGACGCCGCATCCGGCGGGCGGCTCGCCCACGTGACGTGCGAGCTCGGGTTGATGTTCGAGAGCATCTTCGAGGAGGTCCTGCGCCGCCTGGCGATGCGTTACGGCGAGACCTATCACCGCGGCAACGTCCTGCTGTCGGCGACGCATACCCACGGCGCCCCCGGCGGCACGGACGGTCACCTCCTGGTCGACATCACCACTCTCGGTTTCAGACCGGCGACGTTCGAATCCAACGTCGCCGGCATCGTCGACGCGATCGTGCGTGCGCACGACGACGTACAACCCAGCCACGTGTCGATCGCGTCGGGTTCGCTCGACGACGCAGGCGTCAATCGGTCTCCGATGGCGTTCGACCGCAATCCCGACCGCGACCGGTTCTCGGACCGGATCGATCCACGCTCGGTCAATCTGCAGGTGACTCGGGGCGGTGAACTGGTCGGCGTCGTCAATTGGTTCGCGACACACGGCACCTCGATGAAGGCGACCAACCTGCTGGTCAGCACCGACAACAAGGGCTACGCGGCGTGGCACTGGGAACGTGAGGTGGAACGAGTCGATTACCGAAACCCGAGCTTCGTCGCGGCGTTCTGCCAGAGCACGCCCGGCGACATCACGCCCAACCTCGAGGGGCAACCCGGCACGGGTCCGACGACCGACGAGTTCGAGAACACTCGCATCATCGGCCTCCGGCAGTTCGAGACGTCGCAGGTGCTCGCCGAAACGACTGCGCCACAGCTCGATTCGGGTGTCGACGTTCGGTGGGTGTACGTCGATTTCTCCCAGTACACCGTCCGCCCGGAATTCACCGGCGACGGACAGACCCACACGACCAGCCCGGCCTCGCTGGGTGCCGCGTTCGCCGCATCGAGCCAGGAGGACGGTGGTGGCATTCCGGCGCTCGGACTCCAGGAGGGCGAACGGGGTGGCAATCCTGCACTGGCAGCGCTCGGTTCGGTGCTGCTCCCGCAGTGGCTGCGCGACGCCCAGGCATCGAAGGACGTCGTGCTTCCCGTCGGGTTGATCCCCGGAATCGTGCAACAGATCCTCCCGTTCCACCTGGCACGCCTGGGAAGCTTTCACCTGTTCACGTGTCCGTTCGAACCGACGATCGTCGCCGGATCCAGACTGAGAACGGCCCTCGCCGACGCACTGGCCGTCGATCGCGAACTCGTCGTCGTCCAGGGATACACGAACGGATACGGGCATTATCTGACGACGCCGGAAGAATACGACCAGCAGGACTACGAGGGCGGCGCAACGGTTTTCGGACGATGGCAGCTTCCCGCGACGATGCAGATCGCGGTCGAACTGGCGTCGGCCATGCGCGACGGCCGTCCCGTCGACAGCGGCACGGCACAACGCGACCTGACCGGGCTCGTTCCGAGCGCACCCACCGGAAACCCATTCGTCGACCTGCCCAGTCCTGGACGGTCTTTCGGTGACGTGCTCACCGAGCCGGCCGCACGCTATGCGGCGGGCCAACAGGTGTCGGTGCGATTCTCGGGCGCCAATCCCAACTCGAATCTGCGACGCGACGACACGTACCTCGCGATCGAGCGGGCCGACGACACCGGGTGGACACGGGTTTTCGACGACGGCGACTGGTACACGAAGATCTACTTCGACAACGTCGGCCCGATCACGGAAACGACTGTCACATGGGACATTCCGCGCTCGCAGCAGGCCGGGCGCTATCGCGTCGTCTATTTCGGTGACGCCCGGTCGGCGGACGGCCGACTCACGCCGTTCACCGGAACCACGGCCGAGTTCGACGTGGCCTGACCATGTCGCTCGAGCACAGAGCCATCGCGTTGATGACGGCGCTGACGTTCACGACCGGAATTGCCGACGCGGTGGGATTCCTCGCCCTCGACCGCACTTTCGTCGGCAACATGACCGGCAACGTCGTCGTCCTCGGTATGGGCGTCGCGGGCGGTGACGACCTTCCGGTACTGAGTCCCGTCATCGCGCTGGTGTCGTTCACCGGCGGCGCGGTCGCGGCGGGATTCGCTCTGCGTGGCGCTGCGGGACGCTGGAACCGCCGCACCACAGCGCTCGTCACAGCCGGTGGTCTCGTGCTCGGGGCCGCCGCGGTAGCGCTGTTCCTGCTCGACACCGACGACGGTCGAACTCGGATCGGAATCGCGGCGGCCGCAGCGCTGGCGATGGGCCTTCAAGCCACGGTCGCCCGCGCCGTCGCGGTCAAGGACATGACCACGGTCGTCGTGACGTCGACGCTCACGTCGTTCGCCAGCGAGTCGTTGACGGTCCCGAACGCCGAATCGTGGTGGGCCCGACTCGCCGACCGCCGCGTCGGTGCCATAACGGCGATCTTCGTCGGTGCCGTCGTCGGCGCGTTGTTGCTACTCGTGCATCCCGGTCTGGCGTTGCTCACCGCGGCCGTGCTGACACTGGCCGTCGCCGTCGCAGGTCGGCTCGCCCTACCGTCAGGGCTGTAGCAGGGCGCCGAGCACTGCCGCCGTGAGTGCGACGACCTCGTCGTGGTCCGCCTCGGCCAACGCGTCGAGAGTCCCCGACGACCGACCCATCGCGATGCCTGCCAGGGCGGCGACGGCCAGCTGCGCTCGAAGGCGAGGGTTGTCGAGCCCCCCGGCGGTCATGCGTGCCTGAACCCCGGCCGTCAGACGCTGGTCGACGCGTTCCGACGCGGCAGCCTGCACCGCGGGATCGTCGTGGGCGCGCATGACCGCATGCAGGACAGGGCTCGGTCCGACGTCGTGAATTCGCCTCAGTGCGTCGTCGATCCGACGCGGCTCGCTGATGTCACCGAGCTCTGCGACCTCGTCGTTGCCCGCGGGCAGCGTCGCGATGTACAGCGCGGCCTTGTTACCGAAGTAGCGAGCGATCAGCGCGGGGTCGGCACCTGCGCGTTCGCCGATCTCTCGAATCGTCGTGCGCTCGTATCCGCGGGTTCCGAACAGTTCAGCGGCGGCGGCGAGAAGGTCTCGACGGGTCCGGGTGGAATCTCGACTGCGTGTCATCTCTCTCCCACCGAATGCGTTCTGCGCGAATCCACGTCGTACGCGAAGCCGCCCGACACCGCCGACTCCACGCTCTCGTCCACCAGCGACTTCGACACCCGACGTCGCGCATACGGCAGGCCCAGGGCCAGCAGTCCCGTCACGATCCACAGAACGATGCCTGCGGTGGCCGTCGCCGAGTATCCGTCGTCCGTCGGGTACACCGCGCCGGGCAGGGTGTAGGCGGCGAGAATGGTTGCGCTGAGCGCACTTCCGACGGCACCGCCGACGGTGCGCGTGACCTGGTTGACGCCGAGGGCACTCCCGGTCTCGTGCGACGGCACCGCGCTGACGATCAGCGCGGGCATCGCCGCGAACGTCAAGCCGACACCGAGACCCGCGATACCCATCACGGCGAACACGACCCACAACTCCGAACGCCCGACCGCCAACAGGACCAGCGCGACGACGAACGCCACGGCCCCGAGCGGCATCACCAGGGTGCGCGGCACCCACCGACTCGCACTCGGCAGAAGCCGGTTGGCGACGACGCTCGCCAGCGAGAACGGGACGAGGACGAGGCCCGCGACCATCGCGGAACGACCGAGTCCGTATCCGGTGTCCTCGGGCGTCTGCACCAGTCGAATGACCGTGGAGGACAGCACGAACATGCCGATGCCCGCCAGCAGCCCGGTGACGTCGGCCGTCAGGACGGATCTGTTGCGCAGCAACGACAGCTGTACGAGCGGGAACGCGCAGCGCACCTCGTGGCGTGCCCACAGCGGCAGGACGACGACGCAGATCGCCGAGGGCCATGACGTCCACCCCCAGGTACCGCCGGTACTGAGCGCGAGGAGCAACGCCGTCAGGCCCGCACCGAGCAGAACCGCTCCGAGGACGTCGAGGGGACGACGCTTCAGGTGGCCGCTGGTCGGCACGATGAACACCGACGCGAGAAGCACAGCCGACGTCGCGATCGCGGCGACGACGAAGCACGCGTGGAATCCCCAGTAGTGGGCGATTACTCCGGTGAGCGGGTAGCCGAGTCCGATCCCGGCGACCGCGGTGACCGACAGCGCCGCGACGCACGACCGAGCACGCGCAGGTGCGAGATGATCGCGAGCGACCGCCATCGCCAGCGGCATCAGCCCGAGGCCGATGCCCTGAAGTGCTCGTCCGACGATCAGCATCGCGAAGTTGCCCGGCATCGCGGCGAGCACACACCCGAGCGCGACGACCGCAAGTGACCCGACCACCGCCTGCTTGCGGTGGGGTCCGTCGCCGAGTCTGCCGAGGATCGGGACGGTGACGGCGCCGGTGAGCATCGCGATGGTCAGCGACCACTGCGCGCTGGTGAACGACACCCCGTACGTGGATGCAACGGTCGGAATCAATGGGGCACCCACACTGCTCACGACGGCGACGACCGTGCAGATCGACACCAGTACCGGAACGAGCCCGCGTCTCACCGCGGTCGGCAGCGTGTCATCGGTCGATGTCATCGCTTGATGATATGCCGCGCAAGTCCAAGTTACCGAACCGACATCGTTCCGAGACTCGACCGTTACGATGGCGGATGTGTTGTCGTGTCGTGCAACGGGAAGCGTGATGTAAGAGGCGTCACAGCGTTTCGTCCCAGCGCGAGCGCCTCCGACCGGCTCGACCACCACTCGGAAGGCGTCCTCATGTCTCTCGCACGTAACACGACGATCACTCGCGCGCTCGGCGGTGCTGCATCCCTCGGAATCGCTCTTGCCTGCGCGGCACTGCTACCGGGCACCGCATCCGCAGCGCCCGTCGAATGCACGACTGCACCTTCAGGCGCCGCCGAAACCGGCCTCGCGGGGGCGTCCCAGTGCGACAGCACTGCCGATGCGACCAGCGCCGCCGCGGGCTATGGATTCGAAGGCTGGGGATCGGCGACCGCGCTGAGCAACGCCGCCGCCCTGGCGCTCGGGTTCGGCGGGGGAACCGCGGTGTCCGACGCGACGTTCGGCGCGGGTCCCGCCGCGATCTCGTTCGGTCCTGGCAGCGTCGCCACCAACGAGGCCATCGGACCCGGTCTGTCCATCGCCATCGCAGGCCCCGGTTCCGTCGTGACACTGACACCGACGGGCGCGGTCTGCAACGGCCCCGGCATCGCGGGAAGCTTCACCACATTGCAGGGCTGCATCGGCTGACCGTCAGCTGACGGATGCGTTCTCGCGCTCCGCGTTTCGCGACCGTCGCGCGCGGAGCGCGAGAAACACCTTGGCGCCGAACGGCGCCGCGAAGAGCATGATCACGAGCCGGACCACCTGTACGGCCGCGACGAAGGTGACGTTCGCGCCGCTCGCTGCGGAGACGGCCAGCACCGCCGACAGACCGCCGGGCGTCGTCGCGAGATATCCCTCCAACAGCGAGATTCCGGCGACGTGGGACAACAGCAAGCCGAGCAGGGCACACACTCCGCCGACCACGAGAATGAGCGCCACAGCCCACGGCATCACCCGTCCGACGGCCCGCACGCTGTCCCGAGTGAAAGCGAGCCCTGCCTGCCATCCGATGAGAACGAACGCGATCGGGAGCAGAACCGTCGGAGCGGTGACCCCGTCGATCCACCCTGAGAGCTCCATACCCATCGACACCGCGAGCGGTCCGAGCGTCGCGGGCGCGGGCAGCCGAATCAGCCGTGCGACGACGATCCCGACGACGATGGCACCGGCAACGACGAGAAGGTCCACGTACCACGGGGTTTCGCCGGAGCCGGTCGACGCTGCGCCGCTGGTACCCGCACCGAAGACGAGCGTCGCGACCAACGGCATCGTCACGATGATCAGTCCCACACGCATGTACTGGACCACGGCGACCATGCGCTCGTCGCCGCCGAGTTCACGAGAGACTGCGACGAGCCCCTGCGCTCCTCCGGCGATCATCGACAGAGCACCGGTCAGAGCATCGACGTCGCGATGGAACGCGAGGAGCATTCCCGCCGCCACGCTGACGACGAGGGTTGCGATGCACACACCGAGCGCGGGCAACCAACTCGAACCGAGAGCCGACAACGTCTCGGTGTCGACCATCAGTCCGACACTCACGGCCAGAATGCCCTGCGCGAGCATGCCCGCCGGTCTCGGAAGACGGTCGGGACCGGCGCCGCGCACCGCGAAGACGGCAGCGACGACGAGAGATGCGAACAACGCCGCGGCAGACAGTCCCAGGGCTGCCATGACCGCCCACACCACGCTCGTCACAGCCAGAAGAGCAAGCCAACGGAACATGGGTTTTCGCACACGGTAAGACTACGCTTATCAATCGAAGCGTCAAACCAGACGAAACAGGCCTACAAAGATACTGTTGCACGTACTAACAGGTGTGCCGGGGAGGGTTATTCATGAGCGCAACGGAGCTACGGGAGGCGATGCTCGCATTGACACGGCGGTTGCGCAGGCAACGCCCGAAGCACTATCTGACACCGAGTCAGATGCAGATCCTCGGCGACGTCGAACGCAGTGGTGGGTCGAGCGCCCCCGTCGACCTCGCGGCTCTGCAGGGAGTCCGCATTCAGTCGTTGACGAGCAACCTCAACGCTCTGGAAGCCGAGGACCTGGTCACCCGCACGCCGGACCCGGGTGACCGACGCCGTCTGCTGATCCGCATCACCGACAAGGGCACCGAACTCGTCGCCGCCGATCGTCAGCAGCGCGACCGCTGGCTCGCCGACGCGATGAACGAAGAGCTGACGGGACTCGAGCGGGACGTCCTGCACCTCGCCGCGCCCATCCTCTGGAAACTGGCTCGGCGTCCGGATTCGGCGGACACCGTTGACCTTTCCGACCGTTCTGGTGGAACATGATTCGGACACACCCCTTTCGGCGGCATCGTCCGTCGGCCATGACCACAGGAGTAATGAGCTTCGATGATGTCCTACCTGCTGTACGACGCGCTTCTCCCCCACCTCGGATCCGACGCGGCGACGTACTGGGCAACGTTGCTCGTCGTCAATCCCTTCTGACGCACCGATAGCACGGCCGACGCGAGGGTCGCACCGAAACGTTTCGGTGCGACCCTCGCGCGTTCGTGTTCGGCCCCTGTTGTCCGGGCCCTGTTCGTCCGGGCTTCGGCTAGGCCAGTGCAGGTGTCGGCAGCAGTCTCGACAGCACGTCCGAGAGCGTGACCACCCCGACCGTGCGGTCACCGTCGACGACGAGTGCGAGGTGGCTGCTCGTCTCGCGCATCGACGCGAGCGCGACGTAGACGGGTGTATCGACCGCGAGCGTGAACACCGGACGCGTCACGTCCGCCAGGCCGACGTCGTCGGCGAGCGTGTCGCGCACATGGACGACGCCGCTGACGGTTTCCCCGTCACGCACCAGGATGCGTAGGTGGCCCGACTCCCGCGACGCTGCTCGAACGTCGTCGAGCGTCGCGGTGGATTCGACCGAGATCGGAACCCCGTGCGTGCGAAGAAGATCTCCGACCACCAGGTTCTGCAGTTCCAGTGCTCCCGCGATCTGGACGGAGTAGCTGGCGTCGAGTGCACCGACGTTGACCGAGTGTTCGACGAGCTGGCGCAGGTCGTCGGGATTCTGACCCGACGCGACCTGACCGGACGGTTCGACGCCGACGCGTCGAAGCAGCCAGTTCGCCATCTCGTTCATCGCAACGATGACGGGCCTGGTCAGGAACATGAACCCACGCATCGGGATCGCCAGCATCGTGGCGGACTTCTCCGGGTGCGCGATGGCCCACGACTTCGGCGCCATCTCGCCGACGACCAGGTGCAGGAACGTCACGATGATCAACGCCAGCACGAACCCTGCAACGTCCGCGACCCAGTACGGGACGCCCCACGACTCGAAGAGCGGTGTGAGCGCGTAGTGGACTGCGGGCTTCGTCGTCGCGCCGAGTGCCAACGTGCACAACGTGATTCCGAGCTGCGAGCCGGCGAGAAGAACAGTCAACTCACTCGCACTGCGCAGTGCGGCACGCGCGGATCTGCTGTTCGGAGCCGCGTCCTCGAGACGGTGACGCTTCGCCGCGAGCAACGCGAACTCGACGGCGACGAAGAACGCACTGGCCGCGATGAGCCCGACGGTGACCGCGAGAACGACCCAGGGATTGCTCATCGGTGGTTGTCCATTTCTGCGCTGTCCGTGCGGTCGTCGGCGTCGGTGCGTTCCCGTTGTCCGAGTTCGAGTCGCACGGACGACGGTACGTAGTTGTCGATTTCGAGCACCTCGACCGACACGAACCTCTCCGGGATCTCGTCGTCGTCGGCGATCAGATCCTCCGATTCGGCGGGCAGATCGACTTCGATTCGCGTCCCGACGTCGGGCAGCGAACCGTGGTGCGCGATGACGAATCCGGCGATGGTCTCGTAGTCACCGGCAGGCAGGTCGTGGTCGATGGACCGCTCGACCTCGTCGATGTGGATCTCGCCCGCCATCGTCCACGTGCCGTCCTCACCCGCGACGGGCGTCGTGTCGATCTCGTCCTCGTCGTGCTCGTCGGTGATCTCTCCGACGAGTTCCTCGGCGAGATCCTCGATGGTGATGACGCCGGTGAGACCGCCGTATTCGTCGATCACACAAGCAAGTTGGTTCTTCGACGTGCGGAGTTCGACGACCGCGTTCGGCAGCGCCTGTGTCTCCGGAAGGATCAGCGCGGGACGCACGAACTCGGCGATCTCCGCCTCGGGACGATCGGTCACCGCCAGGATGTCCTGCAGGTGGACGACACCGACGATGCCGTCGTCCTCGTCGAGGACGGGGTAACGCGAATGCTCCTGCCCCATCAGCGTTTTCACTTCGACGAGCGAATCGGTGGCACGCACCGTCGCCGCACGCGAGCGCGGAATCATCGCATGTTCCACGGTGCGCGTCGGGAAGTCGAGAATCCGATCGAGTAGATCGGACAGCTCGTCGGGCAGATCGCCCGAATCCTTGGACTCGGCGACGATGTGCTCGAGGTCGCGCGGCGTCGCCGAATGTTCGACGTCGTGCACCGGCTCGATCTTGAGCGAGCGCAGCAGCAGATTCGACGCGTGATCGAAGATCGTGATGAGCCAACCGAACAGCTTCAGGTAGACGGTCGTCGACAACGACAACCACCTGGCGACAGGTTCGGGGCGCGCGATGGCGAAGTTCTTCGGGAACAGTTCACCGAACAGCATCTGCACGAACGTGGAGAAGAGCAGCGCTGCGACCGCACCGATACCCACGCCGACGGCCGTCGGAATTCCGATCCCGCCGAACATGGTTCCGAGCGACTGCCCGATGAGTGGTTCGGCCACGTAACCGACCAGCAGGCCGGTCACGGTGATGCCCAACTGGGCACCCGACAGCATGAACGACGTGCGTTTGGTGACTTGCAATGTGCGACGGGCACCTGCGTCGCCGGCCTCGGCGCGAGCCTTCAGCCGGGAGCGGTCCACGGTCATGTATGCGAATTCCTGAGCCACGAAGTAACCCGTGGCGACGGTGATCAGGAAGACGACGAGGACGCCGAGCAAGAGAGTGAGAATCACACTCATTCGCCGGACACCGCCTCGCAACTAGTCGACATAGTGCGTGGGGCCGTGTCCGGCCCGGGTTTATCGCTGTCCATGAATCCTCTGTTTGTGGGGGTTTCGGCGGTGATGTCCGATTCTAGCGGGTGCCGACGCCGTCGGGAGATTTCACGACAAGAACGGGCACAGGGCTGTCGAGGAGGACACGCTGCACCGTGCTGCCCATCAGGAACTTCCCGACGGCCGAGCGTCGCCGAGACCCGATCACCAGCAGCGACGCGCCGACGTCGGCGACGAGATCCACGATCGCACCAGCCGGATCGCCCGCATCGGGTTCGACGCGCACGGACAGTGTCGCGTCCCCGAGTCCGCGCGATTCGAGGATCTGTCTCGTCGCGAGAGTCGTTGCCTCCCTGTCTTCCTCGGACACGGTGTTGGAATCGACGACGGCCAGGACGACGAGTTCCTTGCCTCTCAGTGTTGCTTCCTCGACTGCACGGACGAGCGCCTCGCGGCCCTCGGGTGAATCGCTTGCCACTACGGCTACCGCCATGCTTGTCTCCGCTTCCGGGAAATCGTTGATTGGACTATTCGGACAAAGCGTATCTACTGTGTCGCTGTGACACATCACACGAAAGGCTCGCCAGGAGCGGAGCCTGCGGAGTGACCGGAAAATCACTCGCGAGGTTCTCGCCCACTCTGTCCAAGTCTCTACTTGCAGTTGCCGTCGCGGCGGCGGTGACAGTCGCCGGAATCGATGCTGCCCGCAGCGGCACCGGTTCGGACGCACGAGCAAAATTGACCTTGATCGCTCCTGCTGCCGCAGGTGGAGGCTGGGATCTGGTTGCCCGTGAGGCGCAGCAGGCACTCCGGAGCGACGGCATCGTCAACAACGCGCAGGTGGTGAACGTCCCCGGTGCCGGTGGCACGATCGGCCTGAGCCAACTCGAAGGTCTCCGCGGTCAGTCGACCACCGTCATGGTGACCGGCACCGTGATGCTCGGCGGTATCGCCATCAACGACTCCGACACGACGTTGGCCGATACCGTGCCGATCGCGAAGTTCGCGGAGGACTTCGAGGTCTTCGTCGTCCCCAAGGATTCGCCGTACCAGACCATCGACGACATGATCGCGGCGTGGCGCGCCAATCCGGGCGGACTGCCCATCGGAGGCGGTTCGCTCGGCGGAATCGACCACATCGTGGCCGGCCAACTCGCGCAGGAAGCGGACATCGACCCTGCGGCGATCAACTACATCGCCTACTCCGGTGGCGGCGAGGTACTCACGTCCCTCCTGTCCAACACCGTCGGTGTCGCTGTCAGTGGCTACAACGACTTCCGCGACCAGATCGAGGCCGGAAACGTCCGCGCGCTCGCGGTGGCAGCACCCGAACCGGTCGAGGGCATCGACGTCGAGACGTTCGTCGAACTCGGATACGACGTGGACCTCGTGAACTGGCGTGGAATCGTTGCGCCGCCCGGTATTTCGGACGAGGACCGTGACACGCTCGTCGACATCGCCACCGAGATGCACGAGACCGAACAGTGGATGACCGCGGTCGAGCGCAACAGGTGGAAGGAATCGTTCCAGACCGGAGACGAGTTCGGCGAGTTCCTCGAGGTCGAGCAGACTCGCATCACCGACATCCTCCGAGAATTGGGGTTGGTATGACCGCCGTCGAAACCACCACGGACGTCCGGCGCAGTTTCTGGACCGGCCGGAGCGGACTCGTCGTCCCCGCACTGCTCGTCGCACTCGGGCTGTTCCTCGTCTACGGCACGGTGACGATGGAGGTTCCACCCACGGCGACTTCGCCGGGGCCACAGGTCTTTCCGGCGATCGTGGCGGGCGGATGCTTCGTCGTCGCCGCGCTGGTCGCACTGCAGATTCTGCTACGTCCCGAGGTGGTCGAGCGGGGTGTCGACGACGACGGCCGCCCGGTGTCGGGCCCGGTGAGCAATTGGCGCACCCTCGGAATCACCGTCGGGTCGGTCGCCCTGTTCATCGCGCTGCTAGACCCGCTCGGCTGGGTTCTCGCGGGGGCGCTGCTCTTCTGGGGTGTCTCCATCGGATTGGGTTCTCGCCGTTATGTGTTCGACGGAGCCATCGCCCTGCTGGTGTCCTCCGCGGTTCAAATCGCCTTCTCGGCCGGTCTCGGCCTGACGTTGCCCGGCGGCCTTCTGGCCCAGGTGTTCTGATGGAGCTGATCTTCTGATGGATTCGTTGAGCAATCTCCTCGACGGGTTCGGTACGGCGCTGACGCCGATGAACCTCGTCTGGGTTCTCGTGGGAGCCGTTCTCGGCACGGCCGTCGGTGTGCTGCCCGGCCTGGGCTCTGCCATGGCCGTCGCACTCCTCCTCCCGGTCACGTTCACCCTCGATCCCACCGCAGCGTTGATCATGTTCGCCGGCGTCTACTTCGGTGGACTCTTCGGCGACTCGATCGCCGGCATTCTGATGAACACCCCTGGCAACTCGACGGCCATCGCAGGCACCTTCGAGGGCCATCGCATGGCCAAGAGCGGCCGAGCCCCGCAGGCATTGGCGACGTCGGCGATCGGTGCGTTCATCGGCGGAATCGTCGCGACCACGCTCGTGGTGTTCTTCGCTCCGACGCTCGCATCGCTCGCGACGAATTTCGGTCCGGCCGAGTACTTCGCGCTTGCGGTGTTCGCCTTCATCGCGACGTCGGCCGTCGTGTCCGACTCCGCACTGAAGGGCCTGACGGCCCTGTTGATCGGCCTCACGTTGGCCGTCATCGGTATCGACGGCCCCTCCGGAGCATCGCGATTCACGTTCGAGGTACCCGCGATGTTCGACGGCATTCACATCGTCGTCATCACTGTTGCCATGCTGGCACTCGGCGAAGTCATCCACGTCGCTTCGAAGATCGGGCGACCGGAGGACAACTCGTTGATCCCGTCCGGCGGGCGCCCGTTCCTGAGTCGCTCCGAGTTTCGTGAGGCGATGCCTGCCTGGTTGCGCGGCACGGCATTCGGTGTCCCGTTCGGCGTGATTCCGGCGGGTGGAGCCGAGGTTCCGAGCTTCCTCGCCTACGGCACCGAGCGTCGACTCGACCGTCGCCGCAAGAACCCGATGTTCGGAAAAGGCGCGATCAAGGGTGTCGCCGGCCCGGAAGCCGCAGGCAACGCCACCGCCGGTACCGCGATGGGTGCACTGCTCGCGCTCGGCCTACCGACGTCGGCAACCGCTGCGATCCTTCTCGCCGCATTTCAGCAGTACGGAATGCAGCCAGGACCACTGTTGTTCGACCGTAGCGGCGAGATCGTCTGGGCACTGCTGGCCAGCCTGTTCGTCGCGATGATCGTGCTGTTGATCCTCAACCTGCCCTTCGCGCCGCTGTGGGCGAAGCTGCTGAAGATCCCGAAGAACTACCTGTACGCGGGCATCTCCGTGTTCGCCGCCCTCGGCGTCTACGCGACGAGCGCGTCGATAGTGGACCTGATGTTCATGCTCGGGCTCGGCGTTCTCGGGTTCATGATGCGTCGCTACGGCATCCCACTCGCGCCGGTGATGATCGCCGTCATCCTCGGGCCGCTCGCCGAGGACTCGCTACGCCGCGCACTCGCCGTCAGCGAAGGCGACCCGACCGTTCTCGTCAGCAGTGCGATCACCATCGTCCTGTATTCACTGATGGCCATCGCGATCGTCTTCACGATCGTGGGCAAGGTGCGCTCTCGGGCGAAAGCCGACTTCTAAGCGCCTTCGGCACACGTGCGCGGCAATGTACAGCGGGCTGTACATTGCCGCGCACGAGTCGTTTCACCTCCGTGGACAAATTTACGTTTTTGTCTAGACAGTGGACAATTTCGGAGTATTGTCATCCGTGCAGTGACTCACACCACTCAACGGATGGTCCGAGGAGGACTCTCGTCATGGCGACTCACACGAGCCCACAGCCGGAAGCCCCGGTAGAGGAATGGCACGACAAGAAGCGCTACCTGTGGCTCATGGGCCTCGTTCCGCCCACGGCAGTCCTCATGGCGGTCGCCTTGGTCTGGGCGTTCAACGGGCTCGGCTGGACCGCCGTGTCGCCGGTCTTCTGGTGGATCGGCCCGATCCTCGTCTACGGACTGCTTCCGGTGCTCGACCTGTTCTTCGGCCCCGACGGGCAGAACCCGCCCGACGACGTGATGGAGCAGCTGGAGAACGACAAGTACTACCGCTACTGCACGTACATCTACATTCCGTTCCAGCTCACCAGCCTGGTCGTCGCATGCTACCTCTGGACGGCCGACAACCTGAGCTGGCTCGGCATGGAGGGCGGCTTGAGCGTGATCTCGAAGATCGGGCTCGCGTTCAGCATCGGCGTCATGGGTGGCGTCGGCATCAACACCGCGCACGAAATGGGCCACAAGAAGGACAGTCTCGAGCGATGGCTGTCGAAAGTGACTCTGGCACAGACCTTCTACGGCCACTTCTACATCGAACACAATCGCGGCCACCACGTACGCGTCGCGACGCCCGAGGACCCGGCGAGTGCGCGCTTCGGTGAGACGTTCTGGCAGTTCCTTCCTCGCAGCGTCTGGGGCAGCTTGAAGTCGTCCTGGGCGCTCGAGAAGACGCGGATGAACCGACTCGGCAAGTCCACGTGGAACATTCGTAACGACGTACTCAACGCCTGGCTGATGTCACTCGTACTCTTCGGAACGCTCACGGCCGTGTTCGGCGTCGGCATCCTGCCGTTCCTGGTACTGCAAGCGGTGTACGGCTTCTCGTTGCTCGAGACGGTGAACTACCTCGAGCACTACGGACTGCTCCGCGCCAAGACCGCATCCGGTCGATACGAACGCTGCGCACCTGCACACAGCTGGAACTCCGACCACATCGTCACCAACATCTTCCTGTATCACCTTCAGCGACACAGTGATCACCACGCCAATCCCACCCGGCGCTATCAGACACTGCGCAGCATGGACGGCGCTCCGAACCTTCCCAGCGGGTACGCGAGCATGATCTCGCTCGCCTACTTCCCTCCGATCTGGCGCAGGGTCATGGATCACAGGGTGTTGGAACACTATCGCGGCGACATCGAGTCCGTGAACATCCAGCCGAGCAAGCGCGAGAAGATCCTCGCCCGCTACGGGGCGGACGCGTGACGATGGCGAAATACGAATGCCCGGTCTGCGCCTACGTGTTCGACGAGGTGACAGGCGCACCGCGAGAGGGCTTTCCGGCCGGGACCGGATGGTCCGAGATCCCCGACGACTGGCCGTGCCCCGACTGTGGGGTACGGGAAAAGATCGACTTCGAACAGAAAGCAGGCTGAGATGAACACCGATTTCAAGCTCTACCAGTGCATTCAATGCGGATTCGAGTACGACGAAGAGCTCGGCTGGCCGGAGGACGGCATCGAACCGGGCACCCGGTGGGAAGACATTCCCGACGACTGGAGCTGCCCGGACTGCGGCGCAGCGAAAGCCGACTTCTTCATGGTCGAGATCAGCAGACCGTAACGGGAGCGAAGGTGATCGCTAGACTGGCCGCTGTGACGACACATCCGGTCAGCCCGTACAAGAACGCGGCAACGAACCTGATGCGTTCCACCATTCTCGACAGCCTCCACGATCTGCTTCTCGAACGAACGTGGTCGACGGTCAACATGGCCGACGTCGCGAAAGCCGCCGGCATCAGCAGGCAGACCCTGTACAAGGAGTTCGGGACCAGGAAGGGTCTGGCGCAGGGGTACGCACTGCGCCTGACGGACGCGTTCGTGTCCGCGGTCGACGACGCCGTCTACTCCAATGAAGGCGACGGTCTCCGAACTCTGTACGTGTCGTTCACCGAATTCTTCGGTCGCAGCGCGAAGGACCCGCTGGTGCTGTCGATGCTCACCGACGACCCACCGCCGGACTTGCTGCGACTCGTCACCACCGAGAGCGGAATCCTGATCGAGCACGCGGCTTTTCGGCTCGCGGAGACGTTCCAGCGCAGTTGGATGCACGTGTCGCCGCACAACGCGGACGTGCTGGGTCGAGCGGTCGTCAGGCTCGCCCTCAGCTACATCTCGATGCCCCCCACGAATTCGGCCGACGTCGCAGCCGACATGGCGTCGCTGCTCACGCCGTTCGTCGACAAGGTCCAGGGCACGGCCTGAAGAACCCGGTGTGCGAGAGTGACACCATGAGTCAGCTCCACCATGCACCTTTCTCGGACCTCAGCGGGCACATCGTCTACTCCCTCTGCAAGCTGCGAGTCGACGTGTTCGTCGTGGAACAGAACTGCGCGTACCCCGAACTCGATGGCGCCGACGAACACCCGGACACCGTGCACTTCTGGCACGAGGACGACGGACGTGTGCTGTCGACACTGCGGTTGCTCCGCCGCGACGGAGAAACTCGGATCGGCCGCGTGTGCACCGCCGTCGACGCGCGTGGACGTGGACTGAGCGCCCAGTTGATGCGCGCCGCGATCGAACACGCGGACGGCCAGGACATCGTCATCGGCGCGCAGGTGCAGCTCGAAACGTGGTACGGCGGTTTCGGATTCGTGCGGTCCGGCCCGGATTACGACGAGGACGGCATCATGCACCTCCCGATGCTCAGGACAGCACGCTGACGGCGGCGTCGACGATCCGATCCTCGGACACCAGGACGTGCAGCGCCGCGTCGCCGAGCGGGATGAAACTGTCCTCACTGGCGATGCGGGCCAACTTCCCCGTGTAGCCCGCGTCGACGAGCGCGGCGATCACGCCCTCGCCGACTCCACCGGATCGCCTGGTCTCGTCGACGACCAGCACGCACGATGTCGCCGACGCCTGTGCGACGACGTCGTCCACCGGAAGCGGTGCGAGCCAGCGCATGTCGACGACGCGAGCATGAACGCCCCGCTGCGAAAGTCGCTGCGCCGCGCGAAGACTCATGGGAACTCCGTTGCCGAACGTGATGATCGTGAGGTCCGCACCCTCGCCGTACACCCGGGCACGTCCGATCGTCGCTGCCTCGACGCGTCCACCGGACAGCCAGCCGTCGTCGCCGTCGTCGTAGAGGTCCCGTGTGTGGTACAGCGCGATGGGTTCGAGAAACACACAGACCGCCCCCTGCTCGACGGCAGCCGACGCACACGCGTCGAGCATGGCTGCGGCGTCGTCCCCCCGCGCGGGTGACGCCACGACGATGCCGGGTATATCCCGCAGTGCCGCAACGGCATTGTCGTTGTGGAAGTGACCGCCGAAACCCTTCTGGTACCCGTATCCGGCGATACGAACGATCATGGGGTTTCGATACTGGCCGTTCGAGAAGAACTGCAGCGTCGCCGCCTCACCGCGGATCTGGTCGGCAGCATTGTGCAGGTACGCGAGGTACTGGATCTCCGCGATCGGCAGGAGCCCGGACACCCCCGCGCCCGCGGCCAGTCCGAGGATCGATTGCTCGTCGAGCACGGTGTCGAACACCCGGGCCGAACCCGCCGCGGACAACAGCCCACGCGTGACCCCGTACACGCCGCCTTTGCGTGCGACGTCCTCGCCGAACAGTACTGCCTGCGGGTACCGGTCGAGAATGCATCGTAGATCAGCGTTGATCGCCTGCGCGAGAGTCGATTCGGCGGGAAGGTCGATCGAGTCGGACGGTGCGACAGCCTTGTACGCGAGCGGCGTCATGACGGCCTCGGCCGTCGCGAGCTGGGACGCGTCGGCGACGTCACGGGCCGTGTCCATCACCTCCGCACGCTTCTCCTCGTACAGTGCGACGGCGTCGGACGCGGTCAGCACGCCGCTGTCGATCAGCGTCCTCGCCGTCTGCAACACAGGGTCTCGCGCGTAGTCCGCGGTGATGTCCCGTCGACTGCGGTACGACGACTCGACGTCGGACCCGGCATGCCCCATCAGCCTGACCGTGTCGATGTGCAGGAACACCGGACGGCGCCTGCGTCGAACACGATCGACGGCGGCGATCGATTTCTCGTAGGTGTCGACGAGGTCACTGCCGTCGGCGTGGACGTAGTCGAGTCCAGGCCGGGACGAGAAGTTCGACGCGATCCACCCAGCCGGGGTCGGCACGCTGATGCCGAGTCCGTTGTCCTCGCAGACGAAGAGGATGGGCAACGGCACTCCCTGATACGCCGAGTGCACGGCGGTGTTGAAAGCACCCAGTGCTGTCGAATGGTTGGCCGACGCGTCCCCGAAACTGCACACGGTCACCGCGTCGCCAGGCCACGGACACGGGACACCCAGTTTGCGGGCACGCACCGTCGAGAACGCGACTCCGACGGCACGCGGCAGGTGCGACGCGATGGTCGACGTCTGCGGAATCACCGCGAGGTCGGCGCGGCCGAACACCTTGTGTCTGCCACCGGAGATCGGTTCGTCGACCGCCGCGACCAGCCCGAGCAACACGTCTCGGATCGGATCGCTGCCTCCACCCTGTCGTGCCCGTTCGAGGAAGAATGCGCCCGAACGGTAGTGCAGCAGTGCAGGATCGGTGACCCTGAGCGCGCCCGCGACGGCAGCGTTGCCCTCGTGCCCGGACGAGCCGATCGTGTAGTACCCCGTACCCTCGGAGCGGAGCCGCCGGGCCGCGAGGTCGAGATGGCGACTGCCGAGTTGCGCGTCGAACAGCTCGAGAGCTCGTTCCGGCGTCAGCGAACCCAACGACCGTCTGCTGGAACGCGCCCCGACGTGCTCCAGGAAGTACTCGTCGATCGCCTCGGCCATGGTGCATTATGCGCTCATGCGGCAGACCGTCGCCAGGAAAGCAGCACGCCTTCTCCGCGGTCAGGTTTCCACGGCAGGAAGATCGCCACGGCGAGAGCGCACGCCAACGACGCCGACACCGTCACGTACGACGCGAGCTGAAACCCCTCGAGTGACGCCGCTTTCATCGCGTACACCAGGTCGGCCTTCTGCGTGGCGAAGATCGAACTGGTCGGCGCCTTGACGATCTCGAGGACGCTGACGACAGTTTCACGGGCGAACGCCTTCTGGTACGGCTCCATGACCGTGTCGGGAATGGCGTCGATCCTCGGCGCGACCCGGTCGGTGTAGATCGAGGCGACGATCGACCCGAGTACGGCGACGCCGAGTGTGCCCCCGACTTCTCGGGTCGTGTCGTTGACGGCGGACCCGGCGCCTGCTTCGTCGAGCGACACCGACGACATGATCGACTCCGTCGCGGGACCCTGCACGATCGCGAGCCCGAGACCCATCAGCACCATGGAGAGCAGTACCGGTCCGACATACGGTGTTTCGACCTTCACCTGACCTGCGATGAACATTCCTGCGCTCATCACGACCATGCCGAACGCGATGACGGCGGTGGTACCGATGCGTTTCGCGATCAGCGTGGCGACGGGCGCACCGACACCGATCGACGCCGCGAACGGCAGCGAGTGGACACCGAATTCGAGTGGGGTCATCTCCCGGACACCCTGGAAGTACTGGGTGATCATGAACAGAAAGCCGAACATGCTGAAGTAGGCGACCGCGATTGCCAACGCGGGCAACGAGAATCGCCGGATGCGGAACAGACTCATGTCGAGAACCGGCGACGGCGCCCGCAGCTCCCACCACACGAACGCGCCGACGCACAGGACCCCGATCACGTAGGCGGTCACACTCGTCGTGGAGAGCCAGCCCTGGTGCGGGGCCTCGATGATGCCCCACACGAGCGACGTGATGCCGACCAGCGACAGCGCGATACCCAGCAGGTCGAACTTCCCGACGTGCGACGCCTTCGATTCGGGAACGCAGGCCAACGCGGCCAGCAGTACGACGAGCGCGACCGGCACATTGATCCAGAACACCGAATGCCACGAGAAGTGTTCGAGCAGAAAACCTCCCGCGGTGGGCCCGATCGCGATGGCGAAACCGGCCATCGCGGTCCACGCGGCGATGGCGAGAGCCCGCTCGCGGGCGTCGGAGAACATGTTGATAATGAGCGCGAGCGTCGCCGGGAACACCGCCGCCGCACACACTCCCATCGCTGCCCTGGCCGCGACGACTTGACCGAGGTCCGCGGCGAGTGCCCCGCCGATGGACATGACGGCGATGCCTGCCAGTCCCACCGTCATGACCCTGCGCCTGCCGTATCGGTCGCCGAGGTGGCCGAATGCGAGCAGAAGACCCGCGAACGTGAGGGTGTACGCGTCGACGACCCATTGCAGGCCGCCGATGCTCGCGCGCATCTCGAGACCCATCGACGGGAGCGCGACGTTGACGACGGTGTTGTCGAGCACGACCAACAGCTCGGCCGCGCAGATCACGGCGAGGGCTAGATAGCGGCGACGGGCGCCGATTATGACGGGGTGCATAACGCGAAGTTATCTGTAACCGAGGGTTATAGCAATGGCTGGTCGGGCAGGGAGTACTCCACCCATCGAACTATCTCGGTCTCGACACGGTCGAGTGCGCGCGTGCTGCGCTGGGCTTTCGCGACGAGAAGCGCCCCCTCGACGGCGGCGATCGACATCGTCGCCATGCCGCGGGCACGCTCTCGTTCGACTCCTCGCTGCCACAGAGCCGCCGCGATCATGTCCTCCCAGAACTCGAAACTCTCGCCCGCCGCCGCGACGGCCGCCGGAGCATTGACCCCGTCGAGCGCCGCAGGGGCGACCGGACAGCCGGCGACGAAGTCGGTTGCCGTGAGCTCGTCGCGGAAGCCGGAGATCAACGCCCGCAGCGTCGCGACAGGTCCGTGCTCGGCGAGCCCGGCTGAGATCATCGACCCCATCAGCACGCCCGCGGTGCGCGTCGCCTCCTCCACCAACTGCGGCTTGCCACCGGGGAAATGGTGATAGATGGATCCCCGCGGCGCGCCTGCATGTTCGACGACGTCCAGCAACGACGTCGCTTCGATCCCGCGCTCTCGGAACAACTGGGCCGCGCTGCGCAGCATGTCGTCTCGCGTCGACCTCTTGGCCACACACCCTCCCATTGACGTAACCGCCGGTAACGTTTAATGTCGGCGGCAAGCTATGTCGTCCAGCATAGAAGATGCGAGACCCCGGGAGAGAGTCATGACGATCGACGACCCACATCGGCTCGGCTCACCGCTCACGCTCGCATGCGGTCAGGTACTGCCGAATCGCCTGATGAAGGCTGCGTTGAGCGAAGGCCTTGGGACGCCGAGTCACGCGCCGGACGACCGGCTGACACGCCTCTACACCCGCTGGGGAACGGGCGGGTTCGGTCTGGTGATCACCGGCAACGTCATGGTCGACCGCACCCACCTCGGCGAACCGGGCAACGTCGTCATCGAGGACGATCGGGACCTGGACGGGCTCACCACGTGGGCCAAGGCCACGAAGGACGGCGGCTCGCCCATCTGGATGCAACTCAACCACCCGGGGCGTCAAGCGAATCCGCTGGCCACGAAGGCGAAACCGGTCGCGCCGTCGGCGGTGGCGTCGGGAGTTCCCGGACTGCCTGCTCCTCGGGCGCTGACCGAGTCCGAGATTCTGGACATCGTCGACAGATTCGCGACTGCGGCATCGGTCGCCGAAGCCGCCGGTTTCGACGGCGTCCAGATTCACGGTGCGCACGGCTATCTCGTCTCGCAGTTCCTTTCTCCACTGTCCAATCGCCGGGAGGACCGCTGGGGCGGAAACCTGGACGGCAGAATGCGTTTCGTGCTCGAGGTCGTACGTGCCATCCGCGCCGCGGTGTCGCCCGGTTTCGCCGTCGGCATCAAGCTGAATTCGGCGGATTTCCAACGCGGCGGGTTCACCGAGGAGGAGTCGCGAGAGACCGTCGAACATCTGGCCGGTGAACGTATCGACCTCATCGAGATCAGCGGTGGCAGTTACGAATCACCCGCCATGATGGGCCGTGCGACGGTCGCCGCGAGCACCGCGGCGCGCGAGGCCTACTTCCTGGAATACGCGCGGGAGGTCAGGCAGGCGGCCGGCGACGTCCCGCTCGCCGTGACCGGCGGATTCCGCACCAGGAAGGCGATGAACCACGCTGTCGCAGAGGGCGATTGCGATGTGATCGGACTCGGTCGGCCCACCACCGTCGTCCCCGATGCCGGCCGGCAACTCGTGGACGAGCGCGTCGAGCGTCTCGACGCGCCGCGCATCAGCCTCGGGCTCCCTCGCGCGCTGGCGAAGGTCCGCGCGCTGAAAGCGCTCGACGGCGCACTCGATCTGCAATGGCACACCGACCAGCTCCACATTCTCGGGCGCGGCGACGACCCGGATCCGACGCGCCCGGCCTGGCGCACCGCCGCCACGATGATCGAACGCAACGGAGTCGACGCGTTCCGCAGCAGGCGCAGCGCCACATAGGCCGTGCATTTTTCGCCGAGCCGGGGGACGATCGACCGCATGACCAACCGATACGAGGCATGGCCGTCGCTCCCCGTCGATTCCTGGATCGACACTCGGGACACCGTTCACCTGTGGACGCAGATCGTCGGAAAGACCCGCATGGCGCTCGGGCCTGCGGTGAACCATTGGTGGGGTGTGACGCTGTACGTGGACGGCTCGGGACTGACGACGTCGCTCATGCCCGCGGGAGATCGCGGGCTCGAGATCAAGTTCGACTTCCTGAACCACGAACTCCTGTTCCAGCTGACGGACGGTACGAGCCGCCGGATGGCGCTCGCTCCGCGGACCGTCGCCGATTTCCACGACGAGTACACCCGCCACCTTCGCGAGCTCGGTCTCGATGTTCGAATTGTCGGAACGCCCGTCGAACTACCCCATGCCGTTCCGTTCGCCGAGGACACCACCCACTGCTCGTACGACGCGGAGGCGATGTCGACGTTCTGGCACTCGCTGGTCAGCGCAGACCGAGTCTTCTCCCGGTTCCGGGGTGAGTTCCGCGGCAAATCGAGTCCGTCGCACTTCTTCTGGGGCGCTTTCGATCTCGCGGTCACCCGCTTCTCCGGCCGTCCCGCACCCACACACCCGGGCGGAATCCCCAACTGCCCCGACTGGGTGATGCACGAGGCATACAGCGCCGAGGTGTCGAGCTCGGGATACTGGCCGGGCGGCGACGAGGAGGGTGTCTTCTACTCGTACGCGTACCCCCACCCGGAGGGGTACGACACGCACCCGGCCGTCGAGGCACCGGCCCGGTGGGACTCCGCACTCGGCGAGTGGGTACTGCCGTATCACCTCGTCCGGCAGGCACCCGATCCCGACGCCATGCTTCGGGCTTTTCTCGAGCAGACCTACCGCGCCGCGGTGGAGACGGCCGGGTGGCCCTCTTCGTGATTCGGGGTCAGATGGTGGTGCCCACATCCTCGGCAACCAGTCGGTCCAACGCGCGCTCGGCTACCGCCGCGATCGTCATCGACGGGTTGCAGGCCGCGGAGTTTCCCGGCATCAGCGCCCCGTCGAGGACGTACAGCCCACGCTGACCGAGTACTCGACCTTCGAGATCGCACACCGAACCCATGTTCGCGCCGCCGAGCGGGTGCCATGTCGACGGCACGAGGGAGTTGGTGTCGACGAGTGTGCCCGTCGGTCCGGCGATCCGTGCGGTCGCCGGGCCGATGCACGACTTCTGAAGTACGTGGTCGCCCTCGCGCGGCCACTGCAGCACGGCGTCGTCGATGCGGGAGTCGTAGACGAATCGCCCTCTGCCGGAACTGACTCCGTAGCCGACCATCGTCGTACTGCGGGTGTCGATCGTGTTGGCACCCACCGTCACCGGCGGGAACGATGCCTGGATGACGGTGTAGGCAGAGTGCGGGTCGTCCCAGTTCAAGCTGCCGTAGACGACAGGCCCGCCCTGACCCGGGCCGAACCCGTCGACGATGTCGGCCCACACGTAGATGCGGTCGGCGTTGGTGCCCCACCCCGCGCCGAGTTCGTCCGGCAGGTCGGGAATCCGTCCGGCAGCGGACGCGCGCATCAACAGCCTGGTGGTGTTCGCGCTTCCGGCGGCCATGACGAGGGCGCCGGTGGTCAGGATCTTGTTCTCCACCACCCGTCCCGTCTCGTCGGTGCGGTCGACGTACACGGTCCACCGTCCGTCGGGTGCTCGTTCGACGTCGCGAACCTCGTGCAGCGTCTCGACGGTCACGAGCCCCGTCGCTTCCGCGGCCGCGATGTACGTGACGTCGACGGAGTGTTTTCCGCCGTTGTTGACGCCGAGTGCACCGTCGCCGTTGGTGTACGACGGGGCCATCTCACCCCGCAGCTCGGCCAGCGCGTAGTTCCAGTCGATCGGCATCGGGATCTTCGACACCGGAAATCCTTCGCGAGCCGCGTTGCGCGCGAAGATGCGTGTGACCTCGTAATTGGGGCTGTCGATCAATTCGTCCGGCGCCGTGGCGAGTTGGAGCATGCGCGCCACCCGCGGGTAGTGGACGCGGTTCATCAGCGCCCAGTCGAGTTCCTCCGGGAAGTTGGCGTCGAACACGTGTTGCGCCGGTTGCAGCGTCATGCCCTGGTACACAAGCGATCCGCCGCCGAGACCCGCCGCGCACACGGCAGTCATGTTGTCGCCGACGACCGTTTCGAGCAGTCCGACGTACGGCTCGAAGGCTACCGGAGTACCGAAGAGTTGCGGATTCGATCGGTGCCACAGTATCCGCTTGTCCGGATTGGTGGCGTGCGGGAAAGTGTCGGCGTTCGGCCCTGTCGGCCAACGTCTTCCGCGCTCCAGCATCGTCACCGGAACGCCCGCCTCGGCCAGCCGCAGGGCCGTCACTCCCCCACCGAAACCGGAGCCCACCACCACGACTCGATGCTCTTCGCGCGTCAGCGGGATGCGTTGCACCCTCGGCCCTGCATGAGCCAGCGGCCGGGAGACGGCAACCGCGCCCACCGCGGCCGCGGCACCGAGGAGAAAGGAACGCCTGTTCGGACCGGTCAAGATGTACCCCCACACATCCGCAGATCGTCATGTGGGGAACAAACTAGACAGGTAGACGTAAGAGTGTCAAGGAAGAGCGCGGAGAGCCGGCTCGAACCAACGACGGAGGAAGGACCGCAGATCGTCGTCGGTGCGCACGGTGTCGCTGTCGAACGAGATGACCGACAGCCCCAATCGCACCACGAGTTCCACGACGTCGTCGAGACCTGCCCGGTCGATCAGGCCGCGCGCGATCATCGGCTCGAACAACTCTCGCGCAACAGGTTTCGCGCGCGCCATCATGCCGGCGTCGAACACGGGGTTGCCGCGCTCGGCCACGAGCAGTGTCGCCAGCACGGGATGCGTACGCACAGCGGTTCTTCCGGCGACGATCACGTCCGCGACGTAGTCGAATGCGGTATCGACCGTATCGAGGTGCGAGCGAATACCGCCGAGCACCTCGCGCACCACCCCTGCCATGGCCTGGGACACCACTTCTTCGCGTGATCCGAAGATGGAGTACACGGTCTGCCTGGACACGCCCGCGGCGGACGCGACCGCCGCGACGTTGACGCCTTCGAACCCGTGCTCCTCGATCAAGCGCAACGTGGCGTTCAGAATTTTCTGACGTGACCGCATGGCCACCATTATGTACGCAGCCGAACCTTCAGGTGCGCATGCAGATGGTCGACGGCGGCCTGCACTCGTCGCGGCACCTGTGCGGCAGCGGAATACACGGCATGGATGTCCGCGGCGGGGGTCGGGACGTCGGGCAGGAGTTGGACGAGCGTTCCGTCGTCGAGCATCGGTTTCACGTGCCACATCGATCGCATGAGGACGCCGCGGCCGTCGATGCACCACTGCGTCGCGATGTCTCCGTCGTTGCTGATCATGTTCCCGGCGACACGGATCGCCGTCTCACCCGCGCCGAAACCGAACCTCCACAACGCGTAATCACCTTCGTCCTGACGTAGGACGATGCAGTTGTGGTCGCGCAGATCGCCCATCTCCCGTGGAGCCGTGTGCGTCTCGAGATAGCGTGGCGACGCGACGACCACTCGTCGGTTGTGGCACAACAGCTTTGCCGTCAACCGGGAATCCTGCAGCGCACCCACCCGTATCGCGATGTCGAACGGCGCGGCCGACGGGTTCGGCGGCGCCGACGACAGTTCGACGTCGACCTCGACGCGGGGATGCTCGGCCACGAAGTCTGCCATCAGCGGTGCGATGTGCGCCCGTCCGAGACCCACCGACGACTGGATCAGCAGCCGCCCGCGCAGTTCGGCGTAGTGCCCGCTCACCGACTCCTCGAGCTCGGCCAGTTCGCCGGCGATCACCGCGACGCCCGCCGCGTACCGCTCCCCTTCGGGGGTCAGCGTCGAACGCCTCGTGCTGCGTCGCACGAGGCGGACTCCGAGTCGACTCTCGAGCTGCGAGAGCCGCTTGCTCACCGACGACACCGACATGCCGAGAGCGCGTCCGGCCTCCGTCAGGCTCGACGAACGCGCCACGACGTCGAAGAACTCGAGGTCGTCGAACTGACTCACACGCGCCTTCTTTCCAATTCGGAAAAGCAGTGTTGCCGTCGCACGGCTTTCGCTCGAGCTTATTGCGCAATACGGTGGCAATACCAGTGATCACCCTCGATCGAATACGGAGCACTCATGGGCGCCACACACCGCATTGCCGTCATCCCGGGCGACGGAATCGGAAAAGAGGTCGTACCCGAAGGCATGGCAGTGCTCGAAGCCGCGGCGTCGGCATTCGACTTCACGATCGACTACGAGGAGTTCGACTACGCGAGCGCCGACTACTACACGGACACCGGCCAGATGTTGCCCGACGGCTGGTTCGAGCAACTGAGCGAATTCGACGCCATCTACTTCGGTGCCGTCGGCTGGCCCGACGTCGTCCCGGATCACATCTCGCTGTGGGGCAGCCTGCTGCAGTTCCGCCGCCACTTCGATCAGTACGTCAATCTTCGGCCCGTCAAGCTGATGCCGGGCGTCACGAGCCCGCTGGCCGGCCGCGCACCCGGCGACGTCGACTTCTACGTCGTACGCGAGAACACCGAAGGCGAGTACTCGAGCATCGGCGGCAAGATGTTCGAGGGCACCGACCGCGAGACGGTCATGCAGGAGACCGTCATGACGCGGACCGGCGTCGACCGAATCCTGAAGTACGCGTTCGATCTTGCGCAGAAGCGGCCCGCCAGACACCTGACGTCGGCGACGAAGAGCAACGGGATCTCCATCACGATGCCGTACTGGGACGAGCGGGTCGAGGCAATGGCCAAGGGGTACGAGGACATTCGCGTGGACAAGTACCACATCGACATTCTGGCTGCGAACTTCGTGATGCACCCCGACTGGTTCGACGTCGTCGTCGCGAGCAACCTGTTCGGCGACATCCTGTCGGATCTCGGTCCTGCGTGCACCGGCACGATCGGTATCGCACCGAGCGCGAACATCAACCCGGAACGCAAGTTCCCCAGCCTGTTCGAGCCCGTGCACGGTTCGGCACCGGACATCGCAGGCCGCGGCGTCGCCAACCCGGTCGGGCAGATCTGGAGCGCCTCGCTGATGCTCGAACATCTCGGTGAGGTGAAAGCGGGCGAGGCGATTCTGACGGCCGTCGAAACCGTTCTCGCACAGGGCGGTTCCTCGTTGACGCCGGACATGGGCGGCACCGGAACGACGTCGTCGCTCGGCGCGGCAGTACGCGACGAGCTGGTTCGTCAGGCGTCGTGATGGCGCATGTTCTGATCACGACCGACTACCTCGCCCCCGGTGACGACGTCGACCGCATGTTCACCGATCGAGGGCACACCACGACACACAGCTCGGCGGTCGGCGCCCGGCCGGACGGTGAGCTGGCGTCGCTGCTCGCGGAGTCCGATGCGGCGCTCGTCGGAGGCGACACGATCACCGACGAGATGATCTCGGGCGCACCTCGATTGGCCATCATCGCGCGCAGTGGCGTCGGATACGACGCCGTCGACGTCGACGCAGCCGCCGCGCACGGAGTCGTCGTCACCAACACCCCCGGCGCCAACGCGAACGCCGTGGCCGAGCTCGCCTGCATGTTGATGCTGATGTGCGCGCGCCGCGCAGTCGACACGACGGCCGGTGTCGCACAGGGCGAATGGCCCCGGCACGACACGTACGAGCTACGCGGGACGACCCTCGGCATCGTCGGATTCGGGCCGAGCGCTCGCAGGTTGGTCGAGCTCGCGGCCGCGTTCGGCATGAGTGTCGTCGTCACGACGGCCTACCCGGACCCCGAGCTCGTCGTGCGGTACGCCGAGCTCGACGACCTGCTCGCGGTCTCGGACTTCGTGTCGCTGCACCCGAGGGCGACGAAGCAGAACGTCGGGTTGATCGGTCGCCGCGCCCTGTCGATGATGAAACCGACTGCGTCGCTGATCAATACGGCGCGCGGCTCACTGGTGGACGAGGATGCTCTGGCCGCCGCGCTTGCCGACGGCACGATCGCCGCGGCCGGACTCGACGTGTTCGCCGTCGAACCACTCCCGCAGGACAGTCCTCTGCGGTCGCTTCCGAACGTCGTCATGATGTCGCATCTCGGCGGACAGACGGCTCAGGCGCGCGTCGCGGCGAGCCGGGCGGCAGCGGAGACATCCTGCGGGTACTGGCCGGGGAGGCGCCGTTATCTCCGGTGCCCACCGCGTGAACGAGCGGTCCATACGATCGGATAGCTCGAATGCCACATTCATGCGGCGACGAGACCGCTAGCGCGCGACGACCCTGCGCAACTCGGCGCGCGTAGCGCGATAGATGTCCGCCAGATCGGCGTCTTCACCGGCGTCGACACGCGTCGCCCAGTCGTCGAACGCGATGCGCAGAGTCATCCCTGCGCCTTCGACCAGCAGTCGAGCGTACGAAAGCGACTCACGATCACCGAGTTTCGACGCCACGGCATCGGTCAGCCGACACATCGTCGTCGCGTCGAGCGCGATGGCAGTCGCACGGAGATGCGCGTCGCCGACGATGAGTCGACGGGTCCGCAGGACGCGGCTGCGTGTCTCGTCGGATGCCTCGACGAGTCGCACCGCGGCGCGTTCGTAGATCGCTTCCATACCCGCGAGGTCGATGTCCGCGGAGTCGGTGGACGCCAGCCAGTCGTCGATGTCGGCTTCGATGTCGACGTCACCGCCCAGGATCGACTCTTCCTTCGTCGGGAACTGGCGGAAGAAGGTGCTCGGCGAGACGCCCGCTGCACGCGCTATCTCGTCGACCGTTGTGGCCGCGACGCCTTTCTGCTCGAACAGGTCGAGAGCGGCGCGGGTGATCTCGAGCCGCGTCTCCCGTCGTCGACGTTCTCTGAGGTCAGGCGTTCCGGTGGTCATGGCATCTCCCTTCGCCACGGGCCAAGATACCAGCCGATTTCAAGTTGACAGTCACTGTCAGATTGATTCAGACTATCGGACGTTGTACATGCCGACTTCTCTTCGCAAGGGATCATTTCTCGATGGACACACAAGCGATCGACTCCACGACGGGTCAGCACTCCGCTGAGCCACTCACGTCCGCCAACAGATTGCTCATCGGCGTTCTCGTCGTCGCCTCGTTCGTGATGATCCTCAACGAGACGATCATGAGCGTCGCACTGCCGCGACTGATGGTGGATCTGAGCATCACCGCGAGCACCGCACAGTGGCTGACCACCGGCTTCATGCTCACGATGGCCGTCGTCATTCCGGTGACGGGCTTCCTGTTCCAGCGGTTCACGCTGCGGCAGGTATTCGTCGCCGCCATGGGCCTGTTCAGCGTCGGCACCCTGCTGGCCGCGTCGGCACCCGGTTTCGAACTCCTCCTCGCCGGCCGGGTCGTGCAGGCGAGCGGCACCGCGGTGATGCTGCCGTTGCTGATGAACACCGTGCTCAACCTCGTGCCCGCCGAGAATCGCGGCCGCATGATGGGCGTCATCTCGATCGTCATCGCCGTTGCGCCTGCCATCGGCCCGACCATCTCCGGCATCATCCTCGACGCACTCGACTGGCGCTGGATGTTCTGGCTCGTCCTGCCGATCGCACTTGTCGCGTTCGCGGTCGGATCGGCTCTGGTCAAGAATGTGACCGCGACCAGCAAGACCTCGTTCGACGCCGTGTCGGTGGTCCTGTCGGCACTCGCGTTCGGCGGATTGATCTACGGCCTCAGCAGCATCGGCCATTCGGCCGAGGAATCGTCGGTGCCCGTCTGGATACCACTGCTCGTCGGTGCCGTCGCCCTGGTCGTGTTCGTCCTGCGGCAGATCAAGCGTCAGGAATCCGGACGCGCCTTGCTCGACCTGCGCCCCTTTGCGACGCCGACCTTCAGCATCGGCCTCGGCATGCTCGCGATCAGCATGATGGCACTGTTCGGCGCACTCATCCTGCTGCCGCTGTACCTGCAGAACATTCGGGGTCTCGACACGCTGACCACCGGTTTGATGCTGCTCCCCGGCGGCCTGCTGATGGGTGCGCTCGCACCGTTCGTCGGACGCGCGTTCGACCGCATCGGTCCGCGGCCGCTCGTCATTCCCGGCATCGTCGTCGTCAGCGCGGCTCTGTGGCTGATGACGCTGCTCGACGCGCAGTCCCCGCTGCCGATGGTCGTCGGAATCCACTGTCTGATGACCGCCGGGCTCGCGACCGTCATGACGCCGATGATGACGTCGTCGCTGGGTTCGCTACCGCCGCAGCTCTATTCGCACGGCAGCGCGATCTTCAACACGCTTCAGCAGGTTGCAGGCGCCGCCGGTACCGCGTTGTTCGTGACGGTGATGACGACGACCACCACGTCGCGCATCTCGTCGGGGACGGCCGAACTCGCCGCGAACGAGGCGGGTATCCACACCGCCTTCCTGGTCGGCGGCGTCGTGTCCTTGCTCGCCGTGGCGGCGTCGTTCTTCGTTCGGCCGGCGGCTCCACCCGTGCGCGCGAATGTATAGCCGGCTGTACATTCGCGCGCACGTGGGCTACGTCCCCTGCGTGTGACGCGCCCGGACCGTCGCCAGGGCGATCAGCCCGACCACGGCGAGCGTCATCACGAAGAACGCCGGTGACAGAATGTTGCCCGTCTGCTCGACCAGCCAGACTGCGACGAACGGCGCCGTACCGCCTGCGATGATGACGCCGAGGTTCCAGCCCATCGCGACGCCGGTGTACCGCGACTGCTTGTCGAAGAACTGCGGCAGGATCGTGTAGGCGCCGACCTGCGCCGCGGCGCTGTTCAGCATGATCACGACGAATGCGAGTGTCGCGACGACCAATCCGAGATGCATCAGCCCCATCATCGGATAGGTCAGCACGATGAACCCGACGAATCCGATGGCCATCAGACGGACCGTTCCGATGCGGTCACCGAGACGTCCCGCCAGGGGCATGGCCACTGCGGCGATGCCGATTGCCGTCGTCGCCACCCAGAACACGGGCGTCGCGTCGTAGCCGAGCTGCTTGGTCAGGTGAATGGCCATGTACGTCAGGCCGATGTAGGCGGTGCCGTTGACCGCCGCGCTGAGTGCGGTGGCCTGGGCCAGGGCGCGCGGTTGACGGAGGAACACCGAACGCACGGGCGAGCTCTTCTCGTGCTTCGTCTCGGTGACCTCGTGGGTCTCCTCGACGCGGGTGCGCACCCACAGGCAGAACAGCGTGAGCGGCAGCGCCATCAGGAACGGGATGCGCCACCCCCAGCTGTCCATCTGCACGTCCGTCGTCAGCGCGGACACAGCGCCGGCTACGGCAGCAGCCAGGGCGAAGCCGCCCGTCGAGCCCATCGGGGTGAAGGCGCCGTACGTGGCCTTCAGGTGCGACGGCGCCGACTCGGAGATGAAGGTCGCCGAGCCACCGACCTCTCCGCCCGCCGAGAAGCCCTGCAGCAGACGCACGATCACGAGCAGAACCGTCGCCCAGACGCCGATCTGCGCCGGGGTGGGCAGCAGACCCATCGCCGTGCTTCCGACGCCCATGCAGACGAGGGTCGCCATCAGCGCACGCTTGCGGCCGAACCGATCGCCGATGTGACCGAACACGATGCCGCCGAGCGGGCGCACGAGGTAGGCCGTGCCGAACACCGCAAGCGCCGACAGCAGCGACGTCACGGGGTGCTCACTCGGGAAGTACAGCGGCGCGATGACGACGGCCAGGTAGCCGTACAGGCTGAAGTCGTAGTACTCGATGAGCGTTCCGACGCCACCGGCGAGCGCGGCACGCCGAGTCTTCTTGCGATCCTCGGTCGTCCACGGCTTCGCCGGTGGGGCGGACGTGATGTCTGGTGCGGTCATAGGGTTCGGCTCCTCGCGAAGAATGTGACCTACGTCATGCTGATACTGAATGTCGAACAATCGTTTGTCAATGACTGAACATCTGCATGCGGCACCTGTAGTGGTTGTTTCCGCACATCTGCACTCCAGCGCCGAACAGTTGACAAACGATCGTTCGGATCACGACTATGGTGGGGATCGAGTGCCGTGCACCGACTGCAGTGACAGTTCGAGCCCGATGAGGTGGACCAACGTGAAGCAGATCGACGCGCCCTGGACGGCGCTCTACCCCGACGCCGTCCGCGCCGGTATGGACCTGGAGTTCTCGACGATGCGCGATGCCTGGGACGCCCACGTCGCGACGAGGCCGGGCGCGCCTGCGGTGCACTACTTCGGGTCGACGCTCAGCTTCGCCGAGATTGACGCCGCCGCGGATGCCCTGGCATCGGGACTGACGTCGCACGGTCTCGTGCCGGGCGACCGCGTCGCGATCTATCTGCAGAACGATCCGCAATGGCTCGTCGCGCTGCTCGCCGCCTGGAAGGCGGGCGCGGTACCCGTCGCGATCAATCCGATGCTGCGCGAGAAGGAACTGACACACCATCTGCTCGACTCGGGTGCGCGTGCGCTCGTCTGCCTCGACAGCCTGTACGACGACGTCGTCGCCCCGATGCGCGACACGACGGACCTGGCGATCGTCGTCACGACGCATCCGCTCGACATGACGCCGACGGCCGAGGTGCCCGCGTCGATCGCGTCGCACATCGGGGAGCGTCGCACATTCGAAGACACTGTGGACTGGCATACGTTGCTGGCCGAACACGCAGGCTCCCAACCCGTTTCGGCACCGTGTTCGGCATCCGACATCGGCGTCCTGACCTACACGTCCGGTACGACCGGCCGCTCCAAGGGAGCGATGAACCTGCAGAGTGCGCTCGTCCACAACTCGACGGTCTACACGTCGTGGTGGGACCTGCGCGCAGACCAGGACGTGATCATCGGCGTCGCACCGGTTTTCCACATCACCGGTCTCGTCGCGGGCTTCGGCATCCACATCCTGAGCGGCGCACCGATCGTGTTGCTGCATCGCTTCGACGCCGAAGAGACGCTGCGAGCCATCGACACGTGGCGGGGCACTTTCATGATCGGTGCGAGTACGGCGTTCATCGCGTTGTGCAATCACCCGTCGCGCGAGAAGTACGACCTGACGTCGCTGACGAAGACGCCGTCCGGTGGCGCCCCCGTCGGACCCGCGTTGCTCGAACGCGTCCGTGCCGCAACGGGTTGGGTGCTGCGCGGCGCGTACGGCATGACCGAGACCACCTCGCCCACACATCTCGGTCCGGTCGGCGTCGATCCACCGGTCGATCCGGACAGCGGCGCGTTGTCGGTCGGTGTGCCGGTACCGAATGCGCGGGTGCGCATCGTCGACATCACCGACGGCCACGACGTCGCTCCCGGTGAGACCGGCGAGATCATCGTGTCGGGCCCCATGGTGGTGCCGGGATACTGGCAACTGCCCGAAGAATCGGCGCATGCGATTCGCGACGGCTGGCTGCACACCGGTGACATCGGCAAGATGACCGAAGACGGGTGGCTGTTCGTCGTCGACCGTCTCAAGGACATGATCAATGCCGGTGGCTACAAGGTCTTTCCGCGCGACGTCGAGGACGTGCTGTACCAGCATCCGGCAGTCCGGGAAGCGTCGGTCATCGGTGTGCCCGACGAGTATCGAGGAGAAACCGTGAAGGCGTTCGTGTCTCTGACGCGCGATGCGACGGTGACCCCCGCCGAACTCGTCGACTTCTGCAAGACGCGTATGGCGGCCTACAAGTACCCGCGCGACGTCGTGATTCTCGACGAACTACCCAAGACGACGAGCGGAAAGCTGCTCCGTCGCGAACTTCGTACCGCAGACGCCGGGAGGCAGTGAACGATGACGGCAGCGACCACGACGGACGACCTCGACGTCGCCGGAGTTCGACAATGGCTGGTGGACAACGAGACCGGACCGATCGGCGATCTCACGACACGCCTCATCGCGGGGGGTCGCTCGAACCCGACGTACGAGATCGGCGACGGCACCCGGCAGTGGATTCTGCGTCGCCCACCCCAGGGACACGTGCTCCCGACGGCGCACGACATGGGGCGTGAGTACCGAGCGATGTCGTCGCTGCGCGACAGCACGGTTCCTGTCCCCAGAACTGTTGGCCTGTGCGAGGATTCGAGCGTCATCGGCGCATCGTTCTACGTCATGGACAAACTCGACGGCATCACGCTACGCACGCAATCGGACACCGAAGAGCTGACGGAGCAGCAGCGCACCGGAATCACCGACTCGATGATCGACACGCTCGTCGCGCTGCATTCCCTCGATCCGGCGGACGTCGGCCTGTCCGATTGGGGTAATCCCGACGGCTTTCTCGAACGCCAGTTGCGCCGGTGGATGCGACAGTGGGACGCGTCGGCGACGTCCGAGCGACCGGAAGTCGCGGAGATTCATCGCAGGCTCACCGCGGCGCTGCCGCAGAAGAGCTTTCCGGGAATCGTGCACGGAGACTTCAAGATCGACAACATGATGGTCGATCGGTCCGACCCGACGAAGATCCTCGGGGTGCTCGACTGGGAGATGTCCACTCTCGGAGACACACTGACCGACCTCGGCATTCTGTGCTCGTTCTGGGATCAGGAAGGCGAGTTCTTCAATCCCATCACCGCGGGCGCGACCGCACTCCCCGGATTCCCGACGCGCGACGAGGTGGTGCGCCGGTACATCGCCGCGCGGGGCATCGACGTGCCCGACATCGACTGGTATCTCGTGTTCGCCGACTTCAAGGTCGCCGTGATTCTCGAAGGCATTCACGCGCGTCACCAGCAGGGGCACACCGAGGGTGAGGACTTCTCGACGGTCGGCGAGATGGTCGGCCCGCTACTGGGCCGCGCTCTCGAACGCGCCTCTGCCTCTTCGGTTCCCGAGCTTAACTCGTAGAAGGACGCATCTCTTGACACACACCGTGAACACCGTCGCAATGCCCGCTTCGATCGACGTCGCTTCGCTCGATCTTCGGCCGTCGGCCAGGGCGCTGGAGCTTCGCGAGACGCTCGTCGACTTCATGCACACCCACGTCTTCCCCGCGGAGCACGAGTACGAGAAGTACCGAGCGTCGGCCGACCCCGGTGACAGCTCACTGCCTCCCGTCGTCGAAGAGCTCAAGAAGGAAGCACGCTCGCGCGGGCTGTGGAATCTGTTCCTCCCCGCGTATTCCCGTATCAGTCAGCTCGATTACGCGGGTCTCGCCGAGATCACCGGCTGGAGCTTGCATCTCGCACCCGAAGCAACCAACGGGCAGGCGCCGGACACGGGCAACATGGAGTTGCTGCACATGTTCGGCACCGAGGAACAGCAGGCGCGATGGCTGGAACCGTTGAAGGACGGCGTGATTCGATCCGCGTTCTCGATGACCGAGGTCGAGGTCGCGAGTTCCGACGCCACCAACATCCAGACCCGCATCCGACGCGACGGCGACGAGTACGTCATCGACGGGCGCAAATGGTGGACGAGTGGGGCGTCGGATCCGCGGTGCGAACTGCTCATCGTGATGGGCAAGACCGATCCCGACGCGGCGACGCATCGACAGCAGTCGATGGTGCTGGTGCCCGTCGACACCCCGGGTGTGACCGTCGTACGGGATGTTCCGGTGTTCGGCAGGCACGATCAGCACGGGCACTGCGAAATCGTCTACGACAACGTGCGCGTCCCGGTGAGCAACATCCTCGGCGAGGAGGGCGCGGGGTTCGCGATCGCGCAGGCCCGTCTCGGCCCCGGACGTATTCACCACTGCATGCGTGCACTCGGTGCCGCCGAACGTGCACTCGGGCTGATGACGGCGCGGGCACAGGACCGCATTGCGTTCGGCAAACCTCTCGCCGAACAGGGCGTCGTGCAGCAGCAGATCGCGGAGTCGCGCATCGCGATCGATCAGGCCCGGTTGCTGTGCCAGTACGCGTCGAAGATCACCGACGTACACGGCAACAAGGCTGCGGCGCCGTATGTTTCGGCGGCGAAGGTGTCCGTGCCGCGTGTCGCGCTCGAAGTCATCGACCGTGCCATTCAGGTCCACGGCGGTGCGGGTGTCAGCGACGACGTGCCGCTCGCCGCGATGTACGGGTGGCACCGGGCCATGCGCATCTTCGACGGGCCGGACGAGGTGCATCTGCGGACCATCGCGAAGGCGGAATTGCGCAAGGCGCACGTGCGCGCGAATGTATAGCGGGCTATACATTCGCACGCACGAGCGCCGGAGGCGCCTCACTCGCCCACGGTCATCTCCCCCATCTCGTTCCAGCCGGTCGCGTCGAGGGACTGGCTGATGATCTTCGGGGTGGATACGAGGGCCTGCGGCAGCTCCTCCATGGCTTTCTTGAAGTGGTCGCTGTTCACGTGTGCGCCGCCGGCGTCGCCGTCGCGGAACGCCTCGACGAGCACGTAGACCGCCGGGTTTTCGAGGCTGCGGGACCACTCGAACCACATGTTGCCCTCTTCGGCGCGGGTGGCAGCGGTGAACTCGGCGACGTGGTCGGGCCACTTCTCGGTCCATTCGGGCTTCGTCTCGAACTTGACGACGATGAAGATCATGGCGTACTCCTCACGGGGTCAGGATTGCGCGGCCGCGGATGGCGCCTGCGTCGAGATCGTCTATGGCACTTTGGAAGTCGTCGAGCGCATACTTCACCGTGTGCAGCACCACCGATCCTCTGGCCGCCAGCGCCATCAGGTCGCACAGATCGTTGTAGGACCCCACCAGATTACCGACGATGTTGATCTCGGAGGACACGATGTCGATCGTCGGCACATCGATGTTCTCGCCGTATCCGACGACGTAGTAGTTGCCTGCCTGACGCAGCATCGCGACGCCTTCCTTCGTCGCACCTCCTTCGCCGACGAAGTCGATCACCGCCTCACCGCCTGTACCGCCGGTCAGCTCGAGTACCTGATCGATATGCGTTCCGTCGGCCACGATTCCGTGGTCCGCACCGATCGACGTCGCGAGTTCGACGGCGGCGGCATTGCGATCGACGACGACGATCTCCGCTGCGGTCAGCGACTTCAACACCTGAATTCCGATGTGGCCCAATCCGCCTGCGCCGATGACGACGACGCGGTCTCGCGGCGTCAACAGTTTCGACGCCTTCGCGGCCGCATGGTAGGCCGTCAGTCCCGCGTCGGCGAGGGCGGCGACGTCGGCGGGTTCGAGTGAGTCGTCGATCTTGACGACGCTCCGTGCCGACGTCTTCAAGTACTCGGCGTAGCCGCCGTTCGTGTCGATTCCGGGGAACTGGTTGATCTCGCAGTGCACGTCGTCGCCGGACCGGCACGCACGACAGAGCCCGCACGTGATCAGGGGGTGGACGATGACCTTGTCGCCCTCCTGCACGTTCGTCACGGCGGACCCGACGGCATGTACCCATCCCGCGTTCTCGTGACCGATCGTGTACGGCAGCTGGACGCCCGATTTCTCGGCCCATTGCCCTTCGAGGATGTGCAGGTCGGTGCGGCACACGCCTGCACCGCCGATCTTGACGACGACGTCGAAAGGCCCTGTGGGCGTGGGTATCGGCAGTTCGGCCATCTGCAGTTTGTCGTGGTATCCCACGACCTGTACGGCTCGCATCGTGCTCATCGTTTCTCTCCTAGAGGGCGTCGACCGTGGTGCGGTCGGGGTCGTCGTAGCGGGTGCGCAGGAGCCCGCGGCAGAAGTGCGCGTTGCCGTCGATCGAGATTCGTGTCGAGCGGGCTCGGCGCAATGCGAGCGGAACGTCGATCTCGGCATAGTCGTTTCCGTCGTGGTCGACCATGACGAGGCTGTCCGGAGATGACGGCAGTCCGATGACCCTGCGACGCGACAACAGAGCACGGGTCACGGAGTCATTCGGCAGATCGCCGAGCACGACGCGTCCCATCTCGTTCATCTGCCGCGACGGTTCCGCTTTGAGCAGCGCCGTCAAGCACCGCTCCATGGCGGCCACATGGGCCTTGCGGTGGAAAATCGTTCGGAGTTCCTCCAGATCGTCCTCCGCCTCGTGCAAGAACGTACCCCGATAGCCGGCATCGGCGGCCAACCCCGCGTTGATGATCTTCGAGTCGTGATGGTCGATCAATTCGACTGTCACACTTCGCGTCCAGGGCAAGGCTGTCAGCACATCCTTGGCGTCCGACGCCATCAGGTACGCGAAGTTCGGCGCGCAGAACGACGTCGGCAACCGCAACTGAACCAGCACGTCGTGGTCCGACGAGACGATCAGCGAATGCACGAAGTCGAGATCGGTTATCGGCTCGTCCAATTCGGGATCGACGACCACGCTCAACGCTCGAAATGCCTCTGTTTCACGTGAATCCGACATCTCATGCTCCCACGAGACGATCGTCGTCCATCCGGTCCGCGCCACGCGGGCCGACGGCAGGCTCGTCGGCGTCGGCGAGTCGGAGATCCTCGGGTACCTCGATGTCGTACATCTTGGCCGCGTTCAGCCCCAGAACCTTCTTCTTCTGATCGAGCGTGATCGGTGGGTATTCGCTGAGCTCCTCCGGGATCTGGAAGTCGACGAACGACTCGATCAACCACCGCGGCGTCCACAGCGCATAGTCCGACGAGAACTGGATGCGATCCTCTCCCAGCCAGTACAGCAGTTCACCCATGATCTGCCCGAAGTACTTCGGACGGGTGTGCATGAACGGTATCGCCACCGCGAGACCCGCGTGCACGTTCGGCTCCTGCGTCGCGATCCAACAGAAATCTTCGAGCCGCGGTAGTCCGCAGTGTTCGACGACGAAGTTCAGGTCGGTGAAGTCGGTGGCGATGTGATCGACGTCGGCGACGTCGAAGGCGTCGCGGTCCAGCGGCCGGATGGTCGGTCCCTTGTGAACGTGGATGTTCGTGATGCCGAGTTCTCGGCACACCTCGAGGTAGCGGCGAGTCCAGTCGTCGTCCAGCTTGTAGCCGCGAGAGTCTCCGTGCCACTCGGCGGTGTAGAGCTTGACGCCCTTCAGTCCGAACCGTTCGGCGTCCGCACGAAGCTGGTCGAGTCCGCGCTCACCGTTCCGCGGGTCGAAGTGGTGGTTGTAGGTGAGCAGTCCCTTGTGGGCTTGCGTCAACGCCCACGCTTCCTCGGTCTGGCCGAAACCGTTCACGTAGAACTCACCGAGGTGCGCCGGCTGGAAGATCGCATGGTCGACATAGCCGTCGATGAACAAATCCTTGATCAGGCGTTCGCCGCCCTGGTACAGGTACTCGTCGTACGTCCACAGCTCCGACTCCGGCGACAGGTTCCGGTGGTAGTCGTAGAAGCAGTCGATGAACTGCTTGCCGTGGATGTTGCGTTGATTCTCGACGCGCGCATCCCACAGCGCGACGTGCGCATCGACGATGAAGAACTTGTCGTCTCCCTTTTGATACATCTCGCATCCTTCCCGCTTTTCCGGCCAGTGACCGGCACCACACTTGGTGGCGTCGACGCTAGGGCGACGCGAAGACGTCGGGCAGGGCTCGGATGTCTCAATGTGAGACGCGGACATCTCGGCTTCTGGCTGTAACCTGAATCACACATATGCCGTCGACGCGCGAGGAAGCCGCTTGTCAGACCTTCGACCAGACCGACCGGCCGCATCCGGCCCGCTCGCGAATCGGGACGACGCCCTCGTCCCGCAGCGGCTGCGCGCGTCCTGGCTCAGAAGCGAGCGCTACGGCGTCTCCGCCGACGCCGTCGAGCCGATGTTCGCCGGCACCGAACCAGCGGAGTCGCTGTTCCACGAATGCGGCAACGAGGTGCTCGCCGATCTGCAGCGCACGATGGAGTCCGAGCCGGTCGGCATGATGCTGACCGACTCCGACGGCGTCGTACTGAGCCGGGTCAGCGGCGACCACAGCCTTCTCCGTGCGCTGGACGCAGTTCATCTCGCACCCGGGTTCGGATACTCCGAGCGGGAGGTGGGCACCAACGGCCTCGGTCTCGCGCTCGCCGACATCGCTCCGACGATGGTGCGTGCCGACCAGCACTACTCCCACAGCCTCACCGGATTCACGTGCGCGGCGGCTCCCGTCGTCGACCCGGCCACCGGCAAGCTCGAAGGGGCGGTCAACCTCACGACGTGGTCGAGGACGTCGAGCAACCTACTGCTGACGTTGGCGCGCTCGGCTGCGAGCACGATCGCCGGCTCGATGCTGGCGCGCGGCTCCGAACGTCGCGCGCGGCCGCCGTCGCGTCGCAACCTCTTTCGCATCGAGCACCCGTCGTCGGCCGACGGTCTCGAACTCGGCCCAGCCTGGTCCGAGGCGTCGACCACCGCGTGTACCGCGATGTCGGCGGGCTCCGTCGTCGCGGCAGTCGGTCCGCCGAGTTCCGGTCGCGCGACGCTGCTGGCCCAGGCTGCGCGACGCGTGTTCCCGCGTCACCGCATTCTCTCGGCTGCGGCTCCCGACCTCGCAGACCTGCAGGCGTGGCTCGATCTGTGGTCGTTCGAGGCGGGACGGTCCGACACCGTCGTCGTGTTGCGTGACGTCGACACGCTGCCCGCCTACGCCGCGGGTCAACTCAGAAATCTGTTGTTCACCGCCCAGGGCGCGGCGATGCCCGTCGCACTGACGGCCGAGACGTACCAGGATGTTCCCACCGCGTTGGCCGACGTGGTCACGTCGGTCGCAGCGGTGCCGCCGTTGCGCAATCGCCCCGAGGACGTCATGCCGCTCGCGCGTCACTTCGCCGCGACGTTCCGCGGTCGCGAGGTGGCGTTCTCGCCCGCCGCGGAACGCGCTCTGCGCAACTACGACTGGCCACACGATGCCGCCGAGCTGTCACGCGTGATCGCCCGCGCGATCAATCGCTCGGACATCGTCGACACTCCCGTTCTTCCCACCGAGGTGCTCGCCGGGCCTGCTCGACGGATGTCGTCGATCGAGGCATTCGAGCACGGCGAGATCGTGCGCGTGCTGTCCGGAAAGCTCACGATGCAGCAGGCAGCGGCAGAACTCGGGATGAGCCGGGCGACGCTGTACCGCAAGATCCGCTACTACAAGATCGACGTCGCGCGAGGGCGCTCCGCCTACCGATGATTGGAAGTTCCCGCGAGGGGTTATCTCGCCAGACATGACCGCGAACGAGAACCCCGATCACACCGAGGACGAACCCAAGGGCGGCCGACCGGGTCCGACGGACCAAGGCAAAGACGGCGGCATGGCCACGCGCGAACTCGCACCCGAGATCGCCGAGGAAAACGACGACTGACCGGTCCAGCGCCTGAGCACCGGTTGCCAGTCACCCGACGCACTGTCACCGGCCCACGCCACGTAGCCGTCGGGACGGACGAGCATCGCCGGTCCGTCGTCGCGGCGCCGCGCGCGAGTGTCGAGCATTTCGAGCGTGCGTGCGTGCACGCCGAAAGCTCGGCTGAGTGGTGACACCGCGTCATGTTTCTCCAGCACGACGACGGACTTTCCTGCCGACGCCAGCTCGCCTGCCATGGTGCATCCGGCGGGTCCGGCTCCGACGACCACGACATCCACGGTGTCCATGACGGCCTCCTGGGCTTGGGTCAACGGTTGTCGACTTCGACGCTGAACCGGGTCCGCATCCCGGTCAACGCCTGTTGACTCGACCCGGGAATTCAGCGAGTTTTCACCATTCGTGCAGGTACAAAAACCGCACTGTTCGCGGTGTTGCAGTACACACCCGAAAAAGTCGCATCCGCGATGCGCAATTACTACCGTCTGTCGTATGCAGCTGACGCGCTTCACGGACCTCGGACTGCGAGCGTTGATGCTGCTCGCAGCCGCGTCCGACGACGGGCGCCGGGTCACCACACGATCCATCGCCACGAATGTTCACGCGTCCGAGCATCACGTCGCCAAAGCCGTCACCCAGTTGGCCGAACTGGGTCTCGTCGAGTCGCAACGCGGACGCGGCGGCGGACTGTCCCTCACTGCCCAGGGACGAACCGCGACGGTGGGACAGGTCGTCCGCCGACTCGAGGGTGACGCGGACGTCGTCGACTGCGTCGGCACGCGCCCGTGCCCACTGCTTCCTGCGTGCAGACTGCGTCGTGCACTCGCGGACGCGAAGGAAGCGTTCTACCGCGAACTCGACGGTCACACGATCGGCGATCTGACCGACAACGCCGTCCTCCCTCTGATTTCTTCACTTCCCCTCCTGCCCGGCACCGCCGGACGCTGAGCCCGAAAGGCCCCGTAGCCATGACCGAGACGACCCATGCCCACACCCCGGTGACGCCCTCGGCGCCGGACGAACTCGACGAGCATCACGCGGCCGTCATCCGCGCGACGCTTCCGCTCGTCGGCGCCAACATCGACGCGATCACGACGGAGTTCTACCGCCGCTTGTTCGAGGCCCACCCGTCGCTGAAGCAGAACCTGTTCAACCGCGGGAATCAGGCTCGCGGCGCCCAACAGCGCGCTCTCGCAGGCGCAGTCGCGACTTTCGCGACACACCTCGTCGACCCCGATCTGCCGCACCCCGTCGAGTTGCTCTCGCGCATCGGGCACAAGCACGCGTCGCTCGGAATCACGGCCGACCAGTACAGCGTCGTACACGAGAACCTCTTTGCAGCGATCGTCGAAATCCTCGGCGCCGACGTCGTTTCGGCCGACGTGGCGGCCGCATGGGACCGGGTCTACTGGATGATGGCGGATACGCTGATCGACCTGGAACGACGCCTGTACGAGATCGCCGGCGTCGAGGCCGGGGACGTGTTCCGACGCGTCACCGTCACCGAACGCGTCGACGACCCGTCCGGTGCCGTGTCGATCTCCGTCGAAGACCCGGCGGTTTCGCTGCCTGATTTCACTGCGGCACAGTATGTTTCGGTCGGCGTGACGCTTCCCGACGGCGCACGGCAGCTGCGTCAGTACAGCCTCGTCGGTGCACCCGCCACCGGTGTGTGGACGTTCACGGTCAAGCCTGTCGACAACGAGGGCACGCCCGCGGGCGAGGTGTCCACCTGGATTCGCGACCACCTGCGCGTCGGCGACACGATCGACGTCACGTTGCCGTTCGGCGACCTGGCCTCGGGAACACTCGGATCGCGTCCTGTGGTGCTCGTGTCGGCGGGCATCGGCATCACACCGATGATCGGCATTCTCGAATTCCTTGCCGCCGAAGCGAAGACCTGTGAGGTGTTGTCGCTGCACGCCGATCGTTCGGAGCAGACACACCCTTTGCGTGAGCGGCACGCACAGCTGATCTCGGAACTGCCGTCGGCGTCGCTCGATGTCTGGTACGAGCAGCGCGGCCTGATGGATCTGAGTGAGACCGCGTTCCCCGACGACGCCGAGTTCTACCTGTGCGGCAACGTCGGGTTCACCCGGTCGGCTCGAGACCAGCTGACACTGCGCGGGATCCCCGGGGAGCGCGTGCACACCGAACTCTTCGCGCCGGACGACTGGCTGGTCTGAGCCGACGCCTCGGTCAACATCCGTTGACGCACGAGGACGTCGTCCGGTGGGTCGACCCGACGTCACGCGGTATCTGACCGACTAGACCCGGTCAGGAAACGCGCGCCGGGAGACGACGGCGATGATCAAGCCGCACGCGAGAACCCCGGCAGCGACCCATGCCAGGTTCGACACCCCCAGAGCGGGAAGCAACGCCGCCCCGATCGCCGCGCCGGCCGCGATCCCGATGTTCGACGACGCGTTCACCCACGCACCGGCCAGTTCCGGTGACGTCGCGTGTGTGCGCACCGCGGACGACTGGTAGATCGACGGCACACCGCCGAACGCACCGTTCCACATCGCTGCCGCGATCACGACGGCGATCGCCGACGGATGGGCCCACCCCACGGCGAGCACGCCGATCGACACGATGGACAGGATCACGACGGTGGTCCGACGCGGATTGCGATCCAGCATCTGGCCGGCGAACCACAGTCCGGCCAGGCCGCACGCTCCGCAGACGAGCAACAGGGGTCCGATGGCCGAATTGCTCACTCCCGCAGCGAGGAACAGCAGGCTGATATAGGTGTACAGAATGTACTGTCCGACGTAGGTGACGGCGTTCGACGACACGACGGCCGTCAATTGGCGCCGACCCGCACCGACACCGTCGGGCCGCTCGGGAGTCTCCGACGTGACCGGCGGAAGGAAGCGGGCAACCAACACGAGCGTGATCGCCGACGCCACCGCAAGAACCACGAACGCCGCTCGCCACCCCATGGCCGTGCCCAGTGACGTCGACACCGGGACGCCGAGCACGAATCCGACCGACGCGCCGCCCGTCGCGATCGCCAACGCCTTGCCGACCTGGCCGCGGTCGACCAGCCGAGGTGCATAGCCGATGCACAGCGAGAAGAACAGGGCGTGTGCGGCGCCGCCGATCGCGCGTCCACCGACGACGACTGCGAAGGTCGGCGCCGCCGCCACCACGGCATTGCTGACGACGTACCCCGCAATCGTGGCCAGCAGCAACGGCTTTCGCGGCAACGACCGCGTCAGGATGGTCATCGGCACGGCCAACAGAGCGACCATTCCGGCGTAGAGGCTCACGAGCAGACCCGCCGTCGACTCGTCGACGGAGAACCCGGAGCCGATGGCGGGCAACAACCCGACCGGGAGCATCTCCGTCGTCACCGCAAGGCAGGACGCGACGGCAAGCGAGATCAAGCCGGGGAGCGTGGCCCGGACTGTTCGGGCACCACCGCCCGCGGCATGAGTCGTCGTCATGCGTTCTGAATATACTCAGCCGCCGAGTTTAATCAAGTGCGATGATGACGGCGATGAGTCGACCACAGGACAGCACCGCCGCACGCTGGCACGGAGCCGCCCAACTCGTCGGACTCGTGCGCGCCGAACCGGGCATCACCCGAGCGACCGCCGCGCAGAGGCTCGGCATCAGCAGCGGCGGGGCCACCGATCTCGTTGCCCGCCTTCGTGCCCATGAACTGCTCGACGAGGTTCCGGCTCCGAGCAAAGGGCGTGGGCGTCCGACGACGGTGCTGCAGCCACACGCGCGTGGGCCGCTCGTCATCGCCGCCGACCTACGTCCGAAAGACTGGAGTCTGGCGCTGGCCGACATCGGCGGGCAGCCGAAATTCGTCACCCCGACGCCCCTCGACTCGCCCGATCCGGCACAGCTCGTCGCGGAGGTCGCGTCCGCAATTCGCGACGCGTACGACCGTGAACCGGGCCGGGTTCGGGCGGTGTCGGTGTCGGTTGCGGGCACCGTCAGCGACGACAGGCTCGTTCAATTCACGCCGCGCGGGTGGTCCGACGTGGATCTCAGCCCACTGACCGCCGCCCTCCCCCGCCACCTCGACATACCGTTGCTGATCGGGAACGACGCCACGCTGGCGGGCTTGGCCGAGGCGAGAACCGGTGCGGCACACGGCGCCGGGACCGCGTTGCATCTGATGATCGGCGTCGGACTGGGAGGCGCGTTGGTCGTCGACGGCGTTCCAGCGATGGGCGCGCACGGCGCGGCAGGCGAGTACGGCCACATCCCGTTCGGTGACCCCTCCCAGGTGTGTCCCTGTGGCGCGCAGGGCTGCTGGGACCTGACGATCGACGGCCGCGCCCTCGCGCGGCACATCGGGGAAAAGGCGCCCGTAGATCCGATCGCGTACGCACGCGGCATCGCCGGGGGGAACAAACTGTCCGACAACAGGATTCGCGGCGCATTCGACGCCGTCGCGACCTCCATCGGGCGTGGCATCGCGGGCCTGGTCAATCTGCACGACCCCGACGTCGTCACGCTCGGCGGGCTCGCCCCGACACTGCGGGGAGCCGCGTCGGACAGCTTCGACGCGGCATACCGGCAGGGCCTCATGGCTTTTCGTAAGAATGCAGCGCCGCCCGTTCTCGACGGCCTCCACGGCGACGACGGGCCTTTGCATGGCGCCGTCGCAATCGGACTCGATCACGTGACGTCGGAGCAGTCGCTGGCGGAGTGGGCTCGGCAGTAGGCGCTACTTCTTCTGGGGGTCGTGGCCCCAGTTCATCAGCGAGTACCGCCACGGTGTGTCGCTGACATCGCCCTTGGGCCTCTGCGCGGAATGCCGATTGATGTACCCGACGACTTTCCGCATGTGCTTGTAGTCGTCGTCCGTCAGATCGGCTTTCTTCGTATGCAGGATGTCGACGATGCGACGGCCACTTTCGTGACCGGTGGATTCGCCACCGTCCTTCTTCTGCCCGACGTCTTTCGACTCGTCCGTCTTCAGAAACTTCTCGAGCTCGCCCGCGGTCATGTTGACCGCGTCCTTGAAGTCCTTCCAGGTGTCCTCGTGGTCGTCGGCCATGGTCAGGACTTCTTCTTCAGCGCCGACGGCTTGTGCACGGCGTCCTTGCCGGACTTGTCGCTCTCGACGCGGTATTGAGGTTCGTCCTTCGACGCCTTGACGGTCCGGCCTGCGGCTTCCTTCTCCGAGGTGATCTTCTCCTTGACCTCACCCTCGGCCGTGCTGCCGTGGCTTTTCCATTCGACCTTGTCGCCATTGTGGAACTCGTCTTTGCTCATGGGGTCACGGCTACCCGTCCGCGCGAGATCTACTCCCCTGTTGTGCGGTTTCGACGCTTCGAGGCACACATCAGGAGGGTAGATTTCGCCGCGATCCACCGAGTCGCGCCGCCTGGGTCGCCAGGTGACGCCGCTCGGCGAGGGTGGTCGCAGCCTCCGCCGCCTCGGCGAACAGCGTCGCAGCGGTCTCGAGATCGCCCGCCTTCTCGTGCAGGTACGCCGACGCCGCGGCATAACGCGGCACACCTGGATCGATCCGCGCGAGCGCTGCAAGACCCGCCGCAGGACCGTCGGCCTCGCCGACCGCGACTGCGCGATTGAGTCCGACGACGGGGCTGTCGGTGATCGCCTGCAGCTCGTCGTACCACTCCACGATCTGGACCCAGTCGGTCTCGTCGGCGCGAGGCGCGTCGGCATGCAGCGCGGCGATCGCGGCCTGTGCCTGGAACTCGCCGAGTCGATCGCGTCGCAACGCCTTCTGCAGGATGTCGACGCCGTCGGCGATCATCGTCGTGTCCCACAGGCTGCGGTCTTGCTCGGCCAAGGGCACCAACGTGCCGTCGCTGCGCGTCCGGGCCGGCCGCCGAGCATGATGCAGCAACATCAACGCCAGCAGTCCGGCGGTTTCCTCGTCGTCGGACATGGTGTGCAACTGCCTCGTCAAGCGGATGGCTTCCGACGCGAGGTCGACGTCGCCGCTGTAGCCCTCGTTGAAGATCAGGTACAGCACCCGGCGGACGGTCGCAGGATCGCCCGGTTCGTCGAATCGGACGTCCGAGACGGTCTTCTTCGCGCGGCTGATGCGTTGTGCCATCGTCGTCTTCGGGACGAGGTAGGCCGCCGCGATCTGTTCGGTCGTCAGACCACCGACGGCCCGCAACGTCAGCGCGACCGCGGACGCCGAGCTCAGCGACGGGTGCGCACACAGGAAGAACAGATGCAGTGTGTCGTCGCGACTCTCGGCCGGGCCCGGCGGCGGCTCGGCGTCGACGCGTAGCTCGCGCTCGCGTCGAGACATCTCGGATCGGTGAGCGTCGAGAAACTTGCGCCACGCGACGGTGACGAGCCAGCCCTTCGGATCTGCAGGCGTTCTGTCGGGCCAGGATTTGAAAGCCTGCAGCAGCGCCTCCTGAACGGCGTCCTCGGCCGTCGCGAAATCGAGTCCGCGACGGACGAGCACACCGATCACTGCGGGAGTGAGCTCCCGGAGCAGCTGTTCGTTCATGTCACTCGGTGACGGTCGGGGGCACACCCATCAACGGACGAACTTCGAGCCACTCGTGGATCGGCTTGCCGTGTGCGCCGGGCGCGGCAGACAGTTCGCCTGCGAGTTCGAGGGCGCGGTCGTAGGTGTCGACGTCGATGATCATGAACCCGGCGATCAGGTCCTTCGTCTCGGCGAACGGCCCGTCGGTCACAGGCGGCTTACCCTCGCCGTCGTAGCGGACCCAGGCGCCCTCGGAGGACAGCGCATGGCTGGCGACGAACTCACCGGTTCCGCGAAGCTTGTCCGCGAAATCTTCCATGTACTGCATGTGCGCATCCACCTCGTCGGGTGCCCACTGGTCCATCGGGACGTCGTTCACTGCCTCGGGGGCGCCGCGGTAATGCTTCAGGAACAGGTACTTCGCCATGACTGTCTCCTTCGGTATCGGGCAGCCCCTGTGGCTGCATCCACCCCTGGGACGGAGCCGAAGGACCGTTGTCGACATGGTTCCAGAACTTTTTTTCGTTTCGGGCGGTCACACGGGCCGCGCTTTCCTACGATCGACGTGCGGGGCCAGCATGTCGATGATCGGCGATGTCCGCCGTCGGCGATGATTTTCGGTCTCGCTGCGTGTCTCGATAGATGTCGTAGAACTGCGAATATTTCGAACCGACTCGACTGTGGAGATGACGATGACTACTCGACTCAACCCGTACCTCGGCTTCCGAGGCGACGCGCGCACCGCAATGGAGTTCTACCAGGGTGTCTTCGGCGGCGAACTGACGATGAACACGTTCGCCGAGTTCGGCGCCAGCGACGACCCTGCCGACAAGGACCAGATCATGCACAGCCAGCTCGAGACACCGAACGGGCTGACGCTGATGGGCGCGGACACCCCGGCTAGCATGCCTCTCGACGTCGGCAACAACGTCTCGGTCTCGCTCAGCGGTGAGGACGAAGCCGAACTGACCGGCTACTGGGACAAGCTCGCCGTCGGCGCCCAGAACACGATGGGACTGAACAAGGCGCCGTGGGGCGACACCTTCGGGATGCTCACCGACAAGTTCGGCATCAACTGGATGGTGAACATCTCCGGGTAGCCCTGCTCTACGGTAGGTTCCTTCACCGACACCCGTCACTCGGATCGTCCGGCACGTTCCTGCCGGTGAAGGGATCTACTTTCTCATGGCTTCGATTACTTTCGACCGTGCCACCAGGCTGTTTCCAGGTTCCGACGCGCCCGCCGTGGACGCGTTGGACCTCGAGATCGCCGACGGCGAATTCCTCGTCCTCGTCGGCCCATCGGGTTGCGGCAAATCGACGTCTCTGCGCATGCTCGCGGGCCTCGAGGAGGTCGACAGCGGCCGAATCCTCATCGGCGGCAACGACGTCACGCACGCCGAGCCCAAGGAACGCGACATCGCGATGGTGTTCCAGAACTACGCGCTGTACCCGCACATGAGCGTCGCCGAGAACATGGGCTTCGCCCTCAAGCTCGCCAAGGCGAGCAAGGAGGAAATCCGTACGCGGGTCCTCGAAGCCGCCAAGCTGCTCGACCTCGAGCAGTACCTCGACCGCAAGCCCAAGGCACTGTCCGGCGGTCAGCGTCAGCGAGTTGCCATGGGACGGGCCATCGTTCGCCAGCCGCAGGTATTCCTGATGGACGAGCCGTTGTCGAACCTCGACGCCAAACTGCGCGTCCAGACGCGTACGCAGATCGCACAATTGCAACGCAGACTCGCCACCACGACCGTCTACGTCACGCACGATCAGGTCGAAGCCATGACGATGGGCGACCGCGTCGCAGTGCTGAAGGGCGGGGTCCTGCAGCAGTGCGCGTCACCGCGTGAGCTGTACCGGACTCCGGCCAACGTCTTCGTCGCCGGCTTCATGGGATCACCGTCGATGAACCTGTTCCGAGTCCCTGTCGCCGACGGCGGAGTCCGCATCGGCAACCAGGTCGTTCCCGTGTCCCGCGCCGCGCTGGCCGGATCCACGGGCGCCGACGTCGTCTTCGGTATTCGCCCGGAGCACGTCGAGATCTCCGAGTCCGGACTGAAGCTCGAGATCGACGTCGTCGAGGAACTCGGTTCGGAGGCCTTCGTCTTCGGGCGGGCGGACATCAACGGATCGCCGCAGACCATCGTCGCCCGCGCCGACTGGCGTGACCCGCCGCAGAAGGGCGAGGTCGTGCACATCCGGTTCGACGAGGCGCACGCACACGTCTTCGACGGCGCCGGGGATGGTGTGCGGCTGAGCTGACGGCTCCGCCTTCGACACCGAGGGGCGCCTTCGGTCACTCTGAGTGACCGAAGGCGTCATTCGCTCCGATCAGACTCGACGTCCACCCAGATGCTCGGCGAAGAACCTCTCCACCGCACGGTAGAAGCCGATGCTGTTCTCCGGGTTGACGAAGCCGTGCCCCTCGTCGTCGTACACGATGTAGTCGATGTCGACTCCCCGAGCCCGCAGCCGTTCGACGACGTTGTCGGACTCGGCCTTCACGACACGGGCATCGTTGGCGCCCTGGGCGATCAACAGCGGCGTGGTGATGTCGTCGAGCCGGGTGATGGGCGAACGCGCGAGCATGTCCGCTTCCTGCTCGGGAATCGCCGGGTCGCCGACGTACAGGTACCAGTTGTTGACCAGGCCGGGACGCGCGAAGGCCGGCTGAGTCCGCATGAAATTGGCCAGGTCCGAAATTCCCACGTAGTCGACGGACGCAGCGAAGACGTCTGGCGTGAATGCGGCACCGACGAGCGCCGCGTACCCGCCATAGGATCCGCCCATGATCGCGACGCGATCCCTGTCCGCGTATCCCTGAGTAATGGCCCATTCGACGCCGTCGATCAGATCGTCGTGCATCTTGCCGGCGAATTCACCGATCGCGGCCTGGGTATGCGCCTTCCCGTACCCGGTCGATCCGCGAAAGTTGACCTGCAGCACCGCATATCCGCGATTGGCCAGGAATTGCACGATCGGCACGTACCTCCAGGCGTCGCGGTACCACGGACCGCCGTGGACCAGAAGAATCATCGGCAAACCCACAGGTTCGACGCCGACCGGAAGTGTCAGGTACGACGGCAGTTCCAGTCCGTCACGGGCGGTAATCGTCACCGGGGTCATCGGCGCCATGTCGTCGGGATTCAGATGCGGGTAGGGACGGAACAACTTTCGGCTCTCGCCCGTCGTGTGGTCGTAGTAGTAGGTCACTCCGGGATCTCGGTCGTGCGTGAACGCCACCACCCACTTTCGGCCACTGTCGTCCGAGGACATCGCGCCGATATCGCCGTCGGACAACGCATTCAGATTCTTCACGACCTCGGCGAACTCCGAGTCGAACGTGTGTATCACCTGCCGTTCGCCGAGGTAGCGGGCTCCGATCAACTCACCCGCCTTGTCGAAGATCAGCGGTGACTCCACCTGTTCGACGGCTCGGCGAGCAGCATCCAGTTCCAGCGTCGGATGACTGTCGACGACAGTCTCCTCTCCCGTGTCCAGGTCGACGCGGTTCAGCCGAGTGAGATCGCTGTCGGTCGTCGACGCGATCCACAATCCCGTGCCGTCGGCCGTGGGGTGGGTGACGCCGACGCCCATCGGATAGTCGGCTCCGTCGAACGTCGTCACGTGCTGGACGACGTCCGAGCCCTTCTTTCGACGCGCAATGTTCATGCCGCCCTGCGCAGTCATCTCGAAGAGCAGGAGATCGCCCCCGACGCCGGGGGTCCAGGACTGGCCGGGCCCGGGGCTCTCGCCGATCATCGTCAATTCACCTGTGGCGATCTCGAGTTCGTACAGATCGAACGCCGCCAGGTCGCGGGCATTCATGAGCAGCGTGACGACGCCCTCCTTCTCGCGCGAGCGTTCCAGCGCGTAGACCCGCGATCCAGGAAACGGCGTCAGGTCGACGGCATCGGCGTCGGGATCGTCGAGGTCGACGCGAAAGACGTGATGGTTTTCGTCACCACCCGAATCCTGAAGGTACAGAAGCCACCGCGGGTTGTCCGTCCAGTGGTAGTCGAGCACGCTCCGAACGTCGTCGGCCGTCACACATCTTGCGTCGTCGTTGCCGTCGACATCCTGAACCCACACGTTGAGGCGGTTCTTCCATGGGGCCAGGAAGGCAATTCTGTTGCCGTCCGGCGAGATCGACGCTCCGGTCCGTGCCGGGGGTCCGAAGAAGTCGTCGAGGGAAATCAGTTCGGGTGCGTTCATCATTCTTCCTTCCATTTCTCTTCTCGGTTCTGGGGTTTCGGTATGGCCGCATGTCGGTCGCGAGGCGCATGGGGTCGATCTCAGGACGCGGCCCAGATCGTTTCGAGATCCAGAATCTTGTTGTGACGCAACGTCAGGACACGTTCGGTCGCTGCGAGAATGCCTGCGACGACCAGCGTCGTGTTGGCCCAGGCGGGTAATTGGATCGGCGACACGAATGTGCCGAACTGTTCTGCGACCATCGGTACCTTCGTTGCGATCTCGAGCGCGAACGACGCGGCCAGTACGAGGTTGACGACCAGAATGGCGATCGCTGCCCAGCCGATCGCGCGACTGAGCCTCGGGTGGCGACGATCGAAGCGTCGGCGACGGTACTCCAGCGTGCCGGGGACAGGTGCGAGTCTGCGGCCGGTACCGTCGTCGGACACGAAATCGACTCGCGTGACGCCGTACAGCGAGACCGCCACCTCGATGGTGCCGCCGTCGATCTCGATGGAGGCGGGCAGGTCGTTCGTGGTGGCGAGGTATCCGTTCTCGTACAGCTGGACCGTGTCGTCCTCGGACAGCGAGTCCACCTCGACGGTGTACAGGATGGGCACGCCAGCCGATGACGGCCGCTCCAGCGTGTACAGATACCGGTTCAGCACCTGCCACGGCCTGAACGGACTCAGGCGCTTCGCGGGCGTAGGTTGCTCGTTCACGCTGTACAGAGTCGTCGGTACGCCGCATTCTCGACAGTGCACACACGCACGAGTTCTGGTTACAGCATCACGGGTGGAGCATGACATCTGTCATGAGGATGCCCGGCTCAACGGAATTACGCGATGGTTCGGTTGCGCTGCAACGGTTTACGTGCGGCAGTTCGGGGCAGGGTTTCCGGGCAGCACTGTAGGCGGCACACGTCGGGCTTCGTGTGTGCCGCTGGGCGCGGATGTAGTTGTCGACCGGCTCAGCTGGGGCGGGCCGTCCTGCAGCCCACCACCCCAGCCGCCGCCGAATCAGGCGGCCGGTGGATCGGCCTCCTCACCAACCGAATTCGGCCCGCCCGCAGATCCTCTACCGCCCGACACCCCGGTCGCCGGCTGCCCAACGGGTGTTCCCGCATCGGACCGGGTGGCGTGATCGTCGCGAATGTCATCGAAAAGCTCGGGCTGGACGGGATCGGACTGGAGGGTCTCAGGCTGGACGGTCTCGGGCTGGCAGGTAGCGGACTGAAGGGTCTCGGGCTGGACGGTCTCGGGCTGGCAGGTCGCGCGCGTGTCCGCCTCGGACACAGGCACACCCGACGCAGGGCTATCCGGCGCGGGCATGTCCGGTAGCGGAACCTCAGGGCAGGGATAGATGTATTCGTTCGGGTGATGAAAATGATTGACCCGCCCCCTCCGGCTCGGATCGATCGACGCCGGCGCATGCCACAACGTACGCCCCGGATAGGGATGGTTTGCGCCGGCTTTCGTTGTCGCCCAATCGTTGTTCCCCGGCCCCACCAACCGATGATGCTGATCGCAGCCAAACGTCAAATCCTCGATATCGGTATTACCGCCGGCCGCCCACTCCTTGACGTGATGGACCTGCGACCACGTCGCCGGACGAGTGCAGCCCGGAAAGCTACAACCCCGATCGGCTGCGATCAGCACGATCCGCTGATCCTCCGACGCAATCCGCTTGGTCCGCCGCAACTGCAACGGCCGCTCCTGCTCATCGAACAACACCAGATAGTGATGCGCGTGCGAGGCCATTCGAATGGCATCCCGCATCTTCACCAACGACCCCGTCGCCGTCTGAATCACCCCAGGTTTGATGCCGCTTCCTTCTGAGTCAGGAAGGATGAGCACATGCCTAAGAAGATCGATCCGGAGGTCCGTGCGCGGGCGTTGCGGTTGTTGGAGACCCACGGCGGGGAGTACCCGTCGATGACTGCTGCGGCCGAGGCCATAGCTAAGCAGGTCGGTGTGGGCCAGGAGACGGTGCGCCGCTGGGCGGTGCAAGCCCAGATCGACGCCGGCGACCGGACCGGAACCACCTCGGCCGAGGCCGCCGAGATCAAACGACTCAAGGCCGAGAACAAGCAGTTACGCGAGGACGTCGCGATCTTGAAAGCGGCGACGACTTTCTTCGCGGGGGAACTCGACCCCCGCAATCGATGATCATAGCGTTCATAGATTCGTTGCGCGCCAATGGTTTTGCGGTCGAGTCGGTCTGCCGGACCCTACGTGGTCAGGGGTGTCAGATCGCCGCGAGAACCTACCGAGCATGGCGGACACGCAAACCCGCTGCGCGCACCGTATCCGACGCCCACGTCGTCGATGCCGTTCGCGATGCCGCCTGGCGCACCGACACCGACGGTCGGCGCCGGATGAACCCGGAGGGCTTGTATGGGCGGGTGAAGATGCGCGCTCATCTGGACCGAACAGTCACCCCAGGTGTCTCGTACGGTTCGGTGGATCGTGCAATGAAGTTGTTGTCGCTCAATGGTGTTCGGCGAGCGAAGGGCATCAGAACCACCATTCGTTCCGCGGACGGTGTCCGGGCGGGAGATCTACTGAACCGGCAGTTCCGGGCGGACGAACCCAACCGGGTATGGGTTACTGACTTCACATAATGGGGTGGTCGGCACCGTATGCGACACGAAAAGACGACTGGCAGGTGGTCACTGAGATTTTACCGACCGGGGCGCAGTCTGAGGTGGTGAGCTGCTGGAAGGTGACCACTACCCGAGACAGTACGGACCGCACCCCAAGGTCTGAACGTAGACGGTGGCCCTGCCGGTCGTTCGAGGTACGTGATCGGCTTGTGAGATGCCGCGCCACCGAGCGCTGTCCATTAGGTCGCCGCACCACCTCGAGCTCACGGGATGAAGAAGTAAACCGTCTAGCGGGGAGGGGCAGCACATGGCACTGACCGTCGGGATCGACTGGGCCGAGATCCACCACGACGTCGCCATCATGAACACCGAAGGAACAATGCTCGCGCGCGCCAGGATCGACACCGGTGCAACCGGATTCATTGAACTGCTCGACCTGATCGCATCGCACGGCGGCACCGTGGAGGACACCCCGGTCGCCATCGAAACCGACAAGAACCTGCTCGTCGTCGCACTCGCCGACGCCGGATTCACCGTCTACCCGATCAACCCGAGGGCCGTCGCCCGGTACCGCGAACGGCACGGACAAGCAGGCGGGAAATCCGATCCCGGCGACGCCGCGATCCTGGCGAACATTCTGCGCACCGACCGGGAGGCGCATCGAACGCTTCCGGCAACGACTGAACACGCGCGCGCGGTCAAAGCCCTGGCCCGCCAACACCAAGAAGCTTTGTGGGCACTGCATCAGACACTGAGCCGGCTGCGGTCGGTCTTCCTAGAATTCTATCCCGCAGCGCTGCACGCGTTTCCGAATCAGAAGCACAAAGCAGCGCTGACCGTGTTGGCCGCGGTACCCACACCGTCCGCCGGCCGCGCCCTCACCAAACGAAAGCTCATTGCCTTGCTGCACCGCGCGGGACGTCGCAACGACGAGAAGTTGGTCGAACAGATCTTGACCGACCTGCACGCCCCCGCATTGACCCAGCCACCCGAGGTCGAGGATGCACTCGGGCATGCGGTCACCGGACTCCTCGGCATCGTCGCCGCGATGCACACAGCCGTGGAATCACTGGAAAAGCAACTCGCCGATGTCTTCGACACGCATCCGCTCGCCCCGATCCTCAAATCCGTACCCGGACTCGGGACTGTGCTGAGCGGACGGATCCTCGCCGAAATCGGCGACGACCCAAAACGTTTCGAAAGCGCAGCCGGATTGCGAGCCTTC
>NZ_JAAFYV010000059.1:0-17421 GCF_011770055.1 Rhodococcus sp. B10 | reverse complement strand
TGGAGGCCGAGAAGCAGTACTGAAAGTTACGTGCGCCTGCTGCAGCGGCCTTTTCCACGTGGCGCGGCGTCGCTACCCATACCCAGCACTGCGCGAGTTCGTCGGCAGTGAGCTCGGCGATTACCTCGAGTGTGTTGGCCATCGGCGGAACCTTGTCCGCCCGTGCGAGCGAACCGATTTCGATCTCTGGTACGCCGAGTGCGATCAGTTCTCTGATCACGTCGAGTTTGCGCTCGGTCGAGAGTAATTTGCCGGTCAGCTGCAGACCGTCGCGCATGGTGACATCGCGCAGTCGGGCAGCGGGGGTGAATTCGTACATCAGATACCTATCTCTTCGTTTGCTCGACCCAGCAGGTCCTCGAGAACTTCCGCGGTGTGCTCACCGAGTTCGGGCCCGACCGAACGAATCGGAAGGGACTTGTCGCCTATGACGGGAACGATTCCCACGAATCCGACGTCGGTCAGCTCGCTCTCGCCCGTGTCGACCTGGAAGTTCTGAATCATGTTGCGCGCGTTGTACTGGTCATCGGCAACGATATCGGCCGCGGTGTAGATCGGACCCGAGGGCACTCCGGCTGCGTCGAGAATCTTCAACGCCTCGTCCCGGGAGTGCAGTCCTGTCCATGCAGAAATGGCGGCGTCGAGCTCGTCGCGACGCTTCCAACGCCCTGCGTTCGACGTCAGGTCGGGGTCGGCACCGAGGTCGGGACGATCGATGGTCTCCATGTAGCGCTGGAAGATCGCGTCTCCGTTGCCCGCGATGATGATGGAATGACCGTCGTTGCACGGGTAGGCATTCGAGGGAGCGATGCCTTCCATTCGACCGCCCACGCGCTCACGCTCGACGTCGTAGGCGAGGTAGTCGGGGATGAGTGATTCCATCATCGACAGGATGGACTCGTTGAGGGCGACGTCGATGGACCGCTGCGACAGCGATAGCGTGGACTTTGCTGTCTGCCGTTGGAACAGTGCCATGACGCATCCGAACGCTGCGTACAGGCCGGCGATCGAGTCGCCGATGGATACGCCCACGCGCACGGGTGGCCGATCCGGGTCACCGACGAGGTTGCGGAAGCCGCCGTAGGCCTCGGCCACTGCTGCGAATCCGGGCCGCGCCGACATCGGGCCGGTCTGCCCGAAGGCGGAGATACGAGTAATGATGAGGTCAGGGTTTTTCTCGCTCAGCACCTCTGGCGAGATGCCCCACTTCTCCAGGGTTCCGGGGCGAAAGTTTTCGAGGAGAATGTCGCACTTCGCGGCGAGATCGATGACGTCCTGACGTCCCTGTTCTGTACGCAGATCCAGCACGATCGACTTCTTGTTGCGGTTGATCGTGCGATACAGCATGGACGTCGTACCCGAGTAGAGGCGCCAGTTGCGTAGTTCGTCGCCGGTACCGGGACGTTCGACCTTGATGACCTCGGCACCGAAGTCCGCCAGCATGCGGGCAGCGGTGGGGGCGGCGATGTAGTTTCCGAGTTCGAGTACACGTACCCCGCTCAGCGGAAGGTCTGCGGTGGTCATGGTGTTCCTTTCGGCGCTCACAGGATGTAGCTCATGGGCATGATGATCAGGATGGCGATGACGGACGCGACGGATACACCGACGGAACACGTCTTGAGAGTTCCGCGGGTGGTTTGACCCATCAGGGATTGCAGCAGCCAGAACGTGTTGCTGGTGACGTGGACTGCGAACAGTGAACCGGCACCTGCGGCGAGGGCGATGAACACCGGATCGAGTCCGATGAGCGGTGCGACGGGTGCAAGGATGCCTGCGGAGGTGATGGCGGAGATGGTCACCGATCCGACGGCGATGTGCAGGGCGGCGGCGATAACCCACACCATTAACAGTGGGGCTGCGGTGCTTGCGGTGAAGTACTGACCGAGGATTTCGCCGAGGCCGGCTTCGTTGATGACTGCAGCCAGCGAACCACCGACACCGGTGAGGATGAGGATCTGACCGCTCTCGGCGAATCCACGTGCGATTGCCTTCTCGACGCGCTTCTGGCCGACATGGTAGCGACCGATCAGGCAGGTTCCCACCAGACCGATGAGAAGTGCAATGACCGGGCTGGCGATGAACTCGACAACGGGCTGCGAAAGTTCGGCGACTTCGAGAACTGCGCCGAGCGCGATGAGTCCCAGCGAGAGCAGGAGCGGGGAGAGCAGCACCACGAGTCGGGTCTGCTTCTCGACGCGCACCTTCTGTGCCACCCCTCCGCCCGCCGACGCCTCGATCGGTTCGCTGTCGGAAGGATCGTCACCGTCGACCGGACCGACCGTCTCGTCGATGACCGCCACTTGTTCTTCGTCCTTCGCTTCGTTCCACCAACCGTGGCGGAAGACGAAAGACATGATCGCCACCGACAGCACGACAACGGGAACAATCAACACGAGTCCGTAGATCATCATCTTGCCCAGCGGCACCCCGAGCAGTCCGGCCAGAGCGAGTGCCGCAACCCCCGGGACCATGAACACGATGCCGCATTCGAGTGCGATGGCCAGTGCGGTCGCCATCCGTGCCGTGCCGTACTTCCCGATTTTCGGGGCGAGATTGCGTGCGAGCGGCGCCGAGATGACGAGTAGTACGTCGAGGAAGATCGACTGCAGAACCGTTGCGATCGTCAACGACAATGCGTACGGCATTCGCTTGGGACCGAAAGTTTTGAGCAAGGTTCCGACCAGGCGCTGAATTGCATTCATCTCCTGGAGAACCGACCCCATGAGTACGCCGAAGGCAATCAGTAATCCGACTTCGGCCATGATCTCGCCGAACCCGCCGGTGATGGTGTCCACCGTCTTCTCGACTCCGAGCTTCGTTGCGAGGCCTAGGTAAGCAGCACCGAGCACGAGCGAGACGACGGGGTTGAAGCGAAATCGAACGATGAAAACCACCACCGCCAATACGGCCACGGCGGTATTGATCACGATCCACATGTCGGACATCGGTTGGTCTTCCCAGGAGTTGTGAGTGGCGTCATTGCTAGTAGCTGGTGTGACGCGCCACACTGACACCCATATTATGGGCACACATTCGCTTTGTGAGCAAGCGCCGTCGGGTTGGACGACTTTCTCTCCGCACCCGGTAGGCCACAATCGCCGCCGGTGCCGTTCGTAGGTGTCTACGATTGGTCACACGCCTTCTGCTCGTGTGGCGATTCGACGGTTGCCGACGCACTCCGAATGACCTCCGGCATCTGGGGCTACATTCGACATGTGCACACGGAAGGTTCTTCGACACCGAAACAGCAACCATTGCTCGTGCTCGGCAAGATCACCGAGATCCTCGACGCGTTCTCCTTCGACAGGCCATCGATGACTCTCGGCGAAATCCAGCAGGCCACTGGACTGCCGACATCGACGGCCCAGCGTTTGGTGACCAATCTCGTGCAGCAGGGCTTTCTCGATCGCAGCGGTGACCGCATTCGCATCGGGACTCGAATGTCGTTCTGGGCTGCCACCGCTGCCAAAGATCTCGATGTTCTGTCCACAGTGACTCCATCGTTGAAGAGTCTGCGCAACGAGACCACCGAGACTGCGTGTTTCTTTCGCGCAGAACAAAATTACCGGGTGTGTGTCGCTCTTGCGGAAACACGTCATCCGCTTCGACGAGAGATGTACGTCGGTAAAATCGCACCTCTCAACGCCGGCTCCGCCGGCCGAGTGTTGCTCGCATACGATCGCGAACTCGCCGATCGAGTGCTGGCGCAGGATCTTCGAGCGGTCACCGACAGAACCGTCACCGACGCCGAAGTTTTTCGGAAGCTATTGGACAGGACCAGGTCTGACGGGTATGCGATCACGACAGGTGAACGTGATACCGGTGCTTCGGGTCTATCGGCTCCGGTGTTCGACTCTGCGGCCGACATAGTGGGAGCAGTACTCATCAGCGGTCCGACCCTGCGCATGCCGTTGTCGACGTGCGAGACCTGGGTGGACACGCTGGTTTCTCATGCCGAGCAGATCACCCGAACCCTCGGTGGACGGTATCCCGTGATGTAACCGGCCTCATAAATGAGGCTCGATCGCATGCGCCGCAATCCCGCACAATCTACGACTGCACCCGCACCTTGCGTGCAAGCGTCTTTCCGGCTTCGGTCATCGCCTGTCGGTCGGTTGCGACGAGGACGTCGAAGAAGCGATCGCGATACGCCCCAAGATCGTCTCCTACGGAACCGACTACGGCGATGACGGGCACGGCATCAGCGCGCGCGAGTATTGCCGAGACGATTTTTCCTGCTGCGCTCTGCGAGTCGAGTCGCCCTTCCCCGACGATCACCGCAGATGCTTGTGTCAGTGCGTCGCCGAAGCCGATGGCATCGAGGACGAAGTCGGCACCCGAGCGCAGTGCGGCGTCGAATTGCGCCCACATCCCGCCCGCAAAACCGCCGGCAGCTCCGGTACCGGGGACGCCGCGCGGATCCTTGGGGAGGGTCGAAGCGAATGTATCGAGACGGCCGGTCAGTTCGTTCACGGCGAGAGTGTTCGCGCCTTTCTGTGGACCGAACACCTGTGCTGCGTCGAGGTACGTGGTGGTGACATCGGTCAACACCTCGACTCGCGCACCGGACAGGCCGCCTGCGTCCTCGATCGCCTCGATGGCACCCGCTCCGCCGTCGGTGGTGGCCGAGCCGCCCGCGGCGATCACGATGTGTCGTGCGCCGCGGCGATAGGCGTCGACCACAAGGATGCCGGTGCCTCGAGTACTGGCGGCGATCGGATCACGAAACCCGTTGTGCACCGTCGTTATTCCGCTGACAGACGCGATTTCGATCAACGCGGTTCCGGAATCCGAAAGCCCGTATCTACCGGAGGCCGGCACGCCCCATGGATTGACCGAATCAACTACGACAATGCCGAGGCCGAGAGGTTCGGCAAGTGCGTCGAGGGTTCCTTCACCGCCGTCGGCCACCGGCATTTCGCGTGCGATGCCGGATTCTGCTCGAATACCTCGCGCTATAGCGTGTGCGACCGTCGCCGCTGAGAACGTTCCTTTGAAACTGTCGGGTGCGACCAAGAACATGCTCCGTGACCTCTGTTCATATAGCGAGTTGGAACCCACATAGTAGGTCATGCAGGTGGCAGTGACGGCGCTTTGCCACACCCGGTGCACTTTCGGAGAGAGCGCGAGGAGCCCCCGCCGGGTTAATCGTGCAGCAATGGCGACGACTCTGCCGTCGAGCACCTGACACGTGAACTTTCAGGCCAGCACGGCAATCACGTCTGGCTCGCATGAGCGATACAGCCGACGAGCCTGGGGGCAGAAAGCGACCGGCTAGAATGTGATCCGTAAGATATCTGGCTCTCGTGACCAGTTCGTAAGTCGCTGATCGCGCCTGAGCGGCCACACGCCGTTGCCCCTCTGGCGTTTGCTTGTCGAAGGTCAAAACTGAAGAACAGAAAACGGCGTGCAGAACGCTAGCTTATGGCGCACGGTGCTGGGCGTCGAGAGCACTGTCATCGAGGACATCGACTTCAACGACGACGCGCGAGCGATCGTGGCCCACGTCAGACCGGCACGGGCCACCAGAGAACGATGTGGTGCCTGCAGATCGAAGGCCTCCTGGTACGACCGTCGGCAGGGTCGACGGCAGCTGCGCGGCCTGGATGTGGGAAGGATGGAGGTATGACGGCCTTGAATGAGAGCGCGGTTCGGTGGCCCGGCTGTCGGGCGAACAGGGGACGAGGACGAACGGTGTGTGTACGCCATCACTGGAATCCGTGCGCGCAAACTCGGAGAGGCACAGCTCTACTCGACAGCGTCGCGTTCGCGGCAACTGTGAAGCCGCAGTGCGGCATAGTGCGAGTACGCGATCGGCGACCGACGATGGGCGTTGCTGCAAAAGGAGTTCGGTGCATGTGGCCGTGCCAATTCGAGGTGCCCGAGTTGCCCGTCGCGTGTCTGAGCCAGTCTGGCGTCGAGGGTATCGAGCATCCCGGTCAGTTTGAGAGTCTTCAACGCGGTTCTCAAAGACGGGTCTCAATGGTCGTCGCAGGTTCCTCCGAGTCGAGTGTGGTTGCACAGCTGCATGATAGGATGTTGTTCATACTGTAGGTTCGGTGTCGAACACGCTGGGCCCTCGGAGCATCGCCGGTGGCGGCGGAGCTGACAACTGATCGTCGGGGTGATCTCTTTCTCGGTTCCCGCGACGAGATAACCTTTGACGGTGCGGTAGCGCACGTCATCGAGTTCGAGCGCCCGCGCGCAGGCGGGGTCGATTCGGACGTCGGGATATTGTCGCGGAGTCGGATGATCGCTTGGTTAGCGCGGAGTCGGTGAATTGCGTTGACATAGGACAATTCGTCGTTTACACGTGTTGTGCCAGCCCGATTTGTTCGCTTGGGTTCGGCACCAGGTGACACTGCGCATAGTGTGTGCGACCTTGTGCGGTGGGTAGTGCTCGAAGTTCGTCGACCGCCCGGTCAGATGCAGAACGTGAGTGGCGGCGACAGCATCGTCGTGAAAGACCTGCACGATGTCTCCAGCGCTGCGGACGGTGGCCTTCTGCCCGAGCAAGCGCCCCACGGCACCGAGTAGAACGCCTTTTCCGGCTTTGACATGGCAGTCCGGTGTGACGGTGCCTACCGAATACCGCACGGTCTCGAGCGGGCGCGCCGGTAGTGGGGCGAGAGCGGATCGTTCGGCCGCCTCGAACATCGCCGAGGGTGTCACGCCGTTGAGTGAGCGGCGCCGGTGGTGCCCGTATACCCTGGTGGCCCAATGCAATGCCGCGTTCTGCATTTGCTCGAGTGAGGTGCAGTCGCGGCCCGCCCTGAACGAATCACGGATATAGGGCATGGGTCGTTCGACGCGGGGTTTGTCCTTGGGTTTACGGGGCCGGGCGGGATCGATGAGGGTGCCGTAGAAGCTCGCCAGCTCGTGATAGGCGGGGTTGATCATCGGGTCGTAAAGATCGGGACGTTCCGGCTTTGAGGTTGTCGCAGACCAGCCGGGCGGGGACGCCGCCGAAGTACTCGAACGCCGCGACGTGGGAGGCATTCCACGATGCCTGATCCATCCGGAAGACGAGTTGGACGAACATCTTGCGGGAGCACGCCAAGATCATCACGAACGCCCACACGGTGACGCGGCGGCCCAGTCTCGGGTCGAACCACATGCCGAGTTTGCCGTAGTCGATCTGTGTTTCGCTGCCCGGTTCGACGGTGCCGCGGGGGATGGTCGCTTTCTCACAGGCGTTGCTGGGCGAATGTTGTTGTGATGTAACGTCGGAAGGTCGATTCGGACACCTCGACGTGGTAGTCGTCGCGTAGTCGTTGGGCGATGGTGCGACGGTGACGGGTACATCGAGCTGTTCTGTGATCCACTCACGTTGCGGTGCGATGTGCTCCCACGTCAGTGCGCGGGCCGCTGGATCGGACCATGCAGGGAACCACCGGTCGATGCGTTCACGCCCGGGCTGTTCGTCGAATACCTCCTCCGTGCCGGTTCGAGACCGTCGGCGAGCGTTGGTTGGAGATACTTACGGATGGTTTTGCGGTCAAGTCCCAGCGCGTCGTGAAGTTCGACCTGGGATCGTTCGGCGTTCAAGTGTCGGAACATCTCGATGAGATCGTTCACGGCGAAAGACTTCCCCGTCACCTCAGGCCCCTTCCCCGAGCCCTCCGTAGGACTCATGTCAGGAGCGAACCTGAGCAGCACCCGGACCCCGCACCGAAACGCCCCAGGATGGGGAATTACGTGACAGTGGGTGAGGAATTACTGACCGACAACCCCTCAGGCCTGAGGAATTACGTGACCGCTGACAATCTGCTCCTGAAATCCCGGTCCTTGGCCTACGCGCGAGCTTCTCGTAACCAACATAGTTAGAGCTCGATGTGGTGGCCCACCTGAACTCGCTGATCACCATGGTCACCTGCAGGAGAACGCCTACCACGCCAAGCGACATGACCGCACGCGACGAGGTAGCAGCTAACCAGGTCGCCAGGCGCTCGGGGCCATCCCGCTTGAGTCGCTGTTTTGGAACGCGGAACACTGCGCAATGACGCTCCCCGCTGGCCAGCAACTTTCGGGAGGTCGGCGATTTACTGACGGGGAGCGCAAAACTCGCCTGTAAGGGGAAGCCAATGTAGATGTGGATACAGAGTGTTAATCATTCAATGGCGTTGGTTACAGATCGTAGGCTGTCCGAAAGTCTTGCTGGGTTCAGAGTGAAAAGACATCGCACGTAACGCGGAGTTTCCGCGTGTCAGCCCACTCGGAGGACTCGATTTCATGACAGACAATGCCGACGCCCGGACGATCTCGCACTGGTTCGACAACAAGAGTTTTACCGGTACCAGCGGCAACAGCGCTTTGGTGACAAATCCGGCGACCGGTGCCGTGACCGGTCGTGTCGCCCTCGCCAGTATCGAGGATGCCCGCGCGGTGATCGACTCCTCCGCGGCCGCGTTCCCCGCCTGGCGCGACACCTCCCTCGCTAAGCGCACTCAGGTGATCTTCAAGTTCCGCGAACTGCTCAACGAACGCAAAGGCGAGTTGGCGGAGATCATCACCTCCGAGCACGGCAAAGTCGTCTCCGACGCATTGGGTGAGGTCTCTCGCGGCCAGGAAGTCGTCGAATTCGCCTGCGGCATGCCCCACCTGCTCAAGGGCGGCATGACCGAAAACGCCTCCACCAACGTCGACGTCTCCTCCCTCCGCCAGCCCATCGGCCCGGTAGGCATCATCTCCCCGTTCAACTTCCCCGCCATGGTTCCGATGTGGTTCTTCCCTATCGCCATCGCCGCCGGCAGCACCGTCGTCCTCAAGCCCAGCGAGAAGGACCCCACCGCCGCGATCTGGATGGCCGAACTCTGGGCCGAGGCCGGACTGCCCGCCGGGGTCTTCAACGTCCTGCAGGGCGACAAGTCCGCCGTCGACGAACTGCTCACAAACCCCGCGATCAAGGCCATCAGCTTCGTCGGGTCCACCCCGATCGCGCAGTACGTGTACGCCACCGGCACCGCCAACGGCAAACGCGTCCAGGCCTTGGGCGGGGCGAAGAACCACGCCATCGTCTTGCCCGACGCCGACCTCGACCTGGCCGCCGACGCCATGGTCAACGCCGGCTTCGGCTCCGCCGGCGAACGCTGCATGGCCATCTCCGCCCTGGTCGCGGTCGGCGATATCGCCGACGAACTCGTCGCGAAGATCAAGGACCGCACGAACACGCTCAGGATCGGCGACGGCACCCGCGACTCCGACATGGGACCGCTGGTGACCAAGGTGCACCGCGACAAGGTCGCCTCCTACATCGACGCCGGCGAAAACGACGGCGCCACCATCGTCGTCGACGGGCGCACCGTGCAAGCCGACGGTGGCGAGGACGGGTTCTGGCTCGGACCCACCCTGATCGACCACGTCACCACCGACATGAGCGTGTACACCGACGAAATCTTCGGACCCGTGCTGTCGGTGATCCGCGTCGACTCCTACGAGCAGGCGCTCGACCTCATCAACTCCGGCCCGTTCGGCAACGGCACCGCGATCTTCACCAACGACGGCGGCGCGGCCCGGCGGTTCCAGAACGAGGTCGAGGTCGGCATGGTCGGCATCAACGTCCCGATTCCGGTTCCCACCGCGTATTACTCCTTCGGTGGCTGGAAGAACTCGCTGTTCGGTGACACCCACGCCCACGGCATGGAAGGCGTGCACTTCTTCACCCGCGGCAAGGTCGTCACCAGCCGCTGGCTCGACCCCAGCCACGGCGGCATCAACCTCGGCTTCCCCCAGAACAACTGAGCAGGAAAGGACCTACGGTCATGACGACAACAGTCTCCCAGGACATCCTGCCCACCGGCCAGTCCCTCGACGCGGCCCGTGCCGAGGGGGAGCGGACGTACGCGCTCGACCGGGCGCACGTGTTTCACTCATGGTCCGCGCAGGAGCAGATCACCCCGATGACGATCCTCGCGTCCGAGGGATCGTATGTGTGGGACGGCGCCGGAAACCGGTTGCTGGACTTCTCGTCCCAGCTCGTCAACACGAACATCGGGCACCAGCACCCCAAAGTCGTTGCCGCCATAAAGGACCAGGCCGCGAAGCTGTGCACGATCGCACCGCAGTACGCGAACGACGCCCGCTCCGAGGCGGCCCGACTGATCGCGGAGCGGACCCCGGGCGATCTGAACAAGGTGTTCTTCACCAACGGCGGCGCCGACGCCAACGAGCACGCTGTGCGTATGGCCCGCCTGCACACCGGCCGCTACAAGGTGCTGTCGCGGTACCGCTCGTATCACGGTGGCACGGACACGGCGATCAACCTCACCGGTGACCCGCGCCGGTGGCCCAACGACTACGGCAACAGCGGGGTCGTCCACTTCCATGGACCGTTCCTGTACCGCACGCAGTTCCACTCGGAGAACGAGCAGCAGGAAACCGAGCGTGCGCTCGACCACCTCGACCAGCTGATCCGCCTCGAGGGGCCGAACTTGATTGCAGCGATCGTCCTCGAATCGGTTCCCGGGACCGCGGGAATTATGGTGCCCCCGCCCGGCTACCTGGCCGGCGTCCGCGAGATCTGCGACCGCTACGGCATCGTGTTCATCGCCGACGAGGTGATGTGCGGGTTCGGCCGCACCGGAAAGTGGTTCGCGATCGACCATTTCGGTGTCGTCCCCGACCTGATCACGTTCGCGAAGGGGGTCAACTCCGGCTACGTACCGCTCGGTGGTGTCGCGATCAGCGAGAAGATCGCGGCGACGTTCGCCGACCGGCCGTACCCCGGCGGACTCACCTACTCTGGGCACCCGCTCGCCACCGCAGCCGCCGTCGCGACGATCAACGCGATGGAGGACGAGCGGATCGTAGAGAACGCCGCCAGGGTCGGTGCCGAGATCCTCGGCCCCGGACTGCGGGGCCTCGCCGACCGGCACCCGTCGCTCGGTGAAGTTCGCGGACTCGGCGTGTTCTGGGCGATCGAACTCGTCGCCGACCGTGCCACGAAGGAACCGCTCGCTCCGTACGGCACCTCCAGTCCGGCGATGAACGAGGTGATTGCGGCGTGCAAGGCAGGAGGATTGCTGCCGTTCGCCAATTTCAATCGCGTTCACGCTGTGCCGCCGTGCACCGTCACCGAGGCCGAGGCCCGTGAGGGGCTCGCGATCCTCGACACGGTTCTCGACATCGCGGACGCACACACAAAGAAGTGAAATCCCAGTCCTCCCTATGGTCAACGACGCTCACAGGGAGGGCACTTCTTTGTCTGCTCTGATCCGATCCGCCACGTCAGACCGGCTGTCGCCCGCATCTTTCGCTCGTTTCGCCCAATCGAGTGTGAGGGCGTAGCCACGCCGAACCAATCCACTGTTCCCTGCGATCTCAACGGAGAGAATCGAATGAGTTCGACCCTGCCTGCATACTCGTTTCCTGTTCCGGAAGGCTATGTTGCGGAGGAGGACCGAACACCGATTCCCGACAAGGCGATTCTCGACCGCCTGACAACCGGAGCGTTCGACCTACAGGTCGAACAGACCCCCCAGGAGGGGGAGCGGTCGGGCGCGGAGCTGCGGGTCTTTCTTTACAGCGGCGGCGAGACGGTTTCCCTGGAACGGGTGCTACGACTGCTCGGGAGCCTCGACCTCGAAGTGGTAGATCAGCGCAGTTCCGTGTACCGGCGCGCAGACGCGCTGGTCTGCCGGCAATACGACTTCCAGGTGGTGGTCGGTCCTCTCGCCGCCGCATTAACGACCGGCCCGGTTGCTACCGAGGCGCTTCTCGATACCCTTCGGGCATTGTGGGCAGGCCGGGCGGAAGCGGATCGTTTCAACGTTCTCGTTCCCGCCGCCGGACTGGACTGGCGTGAGGTCGTGCTCCTACGTGCCTACGCGCGGTTCTTGCGGCAAACCGCACTGCCATACGGGCAGAGCCGAATCGAGTCCGTCCTCTCCTCACGGCCGGATCTCGCGGCCTCACTGGTGAAACTCTTCCACGCGCAGTTCGACCCTCATCGGTCCGCAGACCGAGCCGGTGAGGTCGAACGCTGCACGAGGGAAGTCGAACTACTCCTCGAAGAGGTCGAAGGTCTCGACGCCGATCGCATCATCCGGGCATACGTCAGCCTGATCTCCGCAACCACGCGCACCAACTTCTACCGTGCGGGAACACTGGATTGCCACCGGCCACAGCTGTCGCTGAAGCTGCGATCCCGGGAGATCGACGAACTTCCTCGCCCCCGCCCCCTCCACGAGATCTTCGTGTATTCGCCCGATATGGAGGGTGTCCACTTGCGGTATGGCCTCGTCGCCCGCGGGGGCCTACGCTGGTCGGACCGCCTCGACGACTACCGCACCGAGATCCTCGGTCTCGCGAAGGCCCAAGCAGTGAAGAACGCCGTCATCGTCCCCGCCGGCGCGAAGGGCGGGTTCGTGGTGAAGAACTCGGCAATGGCCGGCGTCGACGCCTATCGTCACTTCATATCCGGGCTGCTCGACGTCACCGACAACCGTTCGGCGACAGGGGAGGCAGTTCACCCGGACGCAGTGGTGTGCCGCGATGGCGATGATTCCTACCTTGTGGTCGCCGCAGACAAGGGCACGGCGACGTTCTCGGATGTTGCCAACGCCCTCGCCGCCGATCACGGTTTCTGGCTGGGTGACGCGTTCGCATCCGGCGGGTCGGTCGGATACGACCACAAGAAGATGGGTATCACCGCGCGGGGAGCATGGGTTAGTGTCACCCGGCACCTAGCGGAGATGGGTATCGATGTCGATCGTGGCTCTTTTACGGTTGCGGGTATCGGTGACATGAGCGGGGACGTGTTCGGAAACGGCATGCTCGCGAGCGAGGGGATAGCGCTGGTAGCAGCCTTCGACCATCGACACATCTTCATCGACCCGACCCCGGACGGTGAGTCGGCGTGGTGGGAGCGTCGGCGGCTATTCGACTTGCCTGGATCCACCTGGGCTGACTACGACCGCTCCCTCATCAGTGCGGGTGGCGGGGTCTGGTCGCGCGAGGCCAAATCGATCCCGGTGACCGAGCCCATGAAGATCGCTCTCGGGCTCGACGCACCGGTCACCGTGTTGACCCCACCGGAAATGATTCGTGCCATCCTCACCGCGCCCGTCGACCTGCTCTTCAACGGCGGTGTGGGCACGTACGTGAAAAGCTCGGCGGAGACACATACCGCGGCGGGGGACAAGGCCAACGACAGCGTGCGTGTAGACGCAAACGAATTGCGGGCCCACGCCGTCGCCGAGGGCGGAAACCTCGGGGTGACGCCGCTCGCTCGCATCGAGTTCGCTCGTGCAGGTGGTCGTATCAACACCGACGCCCTCGACAACTCCGCAGGAGTCGACTGCTCTGACCACGAGGTCAATATCAAGATTCTTCTTGACGCCGCATCGCCGCACCACCGTCTCGATCCGGACCTTCGGCCGGTGGTGCTGGCTGATCTCACCGACGACGTGGCCGAACTCGTGCTCGCCAACAACGACGCCCAGAACCGGGTCCTCGGAGACTCCCGCTGGAACGCGCCCCGAATGATCGACGTCCACGAACGGATGGTGGCGGATTTCGTCGAGAACCGCGGTCTGGATCGTGAGCTGGAGGCCTTCCCGTCCTCCGACGGGTTCGCAGCGCTGGCGGAGGAAGGGCAGGGACTGACGTCACCGGAATTGGCGACCCTGCTCGCGCACGTCAAGCTCGATCTGAAGACCGATCTCGAAGGATCGGACATGTTCGACGACGACTACTTCGCTGCCCGGCTCGCGAAATACTTTCCACCGCCGCTGAGCAGTCTCGTTCCGGTCGACGAGCACCCGCTGCGCCGGGAGATCATGTCCACCGAGGTCGTCAACGACCTGGTCGCACTAGGCGGCCTAACCTACGCTCACCGGTTGAAAGAGGAGACCGGTGCCAGCCCGGCGGACATCCTGCGGTCCTTCGTGATCACCGCGGAGGTATTTGGTCTCGTCGACCTATGGTCCGACATCGCCGCGGCGAAGCTGTCACCGGCGACCGAATACGAACTGATCGTCGAGGCACGCCGGCTATTGGACCGCGGGTCGCGGTGGTTTCTGGCAAACCGGAAGCAGCCGCTATCGGTTGACGCGGAGATCGAACGGTACCAATCGACCATCCAGTCCCGGTCCACCGAGGTCGCGCACTGGCTGCGGGGCACGGAAAGGCGGGCGATGGACGTGATATACGAGGAATACCGACAGGTGGGAGTGCAGGCGACGGTAGCGCGTCGCGTCGCGGATGCGCTCTACCGGTTCAGTCTTCTCGACATCGTCGATGTCGCGTCAGATCTGGACCGTGACGTCGCCGAGACCGCGGCGGTGTACTTCGCCCTGTCCGACCACCTCGGCGTCGACCGGTGGCTCATCAAAGTCTCCGCGCTGCCGCGGGGAGAACGGTGGCACACGCTCGCACGCCTTGCGCTGCGCGACGATCTCTACCGGTCGGTGCGTCTACTGACCCAAGATGTGCTGGCGGCCGCCGTGCCCGGAGACACACCGGAGATGCGAATCGAGCAGTGGGAGAAGGACAACCATGCTCGGATCGAGCGGGCGCGGCGGACATTGAGCGAAATCGACGCTTCCTCGGTGTCGGATCTTGCATCCCTGTCCGTTGCTGCCCGACATATCCGGTCGATGGCCGAGCCGCATCGCCAGCTTCACGAGATTGCCAGCACCACCGATGCGTGAGGTGCCTCCATCGCTGATGGCGACGCCGACGACCAGACGTCGCGACAAATGACCGTCACAATGACCTGTGACGAGCACCTGGCAGTATCGGACGTACTCCGTGCTGCTCAGGTGCTCGTTACCAGCGCCGAGCGGGCCTGTCCGGGTACACCATGCAGTCATTGGGCGGAGCATTGATCGCATCTTCCGGGTGGTCGCAGCGAACCGAGAGTTGAATGACGGAGATCGTCACGGCGCTGATCAGGTTGGCCCGCCGCACGGCCGAATCGACGATCCATCGCCACCGCCACTCGACTGAATGCGGCGGCCATAGCTGGAATACCGGTGCTCATCGCGACCTGACCACCCCCATGGACTTGACCGACACCAGTCGCACCTTCGGCGATGGCGTGTGGTTGGTCGGGCTGGGCGATCTGCACGATCCAGGCGCGGTCGTCGACGCGGTGTCGGTGGCATTGGAACTGCGCGAGGGCCGCGGCGCCCCACCCGAAACGCTGCTCGTCGAGTACCTCATGACACGGAAGCTGCTGCTTGTACTGGACGCCTGCGAGCACCTTGTCGAACCCGTCGCCGCCCTTGCCGAAACCCTCCTTCGCGTCTGCCCGGACCTCCGGATTCTCGCGACGAGCCCGGGAACCGCTCGGCGTTGGGGGAGAAGCCATCCAAGTGCCACCCCTCACGATGCCGAACCCCAACCATCGAGCGGCGGCAGGCGGCGGGTTCGGCCACTACGAGGCGATGAAAGTCTTCGCCGAACGCGAAACGACGGCGGTCTCGGAATGTCACAGCAGCGAGGAAAATCAGGACGTCATCGCAACGATCTGCCGACGCCTCGATGGTCTGCCGCTGGCGATCGAACTGGCGGCGGTGCGGCTGTGGGTGATGTCGGCGGAGCAGGTCCTGCAACGGCTGACCCGCCGCTACACCCTCATGACAACGGGCCGCCCGGGGGGCCCGGCACGGCAGCAAACCATGCTGTTGTGTATCGACTGGAGCCGCGAGTTGTGCACCGCAGCCGAGCGGAAACTGTGGGGACGGCTGACTGTGTTCGTTCTCAGGCGGCTTCGAACTCGACGCCGTCAAAGGAATCTGCGCCCAGACTATGGCGTCGGACCAGGTAGTAGACGTTGTGGCGTCGCTGATCGACAAATCGATCCTCATTCGGGAGGAGGTCGCGGGAGCGGTGCGGTACCGACTGCTTCGAGACGCTGCGCGACTACGGTATGGAACGGCTGCAGGAGACCGGCGAGTTCGGCTCGCTGTTGCGGCGGCACCGGGACTGGTACGAAGAACTGGTGCTGCAGGCGGAATCCGACTGGGTCAGTTCGCGGCAAGTGCACTGGATGGTGCGTCTCGACGCCGAGCAGCCGAACATTCTTGAGGCTCTGGAGTTCTGCCTCATTGGCACGAACGAGGCAGACGCAGGAATTCGCATGGCATCGGCGCTCTACCCGTACTGGCGGGCGCTGGGCAAGCTACGCGAAGGTATGCGGTGGCTCGTGCAGCTTCTGGCCGTTCAGGACAGCAAACCCGGTATGGAACGGACAAAGGCGTTATACGTACTGAGTGTGCTGACCGGGCTACACGATGACCGGGCAGCGTCAGCGCTCTATTCCGAGCGAGGAGGCACCCTGGCGGCACAGCTCGGCGAACGTACGGCAGCGGCACTCATGGCCGATGCCGCCGGTTATCACGCACTGGTCACTGGTGATGCCGCGACGGCGTGTGAGTACTTCGAATCCTCGCTCGCGGTCTTTCTCGCGTACGGCGACCTGCTGTACATGATCTGGTCCCTGTTCGGGCTGGCCCTGGCCAGTGACACGGACGGAAACCGGATGCGGAGTTAGCAGTGTTGGCGGGAGATTCTTGCGCTCACCGAGGCTCGAGGCGAGTCCGTCTATCGGGGATGGGCGCTGGGGGTGCGGGGATGGTTGCGCTGCAGCGTGGCGAGGACTCCCATGCGCAGGATCTGGTCATGCAGGGGCTCCAAGTCGCACGGTCGGTGGACGACCGCACCAACGCAGCAGGGTGCGTAGAGGTACTTTCATGGATCGCTGTACAAGTAGGAGATGCCCGGCGTGCCGCAAACTGATGGGGCTGCCAATTCCCTCGCCCAGACGGTAGGGAGCCCGAGCGTCATCTACCCGTACCTGCTCGTGCAGCACGCTCAGTTCGAGCAGGAGGCACGCCAGGGGATCGGTGATCGCGTGTTCGAGACGGAGTTCCGGCGCGGTCTGCAGGCGCGGTTCGAAGATGTCGCTGCATACGCCCCCGACGGTAGGGAGGAGGCAACGTCTCTGCCGGACCAGGATGCACGAGTCTCACGCGGCGGGAGCAGCAGGTAGCCGAGCTTGTCGCCGAGGGCCTTACCAACAGGGCGATCGCCGACACACTGGTCATCTCGCAACGCACCGCCCAGGGGAACGTGGAGCACATCCTCGCCAAGCTGGGTTTCACCTCTCGCACTCAGATCGCGGCATGGATCACGGAGCAAAAGCAGGCCGAGCAGCCCTGATGAGCTCGCCGCCAACCATTCGCAAAACCGTTCCCGTGTAGTCTATTTCGACTCGACCTGGCGTGAACGGTGTGCCGGCACCCTGGGCAAACGCGGCGGTACGTGCCAGGAGGGTGCCGTATGCAGATCGACACATCCGATCGTGTCCCAAGTCTGCACCGGAACAAGGAACCGTTCGAATTTCGACCCACTTTTCGTGGTGGTCGTCGTTGCTGTGTGGTGGGTGGTGGGGTGGTTTCTCACCCCGTTGGGGTG
>NZ_JAAFYV010000058.1:0-19231 GCF_011770055.1 Rhodococcus sp. B10 | reverse complement strand
TCACAGAGTTACGGCGGCCATAGCGGAGGGGAAACGCCCGGTCCCATTCCGAACCCGGAAGCTAAGCCCTCCAGCGCCGATGGTACTGCACCCGACAGGGTGTGGGAGAGTAGGACACCGCCGTGCATCTTTCGAAAAAGGGGACCCAGCCACTGGGTCCCCTTTTTTCGTTTCTTACTGCCTGTCTGATTTCATGGGTAGCGACCCGCTCGATCGAAAGGAACTGCTGTGCCGGAAGACAGCAACGAACGCCGCTCCTTCCGCGGCAACGGATCCTCCCGTTCTCAGGACCCACGCGGCGGAACCGGAGGCCGGTCGAGCGGCGGTCGTTCGGGCGAAGGAAATCGTTCCGGGGATTCTCGTCGAGCTGAAGGCACAGGTCGCTCCGATGCTCCTCGCGGCGATGGACGCGGTCGTCCCGACGCCCGTCGGAACGACGGGCCCCCTCGTCGCCGCGGAGGCGAAGGCGGATTTGCAGGCGATCGACGCAGAGGTGCGCGCGGGCCCGCCGATCGGCGCCCTCCCCGCCCCGACGAACCCGATCTTCCCGACGAGGTCGAGCCCGGCGAGCTGGATCCGGCCGTTCGTCGCGATCTGCTGAGCCTGGACAAGAACAACGCGTCGGCCGTGGCGCGCCACCTCGTGATGGCAAGCCGCCTGGTCGACGATGATCCGCAGCTCGCGTTGCAGCATGCACGCGCCGCTCGTCAGCGCGCGGGACGGATTGCCGTCGTACGTGAGACTGCCGGCATCACCGCGTACCACGCGGGCGAATGGGCGGAAGCGCTGTCGGAACTGCGGGCTGCTCGCCGCATGGCCGGCGGGCCGGGGCACCTCGCAGTCATGGCGGATTGTGAGCGCGGGCTCGGCAGGCCCGAGCGCGCGATCGAACTCGGGCGTAGTGACGAAGCACGTGCGCTGACGGGCGACGAGGCGTCGGAACTCCGCATCGTCGTCGCGGGGGCTCGTATGGACCTGAACCAGTACGACCAGGCCGTCGTCACCCTGCAGACGCCGGACCTCGACGCATCCCGGTCGGGGACGGCCGCTGCGCGGCTGTTCTACGTCTATGCCGATGCGTTGGTCGCTGCCGGCCGTGTGCAAGAGGGCGTGAAGTGGTTCCTCAACGCGGCGGCTGCGGATGTCGACGGGGAAACGGACGCCGAGGAGCGCGTCGAAGAACTGTCGGGTGACGGTCAGTGACGACTCTGCGATCGGCGCACGACGTCCTACTTCTCGACCTGGACGGGACCGTCTATCAGGGCGACAAGCCCGTCGTCGGAGCCGCCGACGCGTTGCGCGGTGGAACCGAGAAGCGCTACTTCGTCACCAACAACGCAAGTCGCTCACCGAAGCACGTGGCCGAGCACCTTCGCGCGCTCGGATTCGACACGTCCGAGGATTTCGTCGTCACCAGTGCCCAGGTCGCGGCGCGGATGTTGGCCGAGAAGCTGACTCCCGGAGATGCCGTCATGGTGGTCGGTACCGAGGCACTGGCCGACGAGATCTCCACCGTCGGTCTGACGCCGGTGCGGTCGGCCGATCAGTCGCCTGTAGCCGTCGTTCAGGGTCACAACGTCGACACCGGCTGGAAGGCGTTGGCCGAGGCGGTGTTCGCCATTCAGTCCGGCGCCCTGTGGGTAGCGACGAACATGGATGCGACGCTCCCCACCGAACGGGGATTCGCACCCGGGAACGGATCGATGGTGGCGGTCGTGCGGACCGCTACGGGTGCCGAACCGGAGGTCGCAGGCAAGCCGGCGTCGCCCATCATGCGCGACGCGATCCGCCTGAGTTCGGCGTCGTCGCCCCTGGTCGTCGGTGACCGCCTCGATACCGACATCGCGGGCGCCCATGCGACCGGGATCCCGTCCCTACTGGTGCTCACCGGCGTCAGCAGCGCGGTCGACGCACTTCGCGCGGGCGAATCGGAGCGGCCCACCCATATCGGCTTCGACCTGGACGTGCTGAACCAGCCTGCCGAAGTGTCGTCCGTGGGCGTGAAACCGGGATGGTCGGCATCCGTCGGCGCCGGAGTCCTGACGGTCTCGCACGACGGAACCACTGCGGTGAACACCCTGGACGGATTGCTCACTGCCGCGTCCGTCGGATGGTCGGCAACGGACTGGGACAGGGTCGAGGTCGTCGGCTCCGGACTGGACGAGCTCCGCGCCCTACTCGAGGTGTGACACGTCGTCCCGCGTCGCGGTACTGCGCTGGAACATCTGTCGGCCCGATCGGATAGCGTTGTGGGCGATGAGCACGTCCATTCCACTCCCAGGTCAGCATCGTCCGCACGATGCCAGCACGCCCGTGGTCGAACCCGGTGCCGTCGCAGCCGAGGTCGACCAGCTACTGGACCGGCTTCCGGATCGTGACGCACCTCCGATGGATCTGAAGGTTCAGGCGCAGATCCTCGAACGCGCGCACGACGTGCTCGTGCAGGCGCTGTCGTCCGTGGACAAGAGCTGACGTGGCCCGACGCGCACGCGTCGACGCCGAACTCGTGCGTCGAGGGATGGCTCGGTCACGCGAACACGCCGTAGAGCTGATCGACGCAGGCCGAGTCAAGATCGCAGGCACGGTGGCCACGAAGCCGGCGACTGCCGTCGAGGCAGGTACTCCGCTCGTGGTGTCCGCCGAGGACAACGAAGTCAACTGGGCCTCGCGCGGTGCTTACAAACTCCTCGGCGCGCTCGAGGTGTTCGAGCAGAACGGGTTCTCGGTTGCGGGCAAACGCTGCCTCGACGCGGGTGCGTCCACCGGCGGGTTCACCGACGTTCTGTTGAGCAAGGATGCTGCCGAGGTTGTCGCGGTCGACGTCGGATACGGGCAATTGGTGTGGCGGCTGCAGTCCGACGACCGTGTGACGGTCGTCGATCGCACCAACGTGCGGTCGATCGACGCCGACACCATCGGGGGACGGGTCGAGGTCGTCGTCGCCGATCTGTCGTTCATCTCGTTGAAGCTGGTGCTACCAGCGTTCGTCGCGTGCGTGGTTCCCGGGGCCGATCTGGCGCTGATGGTGAAGCCGCAGTTCGAGGTCGGCAAGGATCGCGTCGGCTCGGGCGGTGTCGTCCGCGACCCGGCGTTGCGTGCGGAGTCGGTGATCGACGTCGCGAACACCGCACGTGATCTGGGTCTGGCACTCCGGGACGTGACGGCAAGTCCGCTTCCTGGTCCCTCGGGCAACGTCGAGTACTTTCTGTGGCTACGATCGCAGACTGTCGAGCAAGCGGACGACATGGAGCGCGACATCGTTGCCCTTGTCCAGCGTGCCGTCGAGGAGGGCCCACAGTGACAACCGAGGGAGGGACAAGCACCGTGCGAGAGATTCTGCTCGTCGCGCATCCCGGCCGTCCCGACATCGCCGATACCGTCCGTCGGGTCGGAAAAGTATTGTCGCAGGCCAACATTCGGCTTCGTGTGCTCGTCGACGAGGTCGATTCCAGTCGTATCGAGCCGTCGGGCCGTGACAAGGGCGACGACTCCCTGGAATCCGAACTCGAACTCCGCGTGGTCGAATTCGGACCCGATGCCGCCGTCGGCTGCGAACTGGTTCTCGTGCTCGGCGGCGACGGAACGTTCCTCCGCGCCGCCGAACTGGCGAAGACCGCGGACATTCCGGTGCTGGGAATCAACCTCGGGCGCATCGGTTTCCTGGCCGAAGCCGAGGCCGACCATCTCGAGGATGCGTTGGCTCGCGTCGTCACCGGTGACTATCGCGTCGAGGATCGGATGACGCTCGACATCGTGGTTCGGGCGGGTGAACGCGTCGTGGACCGTGGTTGGGCTCTGAACGAGGCCAGTGTCGAGAACGGTTCGCGCCTGGGCGTTCTCGAGGTCGTCCTGGAAGTCGACGATCGTCCGGTGTCCGCGTTCGGATGCGACGGGGTTCTGATCTCGACGCCGACCGGATCGACCGCCTATGCGTTCTCCGCCGGCGGACCTGTGGTGTGGCCGGAACTCGAAGCAATTCTGGTGATACCGAGCAACGCGCACGCTTTGTTCGCCCGGCCGCTGGTCACGAGCCCCGAGTCGATCATCGCCGTCGAGACCGTCGCCGGAAGCCATGACGGGGTCGTGTTCTGCGACGGTCGTCGAACACTGCAACTGCCTGCGGGCGGGCGCGTGGAAGTCGTGCGGGGCGCGTCGCCCATCAAGTGGGTGCGCCTGGACTCGGCGCCGTTCGCCGATCGAATGGTCACGAAGTTCGCATTGCCCATCACTGGATGGCGGGGGAGAGCGAGGTAACCATGCTCGAAGAGATTCGAATCGACAGCCTCGGTGTCATTTCTTCGGCTAGTGCCCAGTTCCACGAAGGTCTGACGGTTCTGACCGGTGAGACCGGTGCGGGTAAGACGATGGTCGTCACCAGTCTCCATCTGTTGTCCGGCGCGCGTGCCGACGCAGGTCGAGTACGGCTCGGTGCCGATCGTGCAGTCGTCGAGGGCCGGTTCAGTACCGAGACGGCGTCGGCGCAGGTGGTCGACGAGGTCGAGCAGGTGCTCGAATCGGCAGGCGCGCAACGAGACGAGGACGATTCCATCATCGCGTTGCGCACGGTCAATGCCGACGGTCGCTCCCGCGCTCATCTCGGCGGTCGCAGTGTGCCCGCGTCCGTGCTGTCGGGTTTCACCGACTCCCTGCTCACCGTCCACGGCCAGAACGATCAGCTGCGATTACTCCGACCGGATCGTCAGCTGGGCGCGTTGGACCGTTTCGCCGGTGACGCGGTCTCGGCCCCGCTGAAGAAGTACCGTTCCGCTCGTTCCGCATGGCTCGCTGCTCGCACGGAACTCCTCGACCGCACCGAACGCAGCCGCGAACTGGCGCAGGAGGCCGATCGCCTTCAGTTCGGACTGCAGGAGATCGACGCTGTCGCACCCGAACCCGGCGAGGACGTCACCGTCGCAAACGATGTCCGACGCCTCGGCGACCTCGACTCGCTGCGCGAATCCGCCGAATACGCCAGTGCGGCACTGTCCGGAGACGACGCGGGCGAAGGGTTGTCCGTCCTCCACCTGCTCGGGGAAGCACGTAGCAGGCTGGAATCCGCCGACGACGCTGTGCTCACGGAGCTCGTGCCGCGGCTCAACGAGGCGTTGGCCGTCGTCACCGACGTCGGAGCCGACATCACCTCGTATTTGGCGGACCTGCCGTCGGATCCCAGCGCACTCGAGACGCTGCTGAACCGTCAGGCCGAGTTGAAGGGCTTGACGCGGAAGTACGCCGCGGACGTCGACGGCGTCATCGCATGGGCCGACGACGCACGCGAACGCCTCGGAAAGATCGACGTGTCCGCGGACGCGCTGGCCGAACTGTCCGCTCGCGTCGACGAGACTGCAGCCGAAGTCGCCGCTGCAGCAAGCAAACTCAGCGCGGCCCGCGCGAAGGCTGCCGCCAAACTGGCCAAGGCCGTCAGTACGGAACTCGCCGGGCTCGCGATGGGCAAGGCCAAACTGCAACTCGATCTCCGCACGATGCCGGCGGGACCGAACGACAGCGCGCCCCTGACCGTCGACGGCTCCGAGCTTCATGCCGGACAGAGTGGCGTCGACGAGGTCGAGTTCAAACTGTCCGCGCACGACGGTGCTCAGGCTCTGCCGATCAGCAAGAGTGCGTCCGGCGGTGAGCTGTCGCGCGTGATGCTCGCCCTCGAAGTGGTGCTCGCGGGCTCGGACAAGGGCGCAACGATGGTCTTCGACGAGGTCGATGCCGGAGTCGGTGGCCGGGCTGCCGTCGAGGTGGGCCGTCGTCTGGCCAGACTCGCGCGGACGCATCAGGTCATCGTCGTCACCCACCTTCCGCAGGTGGCGGCGTTCGCGGACACACATCTCGTCGTGAACAAAGCAGATGCCAAGAAAGGTGCTGCGAACAGCGGTGTGAAGTCGTTGTCGTCGTCGGAACGCGTCGTCGAACTGGCTCGCATGCTGGCAGGACTGGACGACACCGAGACCGGACGCGCACACGCGGAGGAGCTGTTGGCGACGGCCAGAGCGGACCGAGAGAACTGATCCACGGCTTGGTACTCGTGTGACCAGTGTGGTAACTGTTTCGGCGCGCCTCCGCCGTGGTGCGTGACGTCGGGGTCATCATGGGTGCCATGAAGATGCCCGCTCTGTTATCACGAAGTCAGGATTCGCTACCCGGAATCAGTGGTATCGCCCGGGTGGATCGCAACACCGCCAAACTGCTGAAACGGGTAGGCCCCGGGGACATCGTCGTGCTCGACGAGTTGGACCTCGACCGGCTGACCGCCGATGCACTCGTCGCAGCGGGCGTCCTCGCGGTCGTCAACGCGTCGCCGTCGATCTCGGGTCGATACCCGAATCTCGGACCGGAGGTGATCGTCGCCAACGGGATCACGCTGATCGATTCGGCGGGCGCCGAGGTCTTCAAGAAGATCAAGGACGGCACGAAGATTCGCCTGAACGAGGGCGGCATCTACACCGGCGATCGCAGGCTCGCGAAAGGCGAGGAACAGAGCGAAGCCGAGATCTCGGACCGGATGATCGAGGCCAAGACCGGTCTGGTCGATCACCTGGAAGCGTTCTCGGGCAACACGATCGAGTTCATCCGAACCGAGAGCCCGCTGCTCATCGACGGTGTGGGCGTTCCCGACATCGACATCGTGCTGCAGGATCGTCACGTCGTCGTCATCGCCGACGGACCGGGCCACGCAGAAGACCTGAAAGCCTTGAAGCCGTTCATCAAGGAGTACGCCCCGATCATCATCGGTGTCGGTGCAGGCGCCGACACGGCAATGAAGGCGGGGTACCGGCCCGACCTCATCGTCGGCGACCCGGAAGAGATCACGGCGCAAACGCTCAAGTGCGGCGCCGAAGTCGTACTTCCCGCGGATTCCGACGGCCACGCGAACGGTCTCGAGCGCATTCAGGATCTCGGTATCGGGGCGATGACGTTCCCGGCAACCGGTGCTCCCGCCGATCTGGCGCTGCTGCTGGCCGACCACCACGGCGCGTCATTGATCGTCACCGTCGGCAGCCCGGCGAGCCTCGACGAGTTCTTCGATCGAGGTCGACGCAACACCAATCCGGCTGCGTTCATGACGCGTCTCAAGGTCGGCGCCAAACTGGTCGACGCGAAAGCCGTTGCGACGCTGTATCGCAGCCGCGTGTCCGGGGGCGCCGTCGCTCTGGTCGTTCTCGCAGCGCTCGTCGCGATCATCGTCGCGCTGATGGTGTCGAACATGGGCACCGAGGTTCTCGACTGGGCAGTCGACCTGTGGAACAGCTTCGCCCTCTGGGTTCAGGGGCTGCTCGCGTGATTTCGATGCGTCAACATGCCATTTCGATCGCGGCGATCTTCATCGCTCTCGCGATCGGAGTGGTACTCGGCTCCGGCCTGCTGTCCAGCGGGCTCGTCTCGGGTCTACGGGACGACAAGACGGGGCTCGAAGATCAGGTCGACTCGCTGCAGAGCACCAACAACCAACTCGGCGAACAACTCAACTCTGCGGACGGGTTCGATGCCGCGGTGTCGGGGCGTGTGGTTCGGGATGCGTTGGCGCAGAGGAGCGTCGTCGTCATCACGACGCCGGACGCCGATCCAGGCGACGTCGACGGAGTCACCCGCTCCATCGAGGCAGCGGGTGCAGCGATCACCGGGCGTGTGTCGCTGACGGATTCGTTCGTATCCGCTGCGAGCGGCGACGACCTGCGCACCAGACTCACCAATGTCGTGCCCGCCGGAACGCAGCTGCGGACCGGGGCCGTCGATCAGGGGAGCATGGCAGGTGACCTGCTCGGTTCGGTGCTGCTCCTGAACGCACAGACGGCGGAACCGCAATCGTCGCCCGAGGAGCTGTCCTTGGCGCTCGAAACGCTACGCAGCGGCGGATTCATCGCGTACGACAACGGCGCTGTCGCGCCGGCCCAGCTCGCTGTCGTCGTCACCGGCGGAAACACCGGTTCGGACGACGGCAATCGCGGCGCGATCGTTGCCCGCTTCGCCGGCGGACTCGACGGCAGGGGAGCAGGGACGGTCCTCGCAGGTCGGACCGGAGCTGCGGAGGGCAACGGCGCGGTAGCCGTCGTTCGTGCCGATGCAGCACTCTCTTCGGGTGTCAGCACAGTCGACAACGTCGATCGCGAGGCAGGCCGCATCACGACCACGCTCGCGTTGCAGGAGCAGTTGGACGGCGCGGCGGGCCGCTACGGCACGGGAGCCAACTCGACGGCCGTCACCGTCGGAGCGCCTGCACGGTGATTCGCACCGCTCCGACGCGCGCGTCGTTCGCGGTATGTGCCCGACAGGTGTTACCGTGAAGACCCGTGGGTAGCAGGCCCATTATGGACGTAATACCTCTCTTGCCAGCTCTCTGGCAGGAGCAAGCCCTGCAGATTGGTCACGGGAGCATCATTGTCACGCCTTCAGTCGCGATCTGACACCAAGCACATCTTCGTCAGCGGGGGCGTCGCGTCCTCGCTCGGCAAGGGCCTCACGGCGTCGAGCCTCGGCCAGCTACTGACAGCACGCGGACTTCGCGTCACCATGCAGAAGCTCGATCCCTATCTCAACGTGGATCCGGGCACCATGAACCCGTTCCAGCACGGTGAGGTGTTCGTCACCGAGGACGGTGCCGAAACCGACCTCGACGTCGGCCATTACGAGCGCTTCCTCGATCGCGACCTGTCCGGATTCGCGAACGTCACCACCGGCCAGGTGTACTCGGCGGTCATCGCGAAAGAACGCCGCGGCGAGTACCTCGGCGACACGGTCCAGGTCATCCCGCACATCACCGACGAGATCAAGAGCCGAATCCTCGCGATGAACGGCCCGGATCTGCAGGGGCATCAGCCCGACGTGATCATCACCGAGATCGGTGGCACCGTCGGCGACATCGAGTCGCAGCCGTTCCTCGAGGCCGCACGCCAGGTGCGCCACGACGTCGGCCGCGAGAACGTGTTCTTCCTGCACGTGTCGCTCGTTCCGTTCCTCGCCCCGTCGGGTGAGTTGAAGACCAAGCCGACGCAGCATTCCGTCGCCGCTCTGCGCAGCATCGGTATCCAGCCCGACGCGCTCATCCTGCGGTGCGACCGCGAGGTCACCCCCGGCCTGAAGAACAAGATCGCCCTGATGTGCGACGTCGACGTCGACGGATGCATCTCGACGCCCGACGCGCCGTCGATCTACGACATCCCGAAGGTCCTGCACAAGGAAGGTCTCGACGCCTACGTCGTCCGCAAGCTGGGTCTGCCGTTCCGCGACGTCGACTGGACGGTGTGGGGCGGTCTGCTCGAGCGTGTGCACGAGCCTCGCGAAACCGTGCGGGTCGGCCTCGTCGGCAAGTACGTCGACCTGCCCGACGCGTACCTGTCGGTCACCGAGGCGCTGCGTGCCGGCGGTTTCGCGCACCGGTCGAAGGTGGAGATCAAGTGGGTGCCCTCCGACGAATGCCAGACGCCTGCGGGCGCTCAGGCTGCACTGGGTGACGTCGACGCGGTCCTGATTCCCGGTGGATTCGGAATCCGTGGCATCGAGGGCAAGCTCGGAGCCATCGAGTTCGCGCGCACACGAAAGGTGCCGCTGCTCGGATTGTGCCTGGGCCTGCAGTGCATGGTCATCGAAGCTGCCCGGTCGGTCGGCCTCACCGACGCCAATTCGGCGGAGTTCGAGCCCGATACCGAGTACCCCGTCATCTCGACGATGGCCGACCAGGAAGACGCCGTCGCCGGTGAAGCCGACCTCGGTGGCACGATGCGTCTCGGTGCGTACCCGGCGAAGCTGATCAAGGGTTCGGTCGTCGCAGGTGCGTACGGTTCGACGGACGTTTCCGAGCGTCACCGCCATCGCTTCGAGGTCAACAACACCTACCGCGATCGAATCTCCAAGAGCGGCTTGGTGTTCAGTGGCACGTCGCCCGACGGCCATCTGGTCGAGTTCGTCGAGCTGCCCGCGTCGAAGCACCCGTTCTTTGTCGGCACGCAGGCGCACCCGGAGCTCAAGAGCCGGCCGACGCGTCCGCACCCGCTGTTCGCGGCGCTGATCGACGCGGCTCTGAAGTACAAAGCAGCAGAACGACTTCCCGTCGACGTGCACGGTGAGGACGCCGCGGCCGAGGACTCCGAATTCCCGGTTTCGGGTGCTACCGCCGAGAGCATCGGATGACCGAACGGCATGCGTTCGAGACGACAGGCTCCACGACGGTCTACGAAGGCGCGATCCTGGCGCTTCGCCTGGATCAGGTGCAGATGCCGGGCGGACGCGTCGCCGAGCGTGAGGTCGTCGAACATCACGGTGCCGTCGCGATCGTCGCGCTCGACGATCGGGGCCGGATCGCGATGATCGAGCAGTACCGTCACCCGATCGGGCGTCGACTGTGGGAACTTCCTGCAGGCCTGCTCGACGAGCTGAACGAACCTCCCGTCGATGCGGCCAAGCGCGAACTCGCCGAGGAAACGGGACTCGCCGCCGAACGGTGGTCCGTGCTCGTCGACGTCATGGCGTCTCCCGGCTTCACGGACGAGTGCGTGCGAATCTTCTTGGCAGAAGGGCTGTCCGAGGTCGACCGTCCCGAAGCGAGGGACGAGGAAGCCGACATCGAACTCGCGTACGTGCCGTGGGAAGAAGCCGTCGAGCGGGCCCTGGCGGGCGAGTTCGTCAACGCGTCGGCCGTGTCCGGTGTGCTTGCCCTCGCCGCAGCGAAGGCAGGCTCGAAGACACTCCGGCCTGCGGACGCCGAATGGGTGGATCTGCCGACCACGTTCGAGCGTCGGAAGAACTCACACGGGTAGCGACGTGCTGCCGGCGCAGATCGGGGCGTACGTCGATCACCTCGAGGTCGAACGCGGTGCTGCCGCCAACACGTTGTCCTCGTACCGCCGCGACCTGCGGCGGTACGAGGCGTTTCTCGGCGACCACGGCATCGACGATCTCGCGAAGGTCGCCGAAACGGACGTTGCCGAATTCGTCGTCGACCTCCGACGTGGGAGTGACGAATTTCCCGCTCTCGCAGCGAGTTCGGCTGCGCGGACGCTCATCGCCGTTCGCGGTCTGCACAAGTTCGCAGCGGCCGAAGGACTCGTGACGACCGACGTCGCAAGTGCGGTGAAGCCGCCCGCACCCAGTAGGCGTCTTCCGAAGTCCCTCCCGGTGGAGCAGGTCGTCGCCATTCTGGATTCGGCGTCGACCGAAGGTCCCGATGCGCCGCGCGGATTGCGGGACAAGGCAATTCTCGAATTGCTGTACTCGACGGGTGCGCGCATCTCGGAAGCCGTCGGACTCGACGTCGACGACATCGACACCGAGACGCGTTCGGTGTTGCTCCACGGCAAGGGCGACAAGCAGCGCCTGGTCCCGGTCGGGCGTCCGGCCATCGAGGCGATCGACGCGTACCTCGTGCGCGGTCGGCCGGGCTTGGTCAAGCGATCGACTCCGGCGTTGTTCCTGAACGCACGCGGCGGACGATTGTCGCGGCAGAGCGCGTGGCAGGTACTGCACTCGGCGGCCGAACGCGCAGGTATCGCGACTCCCGTCTCGCCGCACACACTCCGCCACTCCTTCGCCACCCACCTGCTCGACGGCGGCGCCGATGTGCGCGTCGTGCAGGAGTTGTTGGGGCATGCCTCGGTCACGACGACGCAGATCTACACGCTCGTCACCGTCAACACGCTCCGTGAGGTGTGGGCGGAAGCACATCCACGCGCGCGATGACTGCTCCAGCGTGTTTTGCGCGTGTCCCGCGACGGCGCGGACGAGCCACACGGTAGCGTTTAGCCGACGGTCGTCGTGCAACCGGACGAGCCGAGGTCAACGGACAGGGGAGCGTAGGAGAAGTGTCGACACCGCAACTGCCAGCGACCGAGTCAGGCTCAGGATCGACCCTGGGCGACTCCACGCAGGTGAGTCCGCGGTCGACCGAGGATTCTCCCGCTGCTGCGCCCACCGAAGTGCAGCCGACCAGCTCGCCAACCGACCAACCACACCATGACGGCGCGTTGTTCCATACGCGTCGACCCGAATCGAGCCGTGAGACGAGAGAGACCATTCCTGCGGCCAACGAGCTGGGACCTACGGGGCGCAAGACCCGCGAAGTTCCCGAACCCACCCCGCTGGCCAGTCATGGACCGGCCAAGATCATCGCGATGTGCAACCAGAAGGGTGGCGTCGGCAAGACGACGTCAACCATCAATCTCGGTGCCTCCCTCGCCGCATACGGACGGCGTGTTCTGCTCGTCGATCTCGATCCGCAGGGCGCCCTGTCGGCAGGCTTGGGCGTCGCGCATCACGAGCTGGACCTGACGGTCTACAACCTGCTCGTGGAACCGAAGATCTCGGCCGACGACGTGCTGATGCGTACCCGCGTCGAGAATCTCGACCTGCTGCCGAGCAACATCGACCTGTCGGCCGCCGAAATTCAACTGGTCACCGAGGTCGGCCGCGAGCAGACGCTGGGCCGCGTCCTGCATCCCGTGCTCGACCGGTACGACTACGTGCTGATCGACTGCCAGCCGTCCCTCGGATTGTTGACGGTCAACGCGCTGACGTGCGCGGACGAGGTCATCATCCCGATGGAGTGCGAATACTTCAGCCTCCGCGGTCTGGCACTGCTCAACGACACCGTCGAGAAGGTTCGTGACCGGCTCAATCCCAAGCTCGAGCTCGCAGGCATCGTCGTGACGATGTTCGACGCCCGCACGCTGCACTCGCGTGAGGTCATGACGCGCGTCGTCGAGGTGTTCGGCGACGTCGTCTACGACACCGTCATCACGCGTACCGTGCGGTTCCCGGAGACATCCGTCGCGGGTGAGCCGATCACGACGTGGGCGCCGAAGTCCTCGGGTGCACTGGCCTACAAGTCGTTGGCCCGAGAGGTCATCTACCGGTCCGGCCCGTGACAGCGACGGTATCCACGTCGAGTGACACGCAGATCGAGGTTCCGGAGAACGAAGATCCGTCGCGGTTCCGGGTCCGGCTGCTCAACTTCGAGGGACCGTTCGACCTGTTGCTGACGTTGATCAGCCAGCATCGGCTCGACGTCACCGAAGTCGCGCTGCACACCGTCACCGACGATTTCATCTCGTTCACCAAGAGCCTCGGCGACGAGGTCGGCCTCGATCAGACGACGGAATTTCTCGTCGTCGCCGCCACGTTGCTCGACTTGAAGGCAGCCCGGCTGCTGCCGTCGGGAGATGTCGAGGACGCCGAGGATCTCGCGCTGCTGGAAGTACGAGATCTACTGTTCGCCAGGTTGCTGCAGTACCGGGCCTACAAGCAGGTCGCGCAGCTGTTCGGTGAACTGGAGGCTGCTGCGCTGCGCCGGTATCCGCGGTCGGTGTCGGTCGAGGATCGCTTCACGGACCTGATCCCCGAGGTGCTGCTGGGTGTCGATCCTGCGCGGTTCGCCGACATCGCTGCCGCTGCGTTTCGGCCGAAGCCGGTGCCGAAGGTCGGCCTCGATCACATTCACCAGCATTCGGTGTCGGTGCCCGAGCAGGCGGAGTGGATCATGGACAAGCTCAGGAGCAACGGCGAGGGTGCCTGGACGCCGTTCGGCGACCTCACCGAAGGGTGCGAGCACACCGTCGAAATCGTTGCGCGGTTTCTTGCGTTGCTCGAGCTGTTCCGCGAGCAGGTACTCGCGTTCGAACAACCCGAGCCGCTGGGAGAATTGCTGGTGAGCTGGACGGGCAAGGCGAAGTCCGACGACGTACTCGTCGCGGCGGTGGATTATGGATGAGGACGTGACACAGCTGGACGAGCAGGCCGAGGACGACTCGGAACTCGACGACGCGACCTTGGAAGCTGCGTTGGAGGCGGTACTGCTCGTCGTCGACTCGCCCGCATCGAACGAGCAACTGGCGTCGGCGGTGGGTAGCGACGTCGCGCGCGTGAAGTCGACGCTCGCGCGAATGTCTGCCGGGTTCACCGAACGCGGCAGCGGAATCGACCTTCGCTACGCGGCCGACGGATGGCGTTTCTACACCCGCACGGCGTACGCGCCGTATGTCGAGCGGCTCCTTCTCGACGGTGCTCGGTCGAAGCTCACACGTGCGGCATTGGAGACTCTGGCCGTTATCGCATATCGTCAACCGTTGACTCGCGCGCGGGTCAGTGCTGTGCGCGGCGTCAACGTGGACGGGGTGATGCGCACATTGCTCGCTCGCGGACTGATCTCGGAGGCCGGAGTGGATTCGGAATCGAACGCGACGACGTACTCCACCACCGAGTTGTTCCTCGAACGACTCGGCCTGGCATCGCTGACGGACCTGCCGCCGCTGGCACCGTTGTTGCCGGGTGTCGACCTGATCGACGAGATCAGTGACAGCATGGACACGGACCCGAGAGTCACCCGCTCCACCAAGAACCGCGGATCGAAACCCGATCCGGTAGCCGAGCTCGACTCGGACGACTGAATAGGTACACAAAAGTGAACAAGCCCGCTCGCCGTGATGGCACACCGGACAGGAACAGACAACAGGCTCCGCGCAGGAAGCCGACCGCAGGTGGCAGGTCGGAGGATCCGCGCAGCGGAACCGCGCGCGGAAGCGCCCCCCGCAAGGCCGCACCGCGCAAAGCCGCCGATTCGTCGGGACACAGCGGCATCAACGACCGCAGCAACGACGCGGTGCCCCGCAAGAAGCCTTCTCGGCCCAAACCTCCGAAGCCGCAGAAGAAGCAGGTCCCCACGACCACCATCAGCAACGCCAAGCCGGCGAAGCACCAGTACGCCGACGCGGACAGCAAGCGTCGTCACGTGCCCCGCGGTGAGGGCGTTCGCCTACAGAAGGTTCTCGCGCAGGCAGGCGTCGCATCGCGGCGTGCCGCCGAGGAACTCATCGCCGACGGACGCGTCGAGGTCGACGGTCGGATCGTCACCGAGCAGGGCATCCGCATCGATCCGAACGTGGCGGTCGTGCGTGTCGACGGCACACGCGTCGTCGTCAAGGAAGAGCTCGTCCACCTCGCGATGAACAAGCCGCGTGGCTGGCAATGCACGATGTCCGACGACCTGGGACGTCCCTGCGTCGGCGACATCGTGTCCGAGCGTGTCCAGGCCGGTCAGCGCCTGTTCCACGTCGGCCGTCTCGACGCCGACACCGAAGGCCTGCTGCTGTTCACGAACGACGGTGACCTGGCCCATCGGTTGATGCACCCGTCGTACGAGGTCTCGAAGACCTACCTGGCGACGCTGTTCGGCGCGATTCCGCGTGACCTGGGCAAGAAGCTGCGCGACGGCGTCGTCCTCGACGACGGTCCGGTCAAGGTCGACGGCTTCGCCCTTCTCGACATCTCGAACGGTTTGTCTCTCGTGCGCATCACGCTGCACGAGGGTCGCAAGCACATCGTTCGACGCCTGTTCGATCACGTCGGGTTCCCCGTCGGCCGCCTCGTGCGCACCGACGTCGGCAACATCGCGCTGGGCGACCAGCGTCCCGGCACGCTGCGTGTCCTCGGACGCGGTGAGGTCGGCAAGCTGTACGAATCGGTCGGCCTCTGATGGCGGGTCTCGTCGTCGCCATGGATGGTCCGTCGGGAACCGGGAAGTCGACGGTGTCGCGCAAGCTCGCCACCGCGCTCGACGCCCGATACCTCGACACGGGCGCGATGTACCGCGTCGCGACGGTGTGGGTGCTCCGCGCGGGCATCGATCCGACCGACCCGGACAAGGTTGCGGAGGTCGTCGCGACACTGCCACTGGACATCGGCACGGACCCGACCGCCGAAGCCGTCACGATGGGCGGCGAGGACGTGTCCGCCGAGATTCGTGGCGACGCCGTCACCAAGGCGGTTTCGGCGGTGTCCGCCGTACCGCGTGTGCGCGAGCTTCTGGTGCAGATGCAGCGTGACATCGCTGCGTCGTTCCCGCGGATCGTCGTGGAAGGGCGCGACATCGGCACCGTCGTCCTGCAGGATGCCGACGTCAAGGTCTTCCTGACGGCGTCACCCGAGGCGCGTGCGGATCGACGCAACAAGCAGAACATTTCTCAGGGACGAGGCGACGACTACGAAGCCGTCCTCGCCGACGTCCAACGCCGCGATCACGCGGACTCCACCCGCGCGGTGTCGCCGCTGCGGCCTGCGGAGGATTCGGTGATCGTCGACACCAGCGACCTGGGCATGGACGGCGTCATCGCCGCGTTGTTGCAGGTCGTAAGCGACAGAACTGGAGTTGTGCAGTGACCGACGATTTCTACGCGGCAGAAACGGCCGGCGACGGCACCTGGAGCGACGAGGGGGAGTGGGACCTCGCCGACTTCGTCGACGGTGACGAGGAGGGCGCGGACGTAGCTGTTCCGACGCTCGCGGTGGTCGGACGTCCCAACGTGGGCAAGTCGACTCTCGTCAACCGCATCATCGGCCGTCGTGAAGCAGTGGTCGAGGATATCCCCGGCGTGACCCGTGACCGTGTCTCGTACGAGGCGAACTGGGCCGGACGTCGATTCCTGGTGCAGGACACAGGCGGTTGGGAGCCCGATGCGAAGGGCCTGCAGCAATCCGTTGCGCGCCAAGCAGAATTGGCGATGCGTACTGCCGACGCGATTCTGCTCGTCGTCGACGCCCGTGTCGGGGCGACCACCACGGACGAGGCCGTCGCACGTACGTTGCGGCGATCGAAGACTCCCGTGATCCTGGTGGCCAACAAGGTCGACGACGCACGGACCGAATCCGAGGTCGCGTCGCTGTGGTCGCTGGGTCTCGGTGAGCCGCAATCGGTTTCGGCGACGCACGGCCGCGGAACGGGTGACTTGCTCGACCTCGTGCTCGAAGCGCTACCGGAAACACCGCGTGAAGGAATTCCCGGTGGAGGTCCGCGCCGAGTTGCGTTGGTGGGCAAGCCGAATGTCGGCAAGTCGTCGCTGATCAACAAGCTGTCGGGGGACGAGCGGTCGGTGGTGCACGATGTTGCCGGTACGACGGTCGACCCCGTCGACTCGCTCGTCGAATTGGGCGGCAAGACTTGGCGTTTCGTCGATACTGCTGGTCTGCGCAAGAAAGTCTCGCACGCGAGCGGTGCGGAGTTCTACGCGTCGCTGCGGACGAAGTCGGCGATCGAGGCCGCCGAGGTCGCGATTCTGTTGATCGATGCGTCACAGGTGATTTCCGAGCAGGACCTACGGGTGCTGAGCATGGTGGCCGATGCCGGTCGCGCGCTCGTGCTCGCGTTCAACAAGTGGGACCTCGTGGACGAGGATCGTCGCCTGCAGCTCGAGAAGGAAATCGACCGCGATCTGGTTCGTGTGCCGTGGGCGCAGCGCGTCAACATCTCGGCGCACACCGGTAGGGCAGTTCAGAAGCTCGTGCCGGCGCTGGAGACGGCGTTGGAGTCCTGGGACAAGCGAATCCCGACCGGGCGCCTGAACAGTTGGCTCAAGGAGGTCGTCGCCGCGACGCCGCCGCCGATGCGTGGTGGTCGTCTGCCGCGAATCATGTTCGCGACGCAGGCGACGACGCGGCCCCCGACGTTCGTGCTCTTCACGACGGGCTTCCTCGAGGCCGGCTACCGCCGGTTCATCGAGCGGCGCCTACGTGAAGAGTTCGGGTTCGACGGCAGCCCTGTTCGCGTCAATGTGCGCATCCGCGAGAAGCGCGAGAGGCCCGGCAAGCGTCGATGAGCTGACCCGCCCAGCCCCTGAGCAGGCGATTTCCTCTCAGGGGCGGGGCTGGGGTAGTCTCATCGAGCACCCCGAGAGGGGTGCGGCGGGCTGTGGCGCAGCTTGGTAGCGCACTTGACTGGGGGTCAAGTGGTCGCAGGTTCAAATCCTGTCAGCCCGACATTTAGAAGCGCAGTTCAGAGGCGGTTTCGGAGAAATCCGAAGCCGCCTTCTTCGTCTGCGTGCCGCGAGAGTGTCACCACTCGTTCCTTTCAGGGTCGAATTCGGCGCTGAGGCGGTGTCCAGGTGGATCCACGGATGTCCGGAAATCTGCGTTGGTTGAGCGAATGGACCCGGGCGGACGAAGCCACTTGATTCGGCAGGATTGCTGTCAAGTAGCTATGGAGTCCAGAGAGGTCCGTGTCGAGTTGCCTCTTGGGACTAGATCGATGGCTCCGTTTACTTGTCGTCTAGATCCGCTGGCAGCGCACTGTCGATGCGGCGTGTGCTAGCCGCTGTCGTTCGCGTTTAACACGGGATGATGTAGCTCGGGTCTGTGGTGGTGTCGAGCCATTTGCCGTACGAGTCGCCGCCGGATGCCGCGACGGCGGCGCATACCTCGGCCGCGGTCGTGCCCGCGATGCGGTAGACCGCGTAGATAGCGTTTCCGTCGGTGGTGGCTTGTCGAAGCGACGGACACGCGTTGTCGGTGCGCAGATACTGCGCACCTGGGTTGGCGAGTAGTTCCGCTGCGACCTCCTGCGCGTAGGTGTTCGGGTTGGTTGCCGAATACAGCACGACGATGCCTGTGCCGTTGCACGACGGGACTGACATGGTGGAGGCCAGGGCGAGGTCGCCTCGTGCCGATCCGGTCGAGGGCGTAGGTGCGATGGCTGGCGAGGGAGATGTAAATGGCGCGGATGCTGCTGATTGTCCAACCCACTTGGCCAGTTCGTCTCCGAGGGCGCCGTTGTAGCGAATGGATGCGATCGGCGGTCCGGTGACATCGAAGGCGACAACTCCTTTGAGGATGTCTCCCGATGTGACGGTTCCTGTCGGAAGTTGCCCGTCGACTGTCCCGAGTGCTGCGTCGTAGGAGGTGCCGTCGGCCGCCCTGGCGGTGAAGTAGAGCGGATTGACGTTTGTGGTCCCTCGAACCCCTTCCACTGTGACTGTGATCTGGTGCAGTTCACCGGCGGCGGGGAGGCCGTACTTCGACCCTTGTGCAGGGGCGAGGGTTTGGACGGTAATCCGAGTCGTCACGTCGTCGTCGGTGACATCCTGTGCGGCTCCGATCGGAACCGTCGCATCGGTCGGTCGCGCAGTAGTCGCATCGGTGCTCGTGCCGCTTCGTTCTGCTGTCGGGACGCCGCTGGTGCTGCCGCAGCCTGTCAGAACGAGCGCGGTGATGGCAGGGACAAGGAGCCACGATGCTGCGATGTACTTGGGCGTCATTGATGCGTCCCGTTTCTGTGTCGGTGTATGCCGATCAAGTATCTTTGTGTGCTGCCAGGCGTTACATCTGAGCACTTTAGAGCGTGCCGTGACGGCGCTCATCGAAATTCATCACTGACGCTCACTGAAATTCATCACCCGTGTGGCACCGCCAACGAGGGCGGGTCTCCAACGAAGCTGATGGTCTCTGACCACGCACCAGCTACTCGAAGGAG
>NZ_JAAFYV010000057.1:0-19343 GCF_011770055.1 Rhodococcus sp. B10 | reverse complement strand
GGCTCCGAAGGGGTGGGGCCAATGACACAGCTTCGATCGGCGTTCGCGGCGGATGCCCCGATCGAGCCACGTGGTAGTGACGAATGGTCCTCTACCTCAGGGATATTGGGCCCGGTCGACGCCCGTTCGACAGGAGTGGGTGCAGCCTCGTCTCTGTCGACCGAATGCCTCGTCGAGACTCGACCCGACGCGGCCGTCGACGTCGTTCTGCGGTTCTTGCACTCGCAGGACCGACGAATCGAACGCAGGACCGGTGACTCCTTCGTCGCAGTCGACGACCTGACCGTGGCCGGCACGCACTGGTTGCCGTGGAGGGAGGCAGTCGAAGTCGAGCTCGACCTGGGCCCGGTCCCGTTGTCCGCCTTCGGCACCGGAACAGTGGTACCGGTGACCGTTTCGGGTGGCGTGACGACCGAACCGCTCGGGAACAGGGGACGGATCGTCAGGTCCCGAAAGCCCCTCACGGGCGAGATCGTTCTGTCCGGTGAAGAATTGGGCACGTACACCAAACTGGGCGTCGAAGTGAGCAACACCGGGCCGCCCGAACCAGATCGGGAATCGGCCATTCGCGCGTCGTTCATCGAGACGACTCTGCTTCTCCACGCCGAGCACACGCGGTTCTCGTCACTGCTCGAACCGCCCCGGACTGCCGTCGAGTCGGCACGAAAGTGTCACCAACACAGGTGCTTTCCCGTGTTGACGGGCGAACGCGGAAGTACCGATTCGATTCTCGTGTCGCCGACCGTGCTGTACGACTATCCCGAAGAAGTCCATCACGAAGCCGACGGACGCGAGTCGGTAGCGCCGGACGACGCCGACGGCTGGTGGGAGGCCGATCCCGCGAGTCTCGTCGAACCCGACCCGGACGTCGTCGTCATCGATGGCGTGACGGTCGCGAAGAACAGTGTCGTTCGCGTCCGACGCCGTCGATCCGGCACACCGGACTTGTTCTTCGGCGGACGATCGGCCCGCGTCGAGTCAGTTCACGAGGATGCGCGCGGTGACACGTGGATCGGCGTCGTGATGCTGGACGATCCGGCAGCCGACATACACGGATGGTCGGGACGTCGGCTCCACCTCGCGCCGAACGAGGTGGAACCAGCCCGAGAGCGCAGGAGCGGAGCCCGCGGAGTGACCCGGGAGCTCCGCGTCACGCAGGTCAGATTCGATCCCCTGTCTCTGGATGGAACAGGTGCACCGGACCGTCGATCTTCGTCAGGCTGACACTGTCGCCGATCCTCGCCGGGGCACGGACCGCGGATCGCGCGACGAGCGACACCGGACCGCCGTCGAGTCCCTTGACCTTGGGATCGTCGAGGTGCGCGTACACGTACGATTCGCTGCCGAGCTCCTCGATCAGATCGACCTTCGCCGCGAAGCCGTCGGAGTGGTCGATGCCCAGCTGTTCGGGGCGGAGACCGACCGTGACGGTGTCGAGGTTCGCGCTGGCGAGTTTGGTCAGCTCGTCGCGTTCGAGCGGCAGCAGCGAGTTTCCGATCTGCAGCCCGCCGGAACCGATCGGCACCGTCATCAGGTTCATGGCGGGAGATCCGATGAATCCGGCGACGAACGCGTTGACGGGCTTGTCGTACAGGTCCGTCGGCGACGCGAACTGCTGCAGCTTGCCGCCGCGCAGCACGGCGACGCGGTCACCCATCGTCATGGCTTCGACCTGGTCGTGGGTGACGTAGACGGTGGTCGTGCCCAGTCTGCGCTGCAGGGCGGCGATCTGCGTGCGGGTCTGGACGCGCAGCTTGGCGTCGAGGTTCGACAGCGGCTCGTCCATGCAGAACACCTGGGGTTCGCGAACGATGGCGCGGCCCATGGCAACTCGCTGACGCTGACCACCGGACAGCTTGGCCGGCTTGCGGTCGAGGTACTCGGTGAGGTCGAGCAGCTTCGCCGCCTCGGCCACCTTCTTCTTGCGCTCCTCGAGTGACACTCCGCGCATCTTGAGCGCGAATCCCATGTTCTCGCCGACGGTCTTGTTGGGGTACAGCGCATAGTTCTGGAACACCATGGCGATGTCCCGATCCTTGGACGGCACCCCGACCATGTTCTTGCCGCCGATCTCGATGGCGCCGCCGTCGATGTCCTCGAGTCCTGCGAGCATGCGCAGCGCCGTGGACTTTCCGGAGCCGGAAGGGCCGACGAGGACGACGAATTCGCCGTCGGCGATGTCGAGGTCGAGCGAGTCGACCGCGAGCTTCTCGGCACCGTCGTAGATGCAGGAAGCTTGTCTGTAATTGATTGCAGCCATGAGGAACTCCTGTATTCGAGTAGGCCGAGCTACTTGATGGCGCCGAAGGACAGACCGCGCACGAGCTTGTTCTGTGCGATCCAGCCGGCGAGGATGACGGGCAGTGCTGCGAGCGTCGCAGCTGCGGACAGGCGAGCCCAGTACAGGCCTTCACCGGTAATGAAGCCGACGAGTGCGACCGGAACGGTCTGAGCCTGCACGGCAGTGAGGTTGACGGCGAAGAAGAACTCGTTCCACGAGAAGATCACGCAGATGAGTGCGGTTGCCGCGATGCCGGGTGACACGAGAGGCAGGATGACTTCTCGCACCGACGTCCACAGCGACGCGCCGTCCATGCTCGCGGCTTCGAGCAGCTCGCCCGGCACCTCGAGGAAGAACGACCGCATCATCCACACGGCGATCGGAAGGTTCATGGCCGTGTACAGGATGATCAGCGCCCAGATGTTGTCGAGCATGCCGATGTCACCGACGATGACGTAGAGCGGCACGATCGCCGCGACGACGGGAAGCATCTTCGTCGAGATGAAGAAGAACAGCACGTCCTTCGTCTTCTTCACCGGCCGTAGCGACAGCGCGAATGCGGCCGGAATGCCCAGCAGCAGAACGAGAAGCGTCGAGACGATGGTCGCGAACGCCGAATTCAGCAGTGCGGTACCGATACCACTCGACAGCACCGCGCTGTACTGGTCCAGCGTCGGGGTGAAGAACAGCGTCGGCGGGTTGGTGTACGCGTCGGATTCCTGCTTGAAACTGGTGATGACCATCCACAGGACGGGAAAGAAGAACCCGATTCCGACGATCCACGCGACGACGGTCCAGATGGTGCCGGCGCCGAACTTCTTCTTGTGCTTGACGATCGGCGCGCTGGTGGTCGCCGGCTCGGTGGTAGTTGCCGTGCTCATCAGGCTGCCTCCTCGTTCCCGCTGAAACTCTTGAAGATCAAACGCAGCGCGAGGGTGCTGACGATGATCGTCGCGACGACGGTCACGACACCCATCGCAGCGGCCTGGCCGATGTCGAAGCCGAGGAACGCGCGTTGGTAGATGTAGTACGGAAGGTTCGAGCTCGCGACACCCGGTCCGCCGGACGTCATCATGTAGACGGCGTCGAACGTGTTGACGAGGTAGATGGCACCGAGGACGGCGCCGAGTTCGATGAAACGACGCAGATGCGGCAGCGTCAGTTCGCGGAACAGCGCGAACGCGCTTGCGCCGTCGACGCGTGCTGCCTCGGCGATGTCCTTGGGCATCGACTGCAGGCCCGCCAGGATCAGCAGCATCATGAACGGCGTCCACTGCCAGATCAGGTTGACCATGACCGCGACGAGCGGGTAGCGCGACACCCAGTCGATCTGCTCGACGCCGAAGGGGCTGAGTGCGAAGTTGATCAGGCCGAAGACCGGATCGAACATCGTCGTCTTCCAGATCAGCGCGCCTGCCACCGGGGTGACGAGGAACGGTGTGATCAGAAGCGTCCGAATGAGGCTGCGGCCGATGAACTTACGGTCGAGCAACAGCGCGAGGAACAGACCGAGGATCACCGAGATGACGACGGTGCCGACGATCATGATGACCGTGTTGAGCGCGACCTCGCGGAACTGGCTGTCACGGAAGACGTCGACGTAGTTGTTGAGCCCGTTGAACTCTCGGGATCCCGGGCGGACCAGGTTCCACGACTGCGTCGAGTAGTAGAGCGTGAACAGGAACGGAATCTGCGTGACGACGATCGCGAAGATCAGTGCAGGCAGCAGTGGCCCACGACGGCGCCACCCTTCCGCTTTCGAGATGGTGCGCGGGCGTGGGACGAACTTCTCCGGTTCGGCCTCCGTTGCCCGCTCTTTCGTCGTGGTCATCCCTGGCCCTCCTGGTACGTCTTGCCGACCACTTCGGCGTACTGCTGCGCTTGAGCTAGCGCGTCCTGGACGCTGATTCGTCCTGCCACTGCTGCACTGATCTGCTGACTGACGCGGGTGCCCAGGTCCTGGAACTCGGGAATCGTCAGGAACTGCACTCCGGTGTAGGGAACCGGGTCGACGGTCGGGTTGTTCGGGTCGGCGCTCTCGATGGAGTCGAGCGTCAACGGTCCGAACGCGGCCGCAGCTTCGGCGTATTCGGGGATCTCGTAGGTCGAGATTCGGCTACCGGGCGGCACACGCTCCCAACCCAATTCGTTGCCGACCTTGTTCAGGTACTCCTTGCTCGTCATCCACGACACGAACTTCCACGCGTCGTCGGGATGCTCGGACGTCGTCGGAATCCCGAGCGCCCACGAGTAGAGCCATCCGTTGTCGCCCTTCACCTCGCTCGGCGCCTTGGCGTAACCGATCTTGCCGACGACGTTGCTGGCGCTCGGGTCCTCGAGAACCGAGACCGCCGACGTCGCGTCGTACCACATCGCGGTGTTGCCCTGCGAGAGCTGCGTCGCGCACTCGCTGAAGCCGCTGGTGGCCGCACCGGCCTGGCCGTGTTCGCGCACGGTGTCGACGTAGAACTGAACAGCTGCTTCGACTTCGGGACTGTCGAGCTGTGCGTTCCAGTCCTCGTCGTACCAGCGTCCGCCGAAAGCATTGATGACGGTGTCCAGCGGCGCGAGCACCTCGCCCCAACCGGGCTTGCCGCGTAGGCAGATTCCGGAGACGCCGCCTGCGGGGTTGTCGAGCTTGGCGGCCGCGTCGGCAACCTGCTGCCACGTCGGCTCCTCGGGCATCTGGATGCCCGCAGCTTCGACGAGATCCTTGCGGTACATCAGGAACGACGACTCACCGTAGAACGGCACCGCGTACATGCTGCCGTCGTACGACAGCGACTCCTTCAGGGTCGGGATGAAGTCGTCCTCGTCGTAACCCGGTGTCGCGTCGGCGTATTCGGAGAGATTGGTCAGCCAGCCGTTCTCGGCCCACTGCGGGGTCTCGAAGTTGCTGATCATGACGACGTCGAACTCGCCGCCACCCGTCGCGACGGACGCGGTGATCTTGGCGCGCGCCTCGTTCTCCGACAGCGACACGAACTTCAGGTCGATGCCGGGGTTCTCGGCCTCGAAGGACGGGGCGAGCGAGATGGCGTCGGCCATCTGGGAATTCGAGACGATGGCGACGGTGATGGTCGTGCCGCTCCCACCGCCACCGATCGCGCCCGCGCCGGCGCAGCCGGACAGGACCAAGGTCGTCACAAGCGATGCTGCGACGGCCGCCTTCCGTGGAGCTCTCACGTGGAACCTTCTTTCTGTGCAATCAGCCAACGAGCGCTTTCGATATCGGTAACCAACATGGATGCGAAACCGCCACGCAGTGCGCCGAGAATCGCCTCGTGCTTCTTCTTTCCACCGGAGATCAGAACCGCACGTGTACATTTCGCGATCGCATCGAGCGAGACCGACACTGTCCTCGCCGGAAGCGAACCGCCCGTTTCACGCCCGTCGGCGTCGAAGAACCGTCCACCGATCTCGCCGACGGCACCGAGTCCCTGCAGCTCGTCGAGGACGGAGGCGTCGATGAAGCTGCCCTCGAACAGCGTCGTCGACGTGGAAACGGGACCGAGACCGTACATCATCGCATCGGCCTCGGTCCCGGTCTGGAGGGCACGCGAGATCACCGAATCCTGCTGCAGTGCAGTGACTGTCGCATGATCCGCGTACAGGGGAGCGTTCAGCCGCACAGGCTTGGCCTGCAGGTACTGCGCGCATCGACCCAGGGTGAACTCGACGCCGGTCTGGTAGTCGGCGGACGTCATCGAACCGTCGAGCTGCACGACCTGCGCGCACTTGGCGCTGCGCGTCTTCAACGACTGCGCGACAGCGACGGTTTCGGGGCCCCACGTGAAACCGAGAGTGTCCGACGGCTGGAGGCGTCGGCTGAGTAATGCGGCCGCCGCCCGTCCGAGCGAGCCGTATCCGATGTCGGTTCCGTCGACGACGTCGGGCACGACGAGTGCTTCGGTGAGCCCGAAGGCCTGCTCGAGGTCACGCTCGATCTCGGCATGGACGGTGCCCTGAAGTTCGTCCGGCACATGAACCTCGATCGTGACCAGGCCGAGCGTGCGCGCTTTCGCGACGAGCCTGCCCGCCGTCGGACGCGAGACGCCGAGCTTGGCGGCGATCTCGGCCTGCGTCGCCCCTTCGAGGTGGTACATCGTGGCCGCCCGTACCGCGAGACGCAGATCGTCGCTCGTCTTCGACGAACGCTGTGCGGGAGCGGAGCCTGCGGAGTGACCCGGAGGCGCCTGCTCGGGTGCGGTCACGACCTCTCCTTCGATGCCATAAGAAGTGAGCAAATGCTCAGCGTGTGTTCTTATGCTCATTAAGCTAACATTCAGGTGTGATCTACACAACACCCGACTCGTCCGAGTTGTCGGTCCCACGGTCGATGCAGGTCAGCGTGCTGAGCGGTCCGCAGGAGATCCGTCTCGAAGAGAGACCGGTGCCCACGCCGGCTGCCGACGAGGTGCTGGTCCGCGTGACCGCCGTCGGAGTGTGCGGTTCCGATGCGCACTACTACCGCGAGGGACGCATCGGTGACCACGTCTTGAACGGGCCTCTCGTCCTCGGACACGAAGCTGCGGGCGTCATCGTCGCCGTCGGATCTGCAGTCGCGGACACCCGCATCGGCCGGCGAGTGTCGATCGAGCCGCAACGTCCCGATCCGACGAGCTCCCAATCACGCGCGGGTCGCTACAACCTGTGCCCGTCCATGGAGTTCTTCGCGACGCCTCCCATCGACGGCGCGCTCGCCGAGTACGTACTGATCCAGTCCGTGTTCGCGCACGAGGTACCCGACGAGGTCTCCGACGAGGCCGCCGCGCTCTTCGAGCCACTGTCGGTCGGCATCGCGTCGGCGCAGAAGGCGCGCATCACCGCCGGATCGAGCGTTCTGATCGCGGGCGCAGGTCCCGTCGGACTCGTCACCGCTCAGGTCGCACGAGCGTTCGGCGCAACGGAGATCATCGTCAGCGACATCGACGAGAGCCGGCGCGTCCACGCATCGACGTTCGGCGCGACGCGTGTGCTCGACCCCGCCGTCGACGACATCCGGGGCCTCGAGGTCGACGCGTTCATCGACGCGTCCGGGGCGCCGCGGGCCGTCGTCGACGGCATCCATGCCGTTCGTCCCGCCGGTACCGTGGTGCTCGTCGGCATGGGCGGAGACGACTACGCTCTGCCGATCTCGCTGATCCAGAATCGAGAACTGGTTCTGACAGGCGTGTTTCGGTACGCGAACACGTGGCCTGTCGCTCGTCGACTCGTCCTCGCCGGGCAGGTCGACCTGGACTCGATGGTCACCGCTCGTTTCGATCTCGCGCACGTCGAGGACGCTCTGAACGCCGACAAACTTGCCGGGAGCATCAAAGCCGTAGTGGTCCCCGGGCTTTCGAAGGAGAAGAACGCATGAAGCTGAACAAGCACACGTTGGGTGACTTCATCGAGGACGTCGCGATACCCACCTACGATCGATCCGACGTGCAGGTCGGGATCGTGCACTTCGGCGTCGGCGGCTTCCACCGGGCGCACCAGGCGATGTACGTCGACCGTCTGATGCAGCAGGGCGAAGGTTCGGACTGGGGCATCTGCGGTGTCGGCGTTCTTCCCGGTGACCGGAAGATGAAGGACGTCATGGAGGCGCAGGACTGCCTGTACACGTTGGCGCTCAAGCATTCCGACGGAACGTGGGACACCCGGATCATCGGCTCGATCGTCGAGTACCTCTTCGCTCCCGACGATGCGGAGGCGGTCGTCGAGAAGATGGCTGCGGAGACGACGAAGATCGTCTCGCTCACCATCACCGAGGGTGGCTACAACTTTTCGGCGACGACGGGCGAGTTCGACGAGGAGAACCCGGCCATCAAGGCGGATCTCGCCGACGGAGCCGTTCCGTCGACCACGTTCGGTCTCGTCGTCGAGGCTCTTGCGCGACGCAAGGATCGGGGCCTGAAGCCTTTCACGATCATGTCGTGCGACAACATCGAGGGCAACGGTCACATCGCGCAGTCGACCTTCACGACGTTCGCTCGGCTGAAGGACCCGGCGCTCGCAGACTGGATCTCGGCCGAGGGTGCGTTCCCCAACTCGATGGTCGACCGCATCACGCCGGTCACCACGCCCGAAGTGATGGAGGGACTTTCGGAGCGCTACGCCATCGACGACAAGTGGCCCGTCGCAGGCGAGCCGTTCACGCAGTGGGTGCTCGAGGACAAGTTCACCGACGGACGACCGCCGTTCGAGGACGTCGGCGTCCAGGTCGTCGACGATGTCACGCCGTACGAACTGATGAAGTTGCGCTTGCTCAATGCAAGTCATCAGGCGCTCGCGTACTTCGGCTACCTCAGCGGGTACCGACTCGTGCACGAGGTGGCTCAGGATTCGCTGTTCTCCGAGTTCCTGTTGTCCTACATGGACAACGAGGCGACGCCGACGCTCCAGCCGGTCCCCGGCATCGACCTCGACGAGTACAAGAAGACATTGATCGAGCGGTTCTCGAACCCGGAGATTCGCGACACCGTCGCACGTCTGTGCGCCGAGTCGTCCGATCGAATTCCCAAGTGGCTATTGCCTGTCATTCGCAAGAATCTCGAGACCGGCGGCGATATCGTCCGGTCGACCGCGGTCGTCGCGAGCTGGGCGCGGTACGCCGAGGGCGTCGACGAACTCGGTCAGCCCATCGAGATCGTCGACCAGCTGAAGGACTCGCTGATCCCGATCGCCCAGTCGCAGCGGGAGAACCCGACGGCGTTCATCGCGAACCGGGCGGTGTTCGGCGACCTCGTGGACGACGATCGATTCGTCGAGGAGTACACGCGGCAACTCGCGTCGCTGCACGAGAACGGTGCTCGCGCAACGCTGGAGGCGCTCCGCCGCCCGTGAGTGCGAATACATAGCCCTCTATACATTCCCACTCACGTGGTGGTAACCGCCGCCCGTGAGTGGCGTCAGCGGCGGAACTCCGCAGTCCCGACGGTCCACGCCTTGGCCTGCTCGCTCAGCGTAAAGCCCAGACCCGGCCTCTCCGAGAGATGCATTCTGCCGTCACGGGTTTCGAGGTGCTCCTCGAACAGTGGATCCAGCCAGTCGAAGTGCTCGACCCACGTCTGCAGCGGGTACACGGCCGCGAGGTGCAGATGAACTTCCATCGCGAAGTGCGGCGCGAGTTGCAGGTTGTGATGCTCGGCCAGGCCGGCCAGTTTCAGGAACTGCGTGATGCCGCCGATGCGCGGGGCGTCGGGCTGGATGATGTCGACGGAACCTGCCTCGATGAGGCGGACGTGCTCGCCGACGCTGGCGAGCATCTCACCGGTGGCGATGGACGTGTCGAAGTTCCGCGCGAGCTGCGCATGGCCCTCGGCGTCGTACGCGTCGAGGGGCTCCTCGATCCAGACCAGGTCGAACTGTTCGAGGATGCGGCACATACGGTTTGCCGTCGGGCGGTCCCACTGCTGGTTGGCGTCGACCATCAGCGGGACGTCGTCGCCGAGATGCTCGCGCACCGCCGTGACACGCGCGATGTCCGTACGCCAATCGGGCTGTCCGACCTTGAGTTTGATGCCACCGATACCCGCCGCCAACGATGCGGTGGCGTTGTCGAGCACCTCTTCGATCGGCGTGTGCAGAAACCCGCCGGACGTGTTGTAGGTCTGCACCGAGTCGCGCGTCGCACCGATGAGCTTCGCCAGCGGCAACTGTGCACGCTTGGCCTTCAGATCCCACAATGCGATGTCGATCGCCGCAATGGCCTGCGTCGCAACGCCACTACGGCCGACGGACGCACCCGCCCACTGCAGCTTGGTCCAGATCTTGCCGATGTCGCTGGGATCCTCACCGATCAGAACGGGAGCGATCTCCTGCGCATGGGCGAATTGGGCTGGGCCGCCTGCCCTCTTGGAATAACTGAAACCGATACCCTCGTGTCCCTGTTCGGTCGTGATCTCGGCGAACAGGAACGCTACCTCGGTCATGGGCTTCTGACGGCCGGTGAGCACCTTGGCGTCGCTGATCGCATTCTCGAGCGGCAGCGTGATGGACGACAGCTTCACGTGGGCGATGCGGTCGATCGTCGCATCGCCTGCCGCGAGGGCCTTGATCGCGGCATCGGGAGCGGTGAGTCCGCTCGTCGGCTTCGTCGTGAAAGATGTGGACACTGCGGCGAACTCCCTTGAACGGTGGTCGTGGTCTGCCTCACACGCTATGACCCAGATCGATTCCGGTCCAACACTATTTGTGCATGCATTCATTCAATACCTGCACTGCATCTCCCGTTGGTGAAGCCTGGTGATGTTCGCGGCGATGTCCGCAACCCGCCCGACGAAGGTGTGATGGGTGACGCCGGACGAGTGCGGGGTCATCAAGATGTTCGGCAGCTCTTCGAACGGCAGTGCGCTCGGCTTTCCGACACCGTCGGGCCCTGGGTACCGGTACCAGACGTCGATGGCAGCGGCCGCAATCACCCTGTCCGACAACGCGTCGAACAGCGCCTGCTCCTGCACCAGCGGGCCGCGCCCGACGTTCACCAATACGCCGTCGGCCCCCAGGGACGCCAACTCGGAAGCCCCGATCATGCCGCGCGTGTCGTCGGTCAACGGTGCGGACACGACGACGACGTCGGACCACTGCATCAAGTTCACGAGATCATTTGTGTCCGAATGCCATTCCAACGACGCGCCGGTGTCTCGTCCGCTTCCGGTGACCGCGGCGCCGACGCAGCCGTAGGCCTCGAACAGCCTCCACGTCCGTTGACCGATGTGCCCGAATCCGACGAATCCGATTCGGGCTCCGCTCAACGACATCGGCTGCGGAATCGACGGATCGTAGACCGATGTTCGGAAACGCCCGTCGCGCAATGCACGATCCTGTACCAGGAAGTCACGACGCATCATGACGGTCGCGGCGACGACGTACTCGGCGATCGACTGCTCGTGGTGAAAGGTGTTGCAGACGAGAACATCCGGACCGAGACCGGAACGGTCGACATTGTCGGTGCCCGCGCCGGCAACATGAATCATGCGAAGGCGCGGTGCCGCAGCGCCCATCGCCGCACTGAACCGACCGCCCACGTACACGTCCGCGTCACCGAGCTCTTCGATGGCGGTGGCCTCGTCGAACGGGACGACCCAGACGACCTCGACGTCGTCCGGGAGCCCCATCGACAACTGCTCCCTGTGCGGCAGAACGTTTCGATCTCCGACGACGATCTTCATCGGTCCACCGTCACCGAACGAGGGCGGGCCGCTTGCTGTCGAATGCCCACCCGTCGATCAGGTACTGCATGCCGATCGAGTCGTCGCGAGCGCCGAGGCCTTCGCGCTGATACAGCTCGTGTGCCGCGTCGACTCTGTCCCAATCGAGTTCGACGCCGAGGCCCGGCTTGTCGGGCACCGTCAGGTAGCCGCCCTCGATGCGGTACGGATCCTTGGTGACGCGCTGTCCGTCCTGCCAGATCCAGTGCGTGTCGATGGCCGTGATGTCGCCGGGTGCGGCAGCGGCCACATGCGTGAACATCGCGAGGGACACGTCGAAGTGGTTGTTGGAGTGCGATCCCCACGTCAGTCCCCATGCGTCGCACAGTTGCGCGACGCGCACCGAACCGTTCATCGTCCAGAAGTGCGGGTCGGCGAGCGGGATGTCGACGGCACCCGATCGGATGGTGTGGCCCATCTCGCGCCAATCGGTGGCGATCATGTTGGTCGCGGTCGGGAGGCCGGTCGCGCGCTTGAACTCGGCCATGACTTCGCGACCGGAGAAGCCGCCTTCGGGCCCGACGGGATCCTCGGCGTACGCGAGTACGTCGCGCAGTCCGCGGCAGGTCTCGATCGCTTCCTTCAGTAGCCAGCCCCCGTTGGGGTCCAACGTGATTCGTGCGTCGGGGAATCGCCGCGCGAGTGCGGTGACGGCTGCGGCCTCCTCGGCGGCAGGCAATACGCCGCCCTTGAGCTTGAAATCCTGGAAGCCGTACCGCTCTTGTGCCGCTTCGGCCAGCCGCACGACGGCGTCGGGAGTCAGCGCTTCCTCGTGCCGGATGCGTTCCCAGTCGTCGGCGCCTGCGCCCTCGTCCGCGGCGGTGCGGTACGCGAGGTCGGTTTTGGCGGCGTCGCCCACGAAGAACAGGTAGCCGAGCGCCTGCACCTTCTCACGCTGCTGGCCCTCGCCGAGCAGGGCGGCGACACTGACGCCCAGGTGCTGGCCGAGCAGGTCCAACAAGGCCGACTCGACGGCGGTCTCCGCGTGCACGGCGATGCGTAGATCGAATGTCTGCGCTCCACGACCACCGGAATCTCTGTCCGAGAACGCCGTGCGCATCGATCGGAGCACCGCGTTGTACGTGCCGATCGACGCACCCTCGACGAGGGATCGCGCGTCTTCGAGGCATCGCCTGATCGGCTCGCCACCGGGAACTTCCCCGACGCCGACGCGGCCGTCGGAATCGGTGAGAATCACCAGGTTTCGCGTGAAGTACGGCGCGTGCGCGCCACTGAGGTTGAGCAGCATGTCGTCGTGTCCTGCGATCGGCACGACGCGCATCTCGGCGACGACGGGAGTGGTGGTACGTGCGTTCATGATCGAACCTTCTCGGTAGCGTTCGGAACAGTATCCTTGCTGGACTTCTTGATGAACAGCACCGACAGTGCTGCGAGCGCCGAGCACGCCGCCAGGGCGTACAGGCCCCAGGTCACGGACCCGGTGGCGTCCTGGATGAGGCCGAAGCTGAACGGTGCGACGAATCCACCGAGGTTGCCGACGGAGTTGATGACGGCGATGGCCGCGGCCAGCACCATCGGGTGCAGTGTCGACTGCGGGATCGACCAGAACAACGGGCTTGCGCTCTTGAAGCCCATCGCGGCGATGCACAGGAAGATCAGTGCGATCCACGGTGTCGCGACGGCGGCGAGCAGCGTTCCGACGGCCGCAGTGAGCAGCGCGACGATCAGCAGCGGGCGACGGTTGCCGGTCCGGTCACCGATCTTGGACATGTAGTACATCGCGAACACTGCGCAGATCCACGGCAGGGACGACAGCAGTCCGACGGTGATGTCGTTCGTTCCGTCGATGCGCCTGATGATCGACGGGAGCCAGAACGTGTTGGCGTAGATCGACAGCTGGATCGCGAAGTAGATCCAGATGAAGAGCATGAGCTTCGGGTCGAGCAGCATCTTCCAGCGTGAACGACCGTCTCCCATACCGGAGGTCTCGGACTTCGCGGCCTCCTCGGCGGCGATCGTCGCGTTCAGGTCGCGCTTTTCCTCGTCGGTCAGCCAGGTGGCGTCCTTGACGTGGGAGTCGATGAGGAAGTACGCGATGATTCCGACGACGACGGACAGCAGACCTTCGATGCCGAACAGGTACTGCCAACCGCGGTGGCCGAACAGGCCGTCGAGCGACAGAAGCGGGCCGGACAACGGGCCCGAGATCGCCGCGGCGATCGACGAGCCGGCGACGAACAACGCGGTCGCACGTCCGCGGTGGGTGTTCGGCAGCCATTTCGCGAAGTAGAAGATGATCGCCGGGAAGAAGCCCGCTTCGGCAGCTCCGAGGAGGAATCGGAGGATGTAGAACATCGTCGGGCCGTTGACGAAGGCCATCAGGAACGAGATGGTTCCCCAGCTGACCATGATGCGCGTCAACCAGATCTTGGCGCCGAACTTCTCCATCATCACGTTGCTGGGCAGTTCGAAGAGCGCGTAGGCGATGAAGAAGACGCCTGCACCGAATCCGTATGCGGCAGCGCTGATTCCGACGTCGGCCTCGAGATGCTCGCGTGCGTAGCCGATGTTGGACCTGTTGAGCTGGTTGCAGATCAACATGATGATGAACAGCGGAACCACGCGGCGGAAGATCTTCGCCACTGCGGAGTCCACGGCAGGAGTCGGCGGAAGAGTGATCGACAACGGCCACTCCTTTCTGTAGATCGGGTCCGGTCTGTGTTCGCGCACAGACCTGTAGGACCACGTGTGATGCGGGCGCAGCACCGTGTGACCGGTGACTCGGCTCACATGACCTTAAGCACCGCCGACGATTCATGTCCAAGACCAACTAGGCATGAACTGATTCACGATCTGCATCGATACAACCCGGGGCGCGGGACGTGGATCGATACCAGACGAGCATCGACAGCACCATCTTTTGACTTGGACACGTATCGATCACAGGCATAACGTCGTCATCTATGAGGCAGGTCACGCGCCACGGCCGGACCGATCCGCTGCCTCACACACGCTTGGCGATCTACACAGCTCGGCCATGTACACGAAAAGGAGTCCGCATGACAGCATCGCTCACGCAGTCCACCGAATTGGTCGGCGCGTCGATCATCGCCGGCGAGTCCGTGCAGGGCACCGGCACCGCAGTCCACGGGATCGACCCGAGCACCGGCGAGAATCTCGAACCCTCCTACAAGCACGGTGACCTCGGCCAGGTCGAGCAGGCGACGTCCGCGGCAGCAGCAGCGTTCGACGCCTACCGCTCCACGTCGTCGCAGTCGCGTGCACAGTTCCTCGACACCATCGCCGACAACATCGCCGCGCTGGGCGAGACGCTGATCGACCGCGCGGTCGCCGAGTCCGGACTGCCCAAAGCCCGTATCACCGGTGAAGTCGCACGGACGACGGGCCAGCTTCGGCTCTTCGCATCGGTCCTGCGTGAGGGCAGCTGGAACGGTGCGCGCATCGACCCGGCCATCCCGGACCGCACCCCGCTCCCCCGCGCCGACATTCGTCAGCGGAAGGTTCCGCTCGGCCCCGTCGTCGTCTTCGGTGCCAGCAACTTCCCCCTCGCGTTCTCGGTCGCGGGCGGCGACACGGCGTCGGCTCTCGCCGCCGGATGCCCTGTCATCGTCAAGGCTCACGACGCCCACCCCGGAACTTCCGAGCTCGTCGGTCGTGCAGTCTCCGACGCCGTCGCGTCGACCGGAATGCCCGCAGGCACCTTCTCGCTGCTGTACGGATCGGGCCGCACGCTCGGGACCGCGCTCGTGACCGATCCGCGAGTCAAGGCCGTCGGATTCACCGGATCACGTTCGGGTGGAACGGCTCTCGTGGCTGCCGCCGCAGGCCGTCGTGAACCGATTCCGGTGTACGCCGAGATGAGCTCGATCAATCCCGTCTTCGTTCTGAGTGCAGCGCTCGACTCCCGTGGCGCCGACCTGGGACGCGCGTTCGTCGGGTCTCTCACGATGGGGTCGGGCCAGTTCTGCACGAACCCCGGACTCGTCATCGCCGTCGACGGCCCCGGTTTGGACACGTTCGTCGAGGCCGCTCGGGCTGCCGTGTCCGAGGCTGCTCCGACGACGATGCTGACCCCCAACATCGCTGCCTCGTACGCGAGCGGCGTCGAAGAACTCGGGAAGTCCGCGACGGAGCTGGCTCGCGGCACCGAAACCGACGCGCCGAACGCCTGCCGCGCAGCGCTGTTCACCACCGACGCAGACACGTTCGTCACGTCCGAAGTCGAGCAGCAGGAAGTCTTCGGCGCCTCCAGCTTGATCGTGCGCTGCCGCGACGCCCAGCAGGTTCGTGACGTGGCCGTCCGCCTCGAGGGTCAGCTCACCGCCACGATCCACGGCGACGACGCGGATCACGCGGAGGCAGGCAAGCTGCTGTCGACTCTCGAGCTGAAGGCCGGACGGATCCTGTTCGACGGCTGGCCCACCGGCGTCGAGGTCGGTCACGCGATGGTTCACGGCGGGCCCTTCCCCGCCACCTCCGATTCGCGCACCACGTCGGTCGGTTCTCTCGCCATCGAACGCTTCCTGCGTCCGGTCGCCTACCAGGACGTCCCGAAGTCGTTGCTTCCCAGTGCAATTGCCGACGGCAACCCCGACGGGATCTGGCGACGCGTCGACGGCGCCCTCACCCAAGACTGATCCCCCCTCCACACACGACTGCCCATACGACTGCCCACGATCACAGGAGACAAGACCATGCTCGACGGAGTCCTCTTCTTCCCCGTCACCCCGTTCACCGCAGCCGGCGAGGTCGATTACGACCTGCTGGCGGCCCACGTCGCCAAGGGCGTCGACGCCGGCCCCGGTGGCGTGTTCATCGCGTGCGGTACCGGAGAATTCCATGCGCTCGGACTCGAAGAGTTCGGCAAGATCGTGCGCACCGCGGTCGACGTCGTCGCCGGCCGTGTTCCGGTCTACGCCGGCGCGGGCGGATCCGTCGTGCAGGCCCAGGCGTTCGCACGCAGCGCGAAGGAGAACGGTGCGGACGGCATCCTTCTCCTTCCGCCGTACCTCGTGACGATGCCTCAGGCCGGTCTCGTCGGCTACACCAAGGCTGTCGCGGACACGACCGATCTGCCGCTCATCGTGTACAACCGCAGCAACGCACGCTTCACTGAATCGTCGGCAGTCGCGGTGGCACAGCTGCCGACGGTCGTCGGATTCAAGGACGGCACAGGCGATCTCGATCAGGTCGGCCGCATCGTCCGCGCGGTGCTCGACGCGCTGGAACCGTCGGGCAAGCAGTTCCAGTTCTTCAACGGCCTGCCGACGGCAGAGGTCTCGCAGCAGGCGTACCGCGCGATCGGTGTCACGCTGTACTCCTCGGCCACGTTCGCGTTCGCGCCGGAGCTGGCACTCGCCTTCTACCGCTCGCTCGAAAGCGGCAACGAGAAGCTGACTGCGACGCTGCTGCGCGAGTTCTTCCACCCCCTCGTGCGTCTGCGCGACCAGGTTCCCGGCTATGCGGTCTCGCTCATCAAGGCGGGCGTCACGATGGAAGGCATCGAGGCCGGCCCGGTCCGTCCGCCGCTCGTCGACATCAGCAGTGCACACCTGAGCGAACTCACCGAGATCGTCGCGAACGGCCGCGCGGTTCTCGGACACGAGCTCGCGGTGCACTGATGGCCGCGCCGATCAGGATCACGGGCGCGCGCATCACGCCCGTTGCCTTCGCTGATCCGCCGCTGCTCAACACCGTCGGTGTCCATCAGCCGTACGCCCTGCGTGCGATCATCCAGTTGGACACGGACGCAGGCATCGTCGGTCTCGGCGAGACGTACGCGGACACGGCGCACGTCGCGCGGATGGAGGCGGCAGCCGAGGCAATCACCGGCCTGGACGTGTTCGCGCTCAACGAGATTCGATCTGCCATCGATACCCAACTGGCGTCGTCGATCGTCACCGGCGGCGACGGCGTCGCCGGGATGATCACGACCGCGAGCACGACGGATCGCGTCTTCTCGCCGTTCGAGGTCGCCTGCCTCGACGTGCAGGGCAAGATCCTCGGGCGTCCGGTGTCGGATCTGTTGGGCGGCAGGGTCAGAGACGCGGTTCCGTTCAGCGCCTATCTGTTCTACAAGTGGGCGGCACATCCCGGTGCCGAGCCCGACGAGTGGGGTGAGGCGCTCGATCCCGGCGGGCTGGTTCGGCAGGCCCGAAAGATGATCGGCGAGTACGGCTTCGGAGCGATCAAGGTGAAGGGTGGAGTGTTTCCGCCCGACGAGGAGATCGCGGGAATCAAAGCATTGCGGGAAGCCTTCCCGGAACTGCCGCTGCGGCTCGATCCGAATGCCGCATGGACCGTCGACACGTCCATCAGGGTGGCCGGCGAACTCGACGGCATCGTCGAATACCTGGAAGACCCGACGCCCGGGCTCGACGGCATGGCCGAGGTGGCACGAGAGGCGAAGATGCCTCTCGCCACCAACATGTGTGTCGTCGCATTCGATCAGCTCAAGCCTGCTGTACTGCGAGATTCGGTGCAGGTCGTACTGTCCGACCATCACTACTGGGGCGGTCTGCAGCGTTCTCGTCTGCTCGCGGGTGTGTGCGACAACTTCGACATGGGCTTGTCGATGCACTCCAACAGCCACCTGGGGATCAGCCTGGCCGCGATGGTGCATCTGGCGGCGGCGACGCCGAATCTGACGTACGCATGCGACACGCACTGGCCGTGGAAGACCGAGGACGTCGTCAAGCCCGGGGTTCTCGAGATCGTCGACGGCGTCGTCGCCGTTCCTACCGGGCCAGGACTCGGCATCGAGATCGACGACGACGCACTCGCCGCGTTGCATCGGCAGTATCTCGACTGCGGTCTGCGGGACCGCGACGACACCGGGTACATGAAGAGCATCGACCCGAGTTTCGAGAACACCAGCCCCCGCTGGTAACTGATCGGCGATGGCCGCTCGTAGGTTAAGTTGATACCCGACCTGACCGCGAGCGGCTTTCTTCGATATCAGGAGTGAATGAATTGTTCTCGCTCAACAGGCTCACGTGCTTCATCGCGGTCGCCGAGGAACTTCACTTCGGCCGCGCCGCCGAGAGACTGCACATGACGCAGCCGCCGCTCAGTCGGCAGATACAGCAGCTCGAGAACGAGGTCGGCGTCCAGCTCATCGACCGCACCAGCCGTTCCGTGACGCTGACGGCAGCAGGCGTCGCGTTCCTTCCCGACGCCCGCCGGATCGTGCACCTGGCCGAAGGCGCAGTACTGACCGTGCGACGCGTCCCCACCGGCGATCTCGGTACCGTCACAGTCGGATTCACGGGCGCCTCCGCGCATGCGGTCTTGCCGCAGCTGCTCGAGAAAGCGAGAGAGCAGCTTCCCGACGTCAAAGTGGTTCTGCGCGAGATGGTCTCGGCGGTACAGATGGAGTCGCTGGCGATCGGCGACATCGACCTCGGTCTTGCCAGGCCTCCGTTGAACAGGCCGGGCATCTCGTCCCGACCGGTGCTGCACGAGTCGTTCGTCGCCGCCCTGCCGGAATCGCATCCGCTCGCGCAGCACGACAAGCTGACGATCGAGGAATTCGACGACCAGCCGATCGTCATGTACTCGCCCGTCGATGCCCGGTACTTTCACGAGTTGCTGATCAGCACGTTCACCGTCGTCGGCGTCACGCCGCGGTACGTGCAGTACGTGACGCAGGTGCACACGATGCTGGTACTGGTGCGCTCGGGAATCGGAATGGCCCTGGTTCCCTCCTCGTCGAGGACCATGCAGCCGGAAGGCGTCGTGTTCCGGCCTATCGACACGACGCCCAAACGACCGGTCGAACTACACGCCGCCTGGCGGCCGGACAACGAGAACCCAGCGTTGCACAGATTTATGTCGGACGTCCTGCCTGCACGGGAGTGGAGCTGACGGGGTGGGCTGGGGTG
>NZ_JAAFYV010000056.1:0-20212 GCF_011770055.1 Rhodococcus sp. B10 | reverse complement strand
CCAGCAGCCGCGCACGTTACAACCCGCGCACACACTGCAACCCGCGCAGACAGCGACCCAGCCCCGCGCACCCCACCCAACCGCGCACCTTCCAGCAGCCGCGCACGTTACAACCCGCGCACACACTGCAACCCGCGCAGACAGCGGCCCAGCAACGGCGAAACCCGCGCCGCGGACGGATCCGAGACGCGGGTTTCGATCAACCCCTCGATCAGCCCCTAGTCCGTGGGCCCGTCGAGGACGGTGATGTCCTTCGTGCCGATCTGAAGAACGCGGGCCGACGGGATGTCGAAGAACAGTCCGGTCACCCGCAACCTGCCCTCGGCCGACGCTTTGCCGACGACGCGGTGCCGCGTCAATGTCTGCAGCTGCACGGCCACGTTGACCATCGCCAGCTGATCGCCCTCGGAGAAGCCGAGTTCCTCGGCCGCACGACCGACGGGGTGGCCGCTCCGATAAGCCTCGAGACTCGCCAGGCCATGTTCCAACCATTCGCCGACGCGCTCGTCGCCGGCCTTCTCAGGACCAGCCATGACGGCCTTCATCGCTCCACAGCCCGAATGTCCACACACGACGACCGAGCTGGTGCCCAGGACGTCGACGCCGTACGCCAGCGCAGCCTCCACGGACGTGTCCTGCCCCTGCGCCGGGATCATGTTGCCCATGTTGCGGACGGTGAAGAGGTCGCCGGGGCCACTGCTCGTGATGGTGTTCGGCATGACCCGTGAATCGACGCAGCACAGGAAGAACGTGTCGGGGTCCTGGAACTCCTCCAGCCCTTCGAGGTGCGGCTTGATCGCCTCGGCATGCGTGCGGTGATATTCGGCCACGCCGGACAGCACCGGCCGTAGAGCAGGCGGATGGTCGTCGGCGACGGTGTCGCTCTTGAGCTGCCATGCCGACCACGGCGCCAGCGAACCGCGGACCGCTCCGAGGCCACGCTTCGGTGGCCCCTCTGTTGCCGCAGCCAACGAGGCCGACCCGTTCTCTTCGATGCAGACGGTTCCGCCCCCGAGCTCGTGCTGACGGATCCATTCCTGCAACTGGTCGTGTACGGCGTGATCCAGGAAGTCGACGGCGAGCTCCATGTGCACCTTGGTGCCCGCGGGAACCGACGACAGCACGTGCGTCAGACGCGGCAACGACAGGAAGCTCAGCGAGCCCTGCATGTGCACTCGCCACGTACCGTCGACGGTCTCGTCGGCATGCACGTTGGCCCAGACGACGCGACGCAGTACGAGGAAGATCGCGAGCGCGAGTCCGATCAGCACGCCTTCGAGCAGATTCAGTACGACGACGCCGACGACAGTGACCGCGTACACGGCGATGTCACCCGTCTTACGCGCAATCTTGATGTCCGCCAACTTGATCAGCTGGACACCGATCATCACCAACAGACCGGCGAGCGCGGCGAACGGCACCAGCTCCACCACCGAGATGAACAGCACCGAGAAGATCAGAATCCACACGCCGTGAAGAACCGCAGAGGCGCGAGACTTGGCTCCTGCCTTGACATTACTGGCGCTGCGGACGATCACGCCGGTGACCGGTAGACCACCCGCGACACCGGAGACCATGTTGGCCGTACCCTGGCCGAGTAGTTCTCGGTCGAAGTTGGTGCGCGGGCCGGTGTGCATCTTGTCGATCGCAACCGCGGACAGCAGGCTCTCGACGCTGGCGATCAACGCGATCGTGAGGACACCCGTCGCGATGCCCGCCCACTGGCCGTCCGGGATGGCCGGCAGTGCCAGTGCCTCGATCAGGTTGCCGGGCAGGTCGATTCGTTCGACGTCGAGATCCATGAACACCGAGATCGCGGTTGCCGTGACGACAGCGACGAGCGCGGCGGGCACCTTCGACGCCCCACCGGGGAGTCGGGGCCAGATCAGCATCAGCGCGACGACGACGCCGCCGACCAAGATGGACGGCCACTGACCGTCGGCGACGGACGTCGGAATGGCGAGCAGGTTGTCCACTGCGGAACTCTCGGACTCCCCGCCGAGAAGGACGTGAATCTGTTGCAGCGCAATGGTGACACCGATTCCGGCGAGCATCGCGTGCACCACCACCGGAGAGATTGCGAGCGCATGTCGTGCGATCCTGCTGAGCCCCAAGAGGATCTGGACTGCGCCGGCCCCGACGGTGATGAGACATGTTACGGCCCAACCGAATTGGTTGACCAGTTCGGCGACCACCACGGTGAGTCCGGCCGCAGGACCGCTGACCTGCAATGCCGAACCACCCAGGGCGCCTGCGAGAATGCCACCGATGACCGCGGCGATGAGCCCGGCCATGATGGGCGCTCCCGATGCGACTGCGATGCCGATCGAAAGCGGTACTGCCACAAGGAAAACGACCAACGACGCTGGAACGTCGTATCTGAGTATTCCCCCGACCCGAGACGTCTGCTCGAGGCCCTTCTTCGATGATTCAGCCCCTGCTGAATCCTTGTCCACTGTCGTTGTCACGGCAGGTCCTCCGGGCGTCTAGACGTCGGTCGGTCATGTGCGTGTCTTGTCGTAGTTGTCCGTTCGTGTGTCGCCCAGTAACCGACAGTACGCAAAACGGACACAGCCCGCCCCCCATGAGACCTGCTTCACAGATGAAATCGTTTGCAGCGCTTCATTCTTGTGACAAGGCACGAAAAAAGCCCCACGAAACAGTGTTTCGTGGGGCTTTTTCCAGCCGTAGTGGGCCGGAAGCCTGAATCAGGCTCCGACGACCTCGAGCTTGAACTTGGCAGCCACATCGGGGTGCAGGTTCACGACGACGTCGTGCTTGCCCGTTGCCTTGATGTGAGCCTTCGGCAGATCGATGCTGCGCTTGTCGACGACGGGGCCGCCCGCTGCCTTGATGGCAGAAGCGACGTCCGACGCGGTGACCGAGCCGAACAGCTTGCCGGAATCGCCTGCGGTCTTGACCGACAGCGACACGGACTCGAGCCCTTCGATGGCCTGCTTCAGCTCGTTGGCGTGCTCGAGGCCGCGAACGGCGCGAGCTTCCTGAGCGCGGCGGATGCCTTCGACCTGCTTCTGAGCGCCACGGGTGGCCGGGATGGCCAGGCCGCGGGGCAGCAGGAAGTTACGGCCGTAGCCGTCCTTGACCTCCACGGTGTCGCCGGGCGCACCGAGGTTGTCCACATCAGCGGTGAGGATCAGCTTCATGAGTGATCGCCCCTTTCTTATCGAGCCGTCGCGGCGTAAGGGAGCAGAGCTACCTCACGCGAGTTCTTCACGGCAACGGCCACGTCACGCTGATGCTGGACGCAGTTGCCGGTGACTCGACGCGCGCGGATCTTGCCGCGGTCGCTGACGTACTTACGCAGCAGCGTCGTGTCCTTGTAATCGATCTGCGTGTTCTTTTCCTTGCAGAAGGAACACGCCTTCTTCTTGAGCACCTTGTCGCGCAATGGCGGTTTCGGCATGGGTCTTTCTCCGTTACGTCTGGTTGTTCTCGATCGCGAAGGATCTAGAACGGAGGCTCGTCGTCCCCACCACGTGACCCACCGAAGGAGCCCGACGCCTGCGGGGCGCTGCCCCACGGGTCGTCTCCACCGGAGTTCGATCCCGAGTTGGAGTTGGAACGGCCGCCGCCCGATCCACCCGAGGAACCACCGAAGCCACCCCCGCCGCCGCCTCCGCGATTGGCCTTGTTGACCTTCGCGGTGGCGTAGCGCAGGGAAGGACCGATCTCGTCGACTTCGAGTTCGACGACAGTCCGCTTCTCGCCTTCACGCGTTTCGTACGAACGCTGCCTGAGCCGGCCGCTCACGATAACTCGCGAGCCACGGGTCAAGCTTTCGGCCACGTTCTCCGCAGCTTCACGCCAGATGTTGCAGCGCATGAAGAGTGCGTCGCCGTCTTTCCATTCGTTGGTCTGACGGTCGAACGTGCGCGGGGTGGACGCAACGGTGAAGTTGGCCACGGCCGCGCCGGCCGGGGTGAAACGAAGTTCGGGATCTGCCGTCAAATTGCCGATGACGGTGATGACGGTCTCGCCTGCCATGGTTCCTCTTTCAGTAGAAAGTCGTTTGTTGATGCCAGCCTAGAGGCGGGCAACGACAATCACTTGCCCTGTCGCAGGACCTTCGTACGCAGAACGGACTCGTTGAGTCCGAGCTGACGGTCGAGTTCGGCGACAGTGGCAGGCTCGGCGTTGAGGTTCACAACGGCGTAGATGCCCTCGGCATGCTTGGCGATCTCGTAGGCCAGACGACGCTTGCCCCAGACGTCGACCTTGTCGACGCTGCCGCCGTCCTTGCGAACGACATTGAGGAACGTATCCAGTGACGGAGCGACCGTGCGCTCGTCCAGACTGGGGTCCAGAATGACCATCAATTCGTAATGACGCATAAGACCTCATCACCTCCTGTGGACTAGTGAAAACGGCCACGGACTATCCGTGGCAGGAGGGTCGTTGCGTCAGCAACCCTTGGAGGGTACACGAGCGCCTCCTGACCTGCGAAATCAGATGACGGTACCGATGCCGGGGCGTCGGCGACATAGTCTTGCTTCATGCGATCAGGGGTGCGCACCTCACCGGCGACGATGATCGCCGTGGTGACGCTGTGTGCGTTCACGTTGATCCTCGGCTATCTGAACAAGGCTCGCTGCGCGGTGGCACCGTTCGACGACGACGGCCGCAGTACCGCGTTCGATGCGATCAAGGACAGTTCGGTCTGCTACTCGGACATCCAGTTCCTGTGGCTGGGCCGGGATATAAACAACCACGTCTTCCCGTACCTCGACGGGGCGATCACGTCGAACGGGGTGCTGACGGGAGGGACCGTCGAATACCCGGTACTCAGTGGCGTGCTGATGTGGCTCGGTGCGATCCCGTCGCACACCGACGCCGAGTTCCTGCTGTGGTCCGCGTTGCTGCTCGCGCCGTTCGGTCTTCTCACCGCGTGGATGCTCGGACGCCTCGCCGGCCGGGCCGCGTTCCTGTGGTCCGCGGGTCCACCGCTCGTCATGTACGCCTTCCACAACTGGGAGCTCCCGGTCGTCGCCGCAGCCGTCGGAGCGGTCTTCGTGATGGCGTCGCGGCTGCCGCTGCGAACCCGTGCGGTGCTCGCGTCGGTGCTGCTCGCGATCGGTTTCTGCCTCAAGCTCTATCCAGGCGCGTTCGTACTGCCGCTCGCCGCGTACGTCGTCTACGAGGGTGGCCGCGGGCGATGGGACTTCCGGGGCGGGCTCGCCGTGCTGGGTGCCGCAGCAGCGACGGTCGTCGCCATCAATCTGCCCTTTGCTCTCGGCGGTTACGAAGGGTGGCGTGCGTCGTTCGTCTTCCAGTCCCTGAGGCAGGCCGACATCACGACGAACTCGATCTGGTACTGGGGTGTGCGGCACTTCTACATCACCGATTCGATGACCGCGGACGACTACGAACACGCGGAAGCGAGCTTTCAGAACACCGTCGACATCCTGTCGCCGCTGCTGGTGTTCGCGGCGTTCGGACTTGCGCTGATACTCGGGCTGCGCCGAGCTCGGCTCGACGGCATGTACCCCTGGATCGCGGTGAGCGGATCCATGCTGTGCGGCTTCCTGCTGTTCCACAAGGTGCACTCACCGCAGTACACGCTGTGGCTCGTGCCGTTCTTCGTCCTGCTGCGGGTGCCGTGGGGCGTCGTCGTCGCCTATCTCGTCGCGGATCTGTCGATGGGAATCGGAGTCTTCAAGTACTTCGCGGCCCTCGCCGCAGGCTCCGATGCCACCACCGAACAGTTCTTCGTCGAGGTCGGCGTCTGGGGACGGGCCTGCCTGCTCGTCGTCCTCTTCTTCCTCTTCGCTCGTGCCCGGCTCAGATTCGACGGCGCCCCGACCACGTCACCGCCGCCCGCTCCGGAGATCGAGTCGACCCCGGCGTCGGCCACCTCCTGAGAATCTCACTGTCGCCCCGTAACGAACTACTCCGTTCCGTCGACTAGTCGGGCGGGCGGATCGATTACTGCCCATCGGGTGAAACAGGGGCAGGACATGACTTTCGGCACGGGGGAATCGACAACGTCGGCGGACGGCGTCGCGGTACGCAGGATCGGTCTCGTCGAAGACCACGAATCCGTAGCGATGGGCCTTCGAGCGATCCTTGCCGACGAATCCGATCTCGACCTGGTGGCCGTCGCCGCCACCGTCGACGAACTTCTCGTCCAGACCCGGGTTTTCGATCTGGTCGTCCTCGATCTTCGTCTCGGCGACGGATCGTCACCACGCGCGAACGTCGAGAAGCTGTACGCCTGCGGGATGCAGGTACTCGTCTACACCAGCGCCGAGAACCCGTTCCTCGTCCGTTCCGCCGCTCGCGCAGGTGTGCTCGGTGTCGTCCGCAAGTCCGAACCAGCCGCGGCGATCGTCTCCGCGATTCGACGCGCAGCCGATGGCGGTCAGGTCGTCACCACCGACTGGGCCGCGGCCATCGACGGTGATCCACAGCTTCCCGACGTCGGACTCAGTCCGCGTCAGCGCGAAGTCCTGGCCCTGTACGCGTCGGGTGAGAAGGCGGGCCGCGTCGCACGGCTCGCGGGGTTGTCGGAACAGACCGTCAACGACTACCTCGTTCGAATCCGCAACAAGTACGCCGAGGCGGGCCGACCGGCTCCGACCAAGACCGATCTGTACAAGCGAGCCGTCGAGGACGGCTGGCTGCCGATGCCGGAAGTGCATCCACACAGCTGACGGCCTGCGGGGGCGGGCAAAGGTTGTCGGTTCAATGCCCCTAGTTTTCAGGGCAGGACAGTCCGGTCGCCAACTGTGAAGATTTAGTTTCAGCTTTGGTTGTGCATTGCCACAACATTTGGAACCCGGGGAGAACTTCATGTCAGCTAGCTTCGAAGCCGCAGTGGTACGTCCGTCGAGCGCGGTCGGACCCGTCGTCGAACTGTCGACGCGGCGCACCATGAGCCTCGTCCCTCCGCCCGTTCAGCTGCCCCCGGCCACACCTGCGACCGGACCATTTCTGCCCAGGCCGATCCTGACGGACCGCGAAGTCCAGGTTCTGACGGGCTGGATCCGCTGCGACTCGAAAACCGCCGTCGCCAAGTCGTTGTTCCTGTCCCTCGGAACCATCAACACGCACCTGACGCGTATCCGCGCCAAGTACGCAGCCGTCGGCCGTCCCGCGTCCACGAAGGCCGCCCTCGTCGCGCGCGCTCTGCAGGACGGCCTCATAGACATCGCGGATCTGTAAGGCTCTCAACACAATTCGCGGTACGGCGAGCCGGGCAGGTATTGCTCCCACTCGTCGGGCGTCACCGACAAGCCGCCGCCATCGCAGATGCGGGAGGCGACCTCGTCGGGATCGGCTCTCCACACACGTAGATCACGCGCCGGTCCGCCGGCGACGACAGCGTTGCCGTCGGCCGTGAAGACGGCGTCGTTCACTCGGTCCCCGTAGGCGGTCAGCGTCGCGTAGCCCTCCGGATTCCACGGATCCTTCACGTCCCAGATCCACATCGACCGACCGCCCACGCCGGCAGCGAGGCGCGTACCGCTCGGGTCGAAGGAGAGGGAGTAGACGGCGTCGCGAGGACCACGGATCCGCGCGACGTGCCGGGGAGCCGACGAATCTTCGACGTTCCACAACCGGACCGTCCGATCAGCGCTGCCCGCAGCCAGAATTCGCCCGTCCGGGTCGAAGGCGACCGTCGTCGCATCGTCGTCGAATCCCTCCAGAGTCGCCGTGCGCTTCGGCGTGCTTGGCACGGTGACATCCCACAGTTCGACGACGTCGGCCAGAGTAGGGACGGCGAGCACGCGGCCGTCGGGGCTGAATGCCATGACCTGCGGGTTGTTGCCTGCGTCGAACGTCGCCAGCTGCACCGGGCGGTCCGGGGTGCTCACGTCCCACAGCGAGATGTCCGACGAGTTCTGCGGCGACACCGCGAGCAGATCTCCGGTCCTCGTGAACGCGAGGGCTCCGACGAGCGTCTTCACTGCTGGGTGCGGCCTACCGAGCGGGATCGGGTCGCGGGGATCCTCGACGTTCCACAGCTGGAATGCTCCGGATGCCGTACCGCCCGCAACCGTCGTTCCATCCCACGAGATGGCGGCGGCACCTGTCAGCGGGTCGGCGGGATCCATCGCCACCAGGTTCCGATCGGCGGCAACAGGACGGTCGGGATCGGTGACATTCCACAACCGCAGTCCGTTTCCACGTGCGCCGACGCCTGCGACGATGCGGGTCCCGCTGCCGTCGATCGGGTTGACGAAGACGGTGTCGGTCTGGCCACTCATCACCGGCCCCGGCACAGGCCACAGACGGGTGATCCCGTCCTGCCCGGCGGTGATCAGATGGTGTCGGTCCGGGCTGTAGGCGACCGACAGGAGCAGGCTCGGACCAGGCAGAATCTCGCGCGGATCGTCGGTGACGGCATCCCATGTCCGTGTCGAGTTGTCCGAGCTGACCGCGGCTACCTCCGAGCCGTCGGGACTGAATGCGACGTCGTTGACGTAGCTGGTGAACCCGGTCAGCGGGGTCCTGCTCGTGAGGCCACCACGCTCGTCGACGGCCCACCGCGCCACCTCCCGTCCTGTCGTCCCGGCTGCGAGTGTGCGGCCGTCCGGTGCGAACGTGAGCGACAGGTAGTCGTTCGTCGAACCGTCGGAGGGCACGTCGACGACGGGTACTCGCAGGTCCGCTGTGTTCCAGACCCGCAGCGACCGTCCGACGCCCGCGGTGACGAGCAGCGCGCCGCTGGGCGAGAACGCGGCGGCGTTGACGGGGCCCGACGTCCCGGGATTCGCGACGAGAGCAGGTGCGCGACGGTCCGACACATCCCACAACGACACGTCGCCCTGCGCGGACACCATGACCAGCGCACGACCGTCCGCGTCGAACGCCAGCACCTTCGACCGGGCATCGTCCACGGCAGCCAGCTCGACGGGCGCATCCGGATCCGAGACGTCCCACAGACTCGTGCCCGACGCGCCTCCGACGGCCACGATCGGCTCCGGGGGCGCGAAGGCAAGCGCCGTCGCCGACCCCGGTCCTGACAGCGTGATGGTCCCGCGGGGTTGCGCGGTCGACCCGTCGACCGACCACAGACGCACGACGCCGTCCGCGCCCGCCGTTGCCAGCACGGTTCCGGTCGAATCGATCCGCGCTCGCGATTGCCCGGGAACGCCGGGGAGCCGCACCGGCGCGTGAATCGCCGACGCGTCGAGCAGCGCCGAGCGCGCAGCCTGGGTCGGGTTCGTCTCGTACGCCGCGAGCGCAAGGTGTACCGACAGGCCCGGATCGAGCTCGCGGAGTCGCTCTGCGGTCCCGGCGACCTGTCCGGCCAGCGCAGACTCCGCGTCGGCACGTCGTTGGTCCGCGTCTGCTCGTGCGGAGAAGGCGACGCCGGCGGAACCGACTGCGACGACGGTGACGACGGCGAGGGCAGCAGCCAGTCCCTCCAACACCCGCCGCCGACGACGACGCTGCGACCGGAAATGATCGACCCGGTCGCGGCTCGCGGCGAGGAAGTCACGTTCGACGGCATTCAGGTCGTCGCGGTGGTCACCGTCTGCCAGCGAGTCCTCGACGGCGTCGAGTCGGCTGCGGGACAGAACCGACCCGGTGTCGCGTCCGGTCTCGTCCCACAACACCGCGGCGTCGGTGAGCCTCCTGTGCGTCAGCAACCATTGCCGATCGTCCGCGATCCACAGCCGCATCCGGTCCCAGGCCGTAAGCAGCACTTCGTGGGTGACCGACACGGCTTCTTCCTCGACCGTCAGCAGACGACTCGCAGTGAACGCCTCCAACACCGTCTCGACATCGGCGTCGACGCCGTCGCCGTGGAACAGCTCGGCACGAGCCACGCGTCGACGCGTCAGTACCTCGCCGTCGATGTTGACCAACCGCACGAAGATGCGTCGTGCCTGTGCTTGCTGGGCGGGTGTCAACGACGCGAAGACCGTCTCGGCGCTCTGCTGCACGGCACCGGCGAGTCCTCCGGTGGCGTGATAGTCGTCGACCGTCAGCCTGTTCCCCTTGGCCAACTGCCACGTCGAAAGAAGGGCGTGCGACAGCATCGGCAGCGCACCCTGGTCGTGTGCGAACGTCGAGCCACGAGGCTCGAACTCCTTGGTCAGCGCACGCAGAAGTGCGTCGTCGACGGTCATGCCGGCCTTGCGCGCCGGCTCGACGATGACGTCGGCCACCTCCTTCTGACCGAGTCGCCCGACGACGACAGGACTGTCACCGAGTCCTCGGACGAAGACGTCTTCACCGATGGCGTTCTGATAGAAGTCCGCGCGCAGACCGAACACGACCACGGCATTCGAGCCGTCGAGCACCCGTCGGACAGCGCCACGGAACGCGGCTCTCTCCTCGTCCGTCGCGAGAGTCCACAGCTCCTCGATCTGGTCGAATACGAGGACCGCAGTGTGCGTCTCGGTGTCGACGAAGTCCCGCGCTCCTGCGAAACCGGAACGAACCGTGACACCTTCTCGGGCGCCCGCCAGGCCCGCACGCAGCAACGAGGATTTGCCGGAGCCCGACGCCCCCAGCACGACGACGACGCCTCCGCCTGCCTCGGCGAGCGCGTCGACCCGCGCCACGAGGGTGTCGGAGACGTCGTCGCGGCCGAAGAACCATTCACGATCCTGCTCGCCGAACGCTTCGAGACCCTTGTACGGCGCCTGCCCCTTGCGCGAGTGCTTCCGCCCCGGGGACGAGCGGACCCGCCCGACGGCATCCCACCACCGTTGTCGCTCGGCTCTGCTGTCCACTCCGCATGCGGCAAGTACCCGGTCGAACATCTCCGAGCTGGCCTTCACCGGCACATGATGCCCGGAGAACCATCCGCTGACGGTGCCGTGCAGGCCGCCCGAGCGCTCGACCAGTTCGCGATACGTGACACCGGACTGCTCGCGCAGAGCGCGAAGTCCGGCTGCCAGCTCGGCCCTGGTGACTATCGCCGAGGGATCGGGGCGGTCGGTATTCATGCGCGAACTATAGGGCAATACCGGCTCTTCGCCAGGTCAACGCCCAACCGGATGTATTGACCCTGTACGGACTCGAGCGACGAAGTGGCACACCGAGCGGCTGTCCGTGCAAAATCAGACCAGGCGGTCGGACGCCGGCGCCCGGGAACACCCGGCGTCGAACCCACTCGAAGGAGGTCGAACACGTAATGACCCCACCACGTCCGCCGAACCCACCCTCCGATGACGATTCGCCCCTGGACCGGGACGGTCACCTGTATCGCAAGCCCCCGCTGAGCGCACGCGAGGTCGAAGTCATGATCGCGTGGTTCGCGTCGGACTCGAAGCCCGAAGCGGCCAAATCGGTGCACATCTCCGTAGGCACCATCAACACGCACCTGACGCGCATTCGCCAGAAGTATCTGTCGGTCGGGCGTCCCGCACCGACGAAGGCCGCCCTGTTCGCGCGTGCGCTACAGGACGGCCTGACCAAGCTCGACGATTGGTGACGTCTAGACGTGCGTGTGCGTGTCCACGCCCTCCGATTCCAGCTTGCGGTTGCGCATGATGCTGCTGACGAAGGCCGCACCGATGAAGAAGACGCCGACGAGACCGGTGATGATCTCGTTGATGTGCACGCCGATCGAGACCAGCAAGATGACGGCCAGCGCACCGATGGCCCAGTGTGCGCCGTGCTCGAGGTAGACGTAGTCGGACAACGTGCCCTTGCGGACGAGGTAGACCGTGATGGAACGGACGAACATCGCACCGATGAAGCCGAGGCCGAGCGCGATGATGATCGGGTCCGCGGTGATGGCGAACGCGCCGATGACGCCGTCGAACGAGAACGACGCGTCCAGCACCTCGAGGTAGAGGAACAGGAAGAAGCCCGCCTTGCCGGTGGCCTTGGCGAGGTTCGACGGCCCGCCCGAGGACTCTTCGCCCTCTTCGTCCACGTGGAACAGTTCACCGAGACCGTTGACGGCGATGTAGGTGATCATGCCGAGCACACCCGACACCATGACGGTGGAGATCTTGTCGTCCTCGGCGAGGAACTCGGCGCTGAGCACCAGCAACAGACCTGCGACGACGACGGACAGCTGGTCCAGACGGCCGATGCGCGCGAGCGGCTTCTCGAGCCAGCTCAGCCACGTGATGTCGCGGTCCTCGAAGATGAAGTTCAGGAACAGCATCAGCAGGAACATGCCGCCGAACGCCGCGATCTGCGGGTGCGCGTCGGTCAGCAGCGTCTCGTAACTCGGTGAGCCGTCCGGGAAGTACGCGGCGTCGTCGGCCGGCGGGTTGAGCGCCAGGTCGAGAGCCTCGACCGGCCCTTTGCCCGACGCCGCCCAGACGATGACGAGCGGGAACAACAGGCGCATGCCGAACACGGCGATCACGATGCCGATGGTCAGGAAGATCTTCTGCCAGAACTCGCTCATGCGTCGCAGCACGGTCGCGTTGATGACGGCGTTGTCGAACGACAGAGACACTTCGAGGACGCCCAGAATCGCGACGAGGAAGAGCGCCTGCCAGCCACCGTAGAGGAAGGCCACGACCATCGAGACGAGGGTGACTCCGATGGACCAACCGAATATTCGCAGAACCACTGTCGGTGGCCTTTCTCTTGCCATCGTGAAGAACGTCAGGAAACGGGAAAACCCCCGCCCATCATGGAGGATGGAACGGGGGTATCCCCAATCTTGAGAACGCCTTTACTAGACGTTTACTCCGAAGTCGCGGGCGATTCCGGCGAGTCCGGAGGCGTAGCCCTGACCGACCGCGCGGAACTTCCATTCGGCACCGTTGCGGTACAGCTCGCCGAAGACCATGGCCGTCTCGGTCGAGGCGTCCTCGCTGAGGTCGTAGCGAGCGAGCTCCGAGTTGTCGGCCTGGTTGATGACGCGGATGAACGCGTTGCGCACCTGACCGAACGACTGCGAGCGGGCATCGGCGTCGTAGATGGAGACGGGGAACGTGATGGAATCGACGTTCGGCGGAACAGCAGCCAGATCGACCTTGATCTGCTCGTCGTCGCCCTCGCCCTCGCCGGTGGTGTTGTCACCGGTGTGCTCGATGGACCCGTCGGGAGACTTGAGGTTGTTGAAGAACACGAAGTGCTGGTCGCTCAACGCCTTCTTCTCGGTGCTCAGCGCGATGGCGCTGGCGTCCAGGTCGAAGTCCGTTCCGGTCGTCGTACGAATGTCCCAGCCGAGACCGACCGTGACCGCGGTCAGGTTGGGAGCTGCCTTGGTGAGTGAGACATTGCCGCCCTTGCTGAGGCTGACGCCCATGGAGAAGTCCTTTCGATGTGGATTCCGCTACGGCATTCACCGTAGTGGTCGTGTGTCCGATTCGTGCGAGTTCATCCGGTTGTACTCAGCCAACGCGCGCACCGCACGCCGAAGTTCCCGTCAGTAGTATCGGGCTCGTGACAAGTCGCTGGCCTGGGGCCTTTCGCCGCGGAGGGGGAGCCGAATCCGCCGCGCGCGCGTCGCAGGACACCGCCGTCGCCGCGTTCCTCGACATGGACAAGCGACAGTCGATCGCGTCGACCGGCGTCGACGCCATCAAAGCACTGACGCCCGATCGTGACGTCTCGTCCGCGTGGGCGGGCGCGCAGAAGAAGTGTTTCGACGCCGGCGCGGCGTATCTCGCCGCGATGGACCAGTTCGACGGCGTCGCCACACCAGCGGCGCAGGCTGCGTTCGACAACGCGACGCGCGCACTCGGTGAGGCGAGCCGAGCAGTCGATGCGTTCTACGAGGCGCACCGCACCGACCTCGAGCAGGCTCGGGCGATGCTCGCCGCCACGCCGCGCCTGGCGCAGGACGCGAAAGCCCTCGCACAGAAGGCCCAGATGGCCGTCGCCGATGCCGACGAGAAATTCATCGGCTATCCGTCGATCCGCGCGGCGTGGTCGTCGGTCGACGCCGCCGTCGCAGCTCTCGATGCAGCGATGGCGTCGCAGAACGCCCTCGGTGCACGCGCCGCTGCAAGCGACCTCCGTGATGCCTCGAGTGCGCTGGAGGCGGCGATCGACGCGGCCCCGGCACGTGAGCGCGAGGCACGCTCGGCCCTCGCTTCGGTGCGCACGCGCCTCGAAGCCGTCCGGACACGCTCCGAACGCCTGGCACCTGCCTTCTCGACGCTGCTGCGTGAGTTCAACGTCGCCAGCTCGGCGGATCTGTCCGGCAACGAGAAGGCCAGCGATCGCCACATCGAGCAAGCTGCCGAGGACATGTCGGCGGCCCGTGCAGCGGCGGATTCCGGAAATCCCGAGCAAGCATTGGACTACATCACGCAGGCGCGAGCACACCTGAGCGACGCGGAGGAGCTCGTCGACGCGGTGACCGACCGCGTCGACCTGCTTCGTGCAGTGAAAGCCAACCCGCGAGAGAAAGAACAAGCGGTGCGTTTCAAGTTACGAGACGCCCAACAATTGGCGCTCAACCGCGGACTGGTTGCCGAGTGGGGATCGGTATTGGATGCTCAGCTGGCTCGGATCGAGCGAGCAAGCACCGCGTTGACCGGAACCCACCCGGACTACTGGTCGTATCTGCAGGATCTGGACAGTATTTCCGGATTCATCGCCGGGGTGATCGACCGCATGCGAGCCTCCGCCCGATGACACCCGGCTCGGCAACACCTGCCGCGGCAGGACCCGATCGACAACTTCTAAGGAATCCGGTGCAACACTTTCGACACCTCGACGCGGCCACCCAGGCCGCGCTGTTCTTCCGGTCGCCGTCGCCTGTCGACCCGAACGGCGACTTGGCCAGTGTCGCAACGGCTCTCGGAGCCACGTTGTACATGCCTGCGACACGGCAGGACCTGACGGCCACGCTCGTCAAACGCAGCACGGAAGGCGTCTGCTCGTTGGTGATCGACCTCGAGGACGCCGTCGCCGACGACAATCTCGAAGAGGCCATCGGCAACACCGTCGCGACGCTCGACGAGCTCCACCTCTCCGACGATCTGGGCTCGCTGGTATTCGTCAGGGCTCGTACACCGGAACAGATCCGACGCATCAGCAAAGAGGTCGCACACGGCGCCCGCGCGCTGTCCGGCTTCGTGGTCCCGAAGTTCACGGCCGCACGCGGCGCGTCGTTCCTCGACGAGATCGCCGCAGCCTCCGACGTACACGGCAAGCGGTTGTTCGCCATGCCCGTTCTTGAGTCCAGGGAGGTGCTCTTCCGCGAGACACGGGACGCGGAACTGATGGCGATTCGCGAACTCCTCGTCGCGCACCGGGACCGCATCCTCGCCGTACGTATCGGTGCCACCGACATGTGCGGCACCTTCGGCATCCGACGCGACCGCGACCTGACGATCTACGACGTCCGTGTGGTCGCCGACGCGATCAGCGCCATCGTCAATCACCTCGGCCGTTCGGGGGATTCGGGATTCGTCATCACCGGCCCGGTCTGGGAGTACTTCGCCGACCACGAACGCATGTTCCGCCCGATGCTGCGGCAGACGCCGTTCGTCGAACACGAAGCGGTACGGTTCCGTCAGCAACTCGTCAGCAGCGACCTCGACGGGCTGCTGCGTGAGGTCGCACTCGATCGAGCCAACGGAATCCAGGGCAAGACCGTCATACATCCGTCGCATGTTCCTGCCGTGCACGCACTGTCGGCCGTCACGCACGAGGAGTATCACGACGCGCTCGACATTCTCGAGTCGAACTCGGGCGGGGTACGCCCGTCCGGATACCGCAACAAGATGAACGAGCTCGGCCCACACCGCAATTGGGCCCGACAGACCATGCTGCGCGCGAATGCGTTCGGCGTCACCAACGAAGGGATCACGTTCGTGGATCTGCTCACGGCATTGGCGGGCCGATGACGACGCCCAACCCGGCATCGGGTGTCGTCGTCACCGGCACCGGGTCGTCGTCCGACTGGACGGTGGAGCAACTCGTCCAGCCCGGGTTGCGTCGAAACCCCAGGCGCGCACATCTTCTCGTGTCGGAGGTGCTCGGCAAGCACATCCCGGTGGATCCCGAGGTCGTCACCGCGGCCGCCGATCGCCTCGGCACTCTCGTACTCGACGCCGTCGGCGGATCCGACGTCGTCGTACTCGGATTCGCCGAGACGGCAACCGGTCTCGGCCACGGCGTCGCAGCTCGGCTGAACGCCCACTGCTACCTGCACTCGACGCGTCGAGACGTGCCCGGCATCGAGGTGTACGGGGAGTTCCAGGAGGGGCACTCGCACGCGACGGACCACCGCCTGCTGCCGACGTCCGCGGACGTTCTGGACGTGCCGCTGCCGCTGGTTCTCGTCGACGACGAGATCTCGACCGGCAAGACCGCGCTGGAAGCGATCCGCTCGGTGCACGCGACGACGCCGCGGCAGCACTACGTGATCGCGTCGCTCGTCGACATGCGTGCGCCCGAGCACCGTGCCCAGTCCGATTCCGTCGCAGCCGAACTCGGTGTCGTCATCGACAGCGTCAGCCTGGCTCAGGGCAGCGTCGACCTCGGTGACACACTCGTCGACGACGTCGCCGCGCTGCCCGAGCCGCAGTTCAATCCCGTCGCGGACAAGGCCGGAACCGTCATGCGCGTCGACGCGGAGTGGCCCGACGCGGTTCCCGACGGCGGCCGCCACGGCTTCCTGTCCTTCGACACGCCTGCGTTCGAGGCGGCGATCGCCCGCGTCGCCGCACAGGTCGACGCGGCACTACCACCGGGCGCGCCGATCGTCGTGCTCGGACACGAGGAATTGATGTACCTGCCGCTTCGGTTGGCGTCGATTCTGCGGGCGGGCGGACATCCCGCGCTGTTCCAGACCACCACGCGCTCACCGGCATACGTGCTCGATCGACCCGACTACCCGCTGCGACGCGGCTTCCAGTTCATCGCCCCCGAGCACGGGGAATCCGAGGCGCGCTACGTCTACAACGCGTCGGGACCCGAGGACGCGATTCTGGTCCTGGTCGTGGACGATCCCGCGGACACGGAACGCCTGTTCGGCGAAGGTGGAGCTGCACGGACTCTCGCGGCGTCGGGATCCGACGTTCTGGTCGTGGTGGTCTCGGGGGCCGATCCGTTGGCGCTCACCGCATCACGCCGCGCGGTTCCGTTGACCGGGCCGGCGTTCGGATCGTACGCACCACATGAGGTCACCTGGCTGCTGAAGGATCTCTCGCACGTCGAACTCGAAGCAGGAATCACCGAGCGCGAGAGGAACATTCAAGCGGGTACCGCGCACTACGCCGAGTCGCTCCCCATCGAGTACCAACCCGATGTCGCCTACCGCGAGCTGTTCGAGAAAGTGCTGCAGGAGAGCGCTTCTCGCTTGGCGATCGCCGTCGGAACGGTGACCGAGATCGTGCTGGCCGAGCGCGGCCACGATGTCGTGCTCGCGTCCCTGGCACGGGCGGGAACACCTGTCGGCATTCTGATGCGGCGCTGGGCACACCAGGTGCACGGACTCGAGTTGCCGCACTACGCGGTGTCGATCGTCCGCGACCGCGGAATCGACTCCGTTGCGCTGCGTTACCTCGCCGACAACCACGACCCGGGCAAGGTCGTCTTCGTGGACGGATGGACCGGTAAGGGGGCGATCGCTCGTGAGCTGACCGCGGCGCTCGACGCGTTCGACGGTCCGCGGTTCGATCCCGACCTCGCGGTCCTCGCCGATCCGGGCCAGTGCGCGCGCACCTACGGCACGCGTGACGACTTCCTGATCGCGTCGGCATGCCTCAATTCGACGGTGTCCGGACTGGTTTCACGCACCGTCCTCAACCGCGATCTGATTCGCGACGGCGAGTTCCACGGGGCGAAGTACTACGCGGACCTCGCCCCCGACGACGTGTCCAACCACCTGCTCGATACCGTCGCCGCGCAGTTCGACGCCGTACGCGACGATGTCACCGCCTCCGTCGCCGCGGTGACCGCGTCCGATCGCACGCCGACGTGGTCGGGCTGGGCATCGGTGGAGAAGGTGCGCGACGAGTTCGGAATCTCGCACGTCAACTTCGTCAAGCCGGGAGTCGGGGAGACGACGCGGGTACTTCTCCGACGCGTTCCCTGGCGAATTCTGGTGCGTGACATCGACGCTCCGGAGCACGAGCACATCAGGATGCTCGCCGCTGCCCGCGGAGTACCCGTCGTCGAGGTGCCGGATCTCGCGTACTCGTGCATGGGATTGATCAAGGACGTCACGTGAGCGTTCTGATCTCGGTCGACCTGGACCGCACGATGATCTATTCTGCTGCGGCACTGGGGTTCCCCGTCGACGATTCCGTACGCTGTGTCGAGATGTACGACGGCGCTCCGCTGTCCTACATGACACACGTGGCCGCCGAGTCCCTGGAGACGCTGACGCGCAGGGCCGTCGTGGTGCCGACGACGACGCGCACCATCGAGCAATTCCAGCGGATCGCGCTACCGGGTGCGCCGTGGCGATACGCCATCACCAGCAACGGCGGCAACATTCTCGTCGACGGCGTAGCGGATCAGGCGTGGCGCCAGAGCTTTTCGACGGTCGACCTGGACGGTGTGCGCGGCGAACTGGAACGCCGCGCCGTCGGCGACTGGGTATTGAAGCGTCGCACTGCCGACGACCTGTTCTGCTACCTCGTCGTCGACACGGCATCGATGCCCGCGGACTTCCTCGCCGACTGGTCGACGTGGTGTGCCGAACGCGGATGGAACGTCTCGCAGCAGGGCCGCAAGGTGTACACGATGCCCGACGTCGTCTGCAAGAGCCGAGCCGTCGCAGAGGTGCTCTCCCGCTGCATCGACGACGGAACCCTCGACGCCGACGCCGTCACACTCGCGGCAGGCGACGGCGCCCTCGACGCCGAGATGCTCATCGCCGCCGATCGGGCGATCCGGCCGAAGCACGGCGAACTCGAACTCCTCGGCTTCCGGCACGAGCGGCTCGAGGTCACGGACGCGGCGGGCGGCAAGGCGAGCGAGCAGATACTCGCGTGGATGCACGCTCTGGTCGAACAGGACGGAACCGTCGGCGTCGGAGGTGCGTCCAAGTAGTCGAGGTCGGTTCGTAGCTGGGGGGATACGGATGAACACGCAGGTAGACGGTTCGGGCATGCCGTGGGGGTCTCTGTGAGTCCGGAACCGGAGTTCGTTCTCTCCGATCTCCCCAGCGTGATGGAGAAGCTGGACGTCGCTCTTCCGTCCGTTCTGCAGGGCGGATCTCCCCTGCCGTTGGGGCTCGCGCTGGGACTCGACGGCGTGGTTTCCGACATCTCGAGGCGCGCCGGGTACGCCGTTCGGTACGACGGACCCGGCGGTGCGGCCGACGACGTGTTCGACGCGATGAGCCACGCCGAGATCTACGGCAAGGTTTCCGAGTTCACCCCGGACACGTTGCAGAACATGGCGAACAACTGGCGCACGATCGGGGGAAACGCGTCCAAGGACGCGGGGCAGTTCGCGTCGGATATCGGCAACGTCATCGGGCAGGACTGGCAGGGTGCCGCTGCCGAGGCGGCCGGAGCGGGCGTGCAGCGCTACGCGGTGTCGGCCGTCGAGCTGATGATCGCGTCGCACACGTTCTCGGGCACGATCGCCGCCGCGCACGACGCCCTCTCCGACACCAAGAGCAGCGTGCCTGCGCCGCAACCGATCTCGAAGACCGACCGTGTCCTCGACGTGTTCGCGTCGGTCGGCAACCTCGTCGTCCCCGGTTCGATGAAGAATTCACAGTTCGAGCGCGACGAAGCCGAGGAACAGGCTCGTACGATCATGAAGACGCTGTACCAACCGGCCATTCGCGATGCGAGCGACCGTATCCCGGTTCTCCCTCGGGCGCTCGATCCGTCGAACGGCGGTGAGGCGAGCGGCTCGGGTTCAGGGCACTACGTTCCGTACGGCGGGTCCTCGGGATCGACCTGGTCCGGAGGAGGGACGTCGTCGTCGGGCGGCTCACTTTCCGGCCCGCAGGCGGAACCCGGCGGTCAGTCTGGATCGACCGCGACGACGTCGCCGTCGACACCCCAGGAGACCGCGACGCAGGCAGCAGGCTGGACTCCGACGTCCGGTGATTCCGCATTCGGTGCTGCGCCGACCACCTCTGCAGCCGGCAACGGGACGGGCGGCGGTTCCACGCCCGGCGGTAGTTCCACGTCCGGTGGCGGATCGATGCTCGGCGCACCGGTCGGTGGCCAGGGCGGTGCCGCCGGACCCGGTGCCTCGCGATCCAACGGACGCCTCGGTGGCGGTTCGGGCGCCGGGGGAATGGGTGGAACCGGCGGCTTCGGAACAACTCCGCGTGGTGGCTCGTCACTCGGTGGGTCGACACTCGGCGGCACGCCGTCGGGCGGCCCGGGCG
>NZ_JAAFYV010000055.1:0-22909 GCF_011770055.1 Rhodococcus sp. B10 | reverse complement strand
GTCGTAGGCGGGGTTGTCGGCGCAGGCGTAGGCGTCGTCGTAGTGGGGTCTTGCGTTGTGGACGAAGGCGACGGGGTCGTCGTCGTCGATTGGGCGGCTTGCGGTGCCAGGCGGGCGGCAGCTCCGGCAGGGCCTGCGGGCTGACACGACGTGATCAAAGCGGTCGTGTAGCTGATTGCCCTGGTACCCGTCGCTGCAGAGCGAACGCCGTTGAAGGTCGCTCGCAGCGTGAATGTCCTGGTGCCGACCATCAACAGCGACGCGAGCTGAACCGAGTTGTACGTTCGGGTCGCGCCCGTCGCGGGAGGCAATACGACGGGGTTGGTGACGCCTTCTACCACGGGGGTGAAGCTCAGTTCGTACCCCAGCGCCGGATTGTTCGTCCAGCTGAGCTGTGCTCCGGCGAGCAGTACGTTGTCACACCTGAATCCGCTCGGTACTGGAATGACGGTCTGGATGGCCCCGCTCGTCACGGTCGAGGTGTCGGTCAGAGGTGCGGCCAATGCAACTGGAGGGTTGGAGGACGACAAGCCGACCGCACCGATCGTGGCCAGCACCGCGAACACCGACATCGGCATCTTGCTGTGACGACCGAAGGTTTCCGGTTCGTCGTCGGTCGGCGTCCGTTCCCCGTCCCGCGGCCTGAACGCGATCATCAGCAGAACCCCGACGAACACCCCACCCGCGAACACTGCAACAGGCCCACTCAACCAGGTCACTACGTAGCCCAGCTTCGGCACGCTGAACAGGACCCTGCCTGCTTCCGAGACGAAATACGGTTCGGCATCGGGATCCGCGTTCGCATCACCCTTCAGGAACAGTTCGACGCTGTCGCTTCCGACCGCCCCGATCTCGACGACGCGGTGAGTGATGCCGTTTCCCGCGGCATCGGTGACGTTCACGATGTCGCCCACACGCACGTCGACGGCAGGCGTCTTCTTGCTCAATGCCAGCGCGCCCGTCTCGATGGCCGGTGACATCGACCCAGACCTGAACACCAGAGGGGTCACACCGAACACGAACGCGGACAACGCCACCAGAACGCACAGCAGGCCTGTCAGAGCTCCGATGGTGAGCGCGGTCTCGCGTAACCATCGTCGCGGCCTTCGGTCGTGCGCATCGACTCGCACTGCGTCGGTACTCATCTACGACGACGTCGCCACGAGCGAGTAGGTCAATGTTCCGGACGCAGGCGTTGCCGGCGCTGTAGCAGTCGACGGCATCGTCACGCTGATACACAGCGGATCGGTGTCGTTCCGCGCGAGAGGCCTGCTCAAATTACCCGCTGGGGATGTCTGTTGAAAGAACTTCGACGGAGACAGACCCGACACCGTGCTCAATGCCGTTCCCGTACAGGCTGATCCGGCGTACACCGAGGTGTTCAGCAAGGCACCCAGCGTCGCATTGCTCGCGACGACCGAGATCGTGTACGTGAACGGCACGGAATTGTTGTTGCGGACCGTCAACGGAGCAGACACCGTATTGCCCGGAGCGATGCCCGTGCTCGATAGCGACGTCAGCGTGACGTTGTCCGCACCCGGCGCCGTGTCACCGATCGTGATGTCGATCGTTCCTGTCGTGAACGTACCCGACGTCGCCGTCGACGTATCCGACCACGCCGCAAGGGTTCCCACCGCACCCAGGCCGAGAACGATGCCGATCGACATAATGGCTCGGGCACGGGCGCTGATTACTGCCGCCCCCACCCGGGACACCACACTGCGCTTCTCCGTATGACGCGCCATCACGAGTACGCACCTTCCCGTTCACCCGAGGCCGTCGCGCACTCGACGTCGTCCTCGTTGTCCCAGCGCACCATCAATTCCACGACCGACTGCGCATTCTGCGTTGCATTTCCTGCATTCACAGCCATATCGACCGTGGCCCCGATACGACGCTTCTCGTGCGCGCCCACCAACACAGCTCCACACCCCGACGAGTACGGCGTTCCGTCGATCGACACCGTCAAGGATTCGCCGAATTTTCGGTTGTCGGTCCGAACCTGCACCTGAATACGTCCATCGTTGTCCGTGTCGTTGAAGACATGGAAGGCCACGTCGCGCCGATCACCGGGAACCCATCGAATCTGCTTGTCCAACAGAGGAGTAGGAAGTACATGCTCCCACGTCACGCCGTCGTAGCTGTACCCGACCGCTTGCACCGGCCGAGCCGAGCCGGTCCCGAGCAAGACCACGATCGCCAATGCCGTGACCACAATTGCGCAGGGCACGGCAACGTCCTTGTTCACGACGCCGCCCTCCGCTTCTTCCGGTGATCCAGTCCAGCTCCGACGAACATGAACAACGCGTACCCGGCGAGGCCGATCACTATGACTGTCACCGTGATTCGGCGCTGTTCGCCGTTCAGCCAGTTGTTGACGTAACCCATGTACGGCACCGAATACCAGACCTTGCCGCGAACCTGACCGATCTGCACTGGGTTCTCGTCGTCGGATCCATTGTTGTCGCCGCGTGTGACGTACGTCGTGACGCCGCCGCCGGACTGTTGCGTCGCGACGATTCGGTGCGTCACCACATCGGGCTTGCCCGACTCGATCTGGTACGTGATCGGGGTGCCTACGGTCAGCTCCGAGCGATCGGCGGGCTTGACGACGACGAGAGTTCCGGGTGGGTAGGTGGGCTTCATGGAAGACGTCAGGATCGTGTACGGCGTCGAACCCGACACGCGCGGAACGACGACCGTCACAGCAAGCACGAAAAGCATTGCGGCAAGCAAGGTATACGAGACGACGCGACTGACCCACCACCACACACCCGTGCGATCGTCGACTGGCTTCTCAGCCCGAACCACGGGGATGACGTCGGTGTCTTCGGTACTCATGTCTGGTCCGCCCGGAACGAGAACTTCACGGTCGACGACTGGTTCTTCGGCGGATCGACCCCGACCGCGAGACGAAAGCACCAGACCTCACCGGCTCCGGGTGCAAGCACCCTGGACCCCGGTGCAAGCGGAGCCTGCGCGCCGGCTGCATTGCCGGTGTACAACTGCGTCGCCCCGGTCGGGTCGACCGTCGACGGGCAGTTCGCGGTCGCGGCAACGATACTCGCGGTCAGCGTCAATGGAACCGTCCCCGTCACCGTTGTCGTCTGCAAGCGATAGCCGAACGGGACCGTGCCCGCGTTCTTCACGGACAGCGGCGCCTGAGAGAACCCGTTGGGTCCGAGGTTCGTCGAGCCCAACGCAGCAAGCACGTAGTCGTTCACCTCGGCTCCCGTGGGTCCGACCTTGATGTCCAAGGTGCCGGAGTTGATGGTGCCCCCACTTACCGCGGCATCGTCACGCCACAACGCGCCCGTCGTCTGTGCTGATCCGAGGACCACCACGACGACGGACGCGGCTGCGAGGGCCCAGTATCGGCCGTGCTTGATCACAGGTCAGCGATCAGGGACGTACCTGATCGAGCGTCAGGGTGAAATCGTTCAGGTTCACCGACTGATTCTGAGCGATCAGATCCGGAGTCGTCTCGTCGAAGGTGATGGTGACCGTTACCTCGATCGTCTGGGTGGGAGATGTCAACGGGAGCGGTACAGCCGACCCGCTGGCCAGTGCAGGACCGCCGTCGACGGAAACCTGCGGGTTCAACCTGGCGGCGAGTTCGTTTCCACCACCGATGCCCGTGAAGTCCGCGGTGATCGTCGCCGCGATGTTCTCACCGGCCGAATTGACCGTGTACGTCGTGTCGTACGTGAGAACATCGCCCGGCACGATGAGGTATCCCGACGGATCGGCACCGATGACGACGTTCGGCGTGACGGAGATGTCCGTCCAGACGCCCGGCGCCCCGCTCGGCTCGAAATTCAGCTCACCCGAGTTGATTTCGCCGCCACCGACGGTTTCGGTGTCCTGCCACAGAGCGAAGGACCCGAGACCACCGAGCAGCAGTACGGCCGAAACACCCGCTGCTACGGCGCCTTTTGTTGCCTTGTTCATACGATTCTCTCTTCGTGTGGGCCCGAGCTTTCTCAGGCCGATGAGGAGACCCAGCTTCTTCGGGTCGGGTGGCCGATGCCGGCCCGCGCACCTGGTGCGTCGTCCATTGTTTCGCAGGTACCGAGGGGTCTGTTAGCGACGCAAAGGAAAAAGGTAAAAGGTATTTTTGACTGCTTTTTACCAACCGGACGTTTCATGCTGCGACGGTGTGTAAAGCTGACCGTTCGTTCGAATGCAGTAACGCGAAAACCTCACGATGCCCGACGCTCCGCCCGCAGGCGCACACCTACCCGACCCGATCGGCTGAAACCGACCACGAGGTTTATCCAATTCGTTACCTGCCGATCCGCGGTTCAGAACGAGAAAGGCCCCGCAGCATGAATGCTGCGGGGCCAAGGGCGCGGCGGATCAGGAACCGAGAATGTCCCGACGCACGATGGTTTGGTCGCGGCCAGGACCCACACCGATGCACGAAATGTGGGCACCTGAAAGCTCTTCCAGACGCAGCACGTAGTTCTGCGCGTTCTGGGGCAGGTCTTCGAACGTGCGCGCACCGGAGATGTCCTCCCACCAACCGGGCATCTCTTCGTAGATCGGCTTTGCGTGATGGAAACCGGTCTGCGTCATCGGCATCTCGTCGTGGCGAACCCCGTCGACGTCGTAGGCCACGCAGATCGGAATGGTGTCGAGGCTGGACAGGACGTCGAGCTTCGTCAAGAAGTAGTCGGTGATGCCGTTGACACGCGTTGCGTAACGAGCGATGACGGCGTCGAACCATCCGGTGCGTCGCGCGCGACCGGTCGTCACGCCGACCTCTCCACCCTGTTTCGCGAGGTACTCGCCGTGATTGTCGAACAGTTCGGTCGGGAACGGGCCGGACCCGACGCGCGTCGTGTAGGCCTTCAGGATGCCCAGGACGGTCGAGATCTTGTTCGGGCCGATACCGGAACCGACCGCGGCACCACCGGACGTCGGGTTGGACGACGTGACGTAGGGATAGGTGCCGTGATCGACGTCGAGCAACGTGCCCTGCGATCCTTCGAGCAGAACCGTCTCACCACGCTCGAGTGCCAGGTTGAGTTCGAGGCGAGTGTCCGAGATGCGGTGCTTGAAGCTCTCCGCCTGCTCGAGCACCTCGTCGACGACCTGCTGAGGATCGAGAGCCTTGCGGTTGTAGATCTTGGACAGCACCTGGTTCTTGAACTCCAGCGCCGCCTCGACCTTCTGCGTCAGGATCTTCTCGTCGAGAACGTCCGCGGCACGCACCCCGACACGGGCGAGTTTGTCCTGGTAGCAGGGGCCGATGCCGCGTCCCGTCGTACCGATCTTCTTCGCGCCGAGGAAGCGCTCGGTCACTTTGTCGATGGCCACGTGGTACGGCATGATCAGGTGCGCGTCGGCGCTGAGCAGCAGGCCGGAGGTGTCGACGTCGCGCGATTCGAGGCCGGCGAGCTCGTCGAGCAACACACCCGGGTCGACGACGACGCCGTTGCCGATGATGTTCTTGACGCCAGGAGTCAGGATGCCGGACGGAATCAGGTGCAACGCGAACTTGTCACCGTTGGGGAGAACAACCGTGTGGCCGGCGTTGTTGCCGCCCTGGTAGCGGACGACCCACTGCAGCCGCTCGCCGAACAGATCTGTCGCTTTGCCTTTGCCCTCGTCGCCCCACTGGGCGCCGATCAGGACTATCGCCGGCATGTGCTCTCCTGGTGTGTTTCGCGTGCTGTGTCTCGGGCGATGGTTGCTGCCAGACGCAAGGGCAGGCCGGGGGGTCAGTCTAGCCGAGTCCGTGTGTCGTTCCGGCTCCGCACCGGCCCGGACACCACTTGACGCTACGGTGGACGTCGAACAACGGCCTCTAGGAGCACAGTGAGAAACATGCGCGCACGTTCTCGTCCGATCTGGCGGGCACCGTCGGTAGGGCAAGCACTGTGACGCCGTTCGTCTTCCAGTGCGGCACTCCGCCTGTGCCCATTTCACTGACCGACGTGCCCCTCACCTCCGCATCTCCGATCCCGACCGTCGAGGAGTGCGATGCATTGTTCTCGGCCATCGGGACGGTCGTCGATGCTCGGGTCATCGTCCTCGGCGACGACGCGGCACTGGCGGCCGTGTTGACGAGGCTGATGCGGACCGAGCGTCTGCACGTCGAACTCGCCTACGTTCCCGACTCGGCCACCGCGGCATGCCACATCTACCGCCTCGGGACGGGCGCACGCGCGGCCAAAGTGGCGATGACCGGAACCGCGACGCCCACGCCGCTCATTCGCGACGACGCAGGCAAGGCCGTCGTGGGCCGGGCCGTCGTCCACGGTTCCGGTGAGCGGCTCGAAGGTGAGGCGTACGTCGACGACACGCAACTCTTCTCCGGTACCGCACCCGGAGTCGAGGTGGTACCCACACCGGAGATGCCGGGACTGAAGGCACGTGTGACGGGTCGACGCCGACTCTTCCGGTATCGCTGGGTGGCCGGACGCGCGATGCAGTTGGGCGCGATGGCAGCTCAGCTCGTTCGCGACGGCGTCCCGGGCGACCGCGTAGTCAAGCGGTCGACGTTCTACCGCCACGACCAGGAGTGGTTGCTGGTCCGTTGAGCATCTCGCCGATTCGACGCTCGGTCCGACCGAGCCCGGTCTTCCTCGCGGTGGTCGTCGCCGCTGTCGCGGGTGGTGTCGTCGCGTGGACCGCATCGTCGCCGACGGCCGTCTCGGCGCGCGTCGGTGTGTTCGTGCTCGTTCTCGCCGGCTGGATCGTGACGGTCTGCCTGCACGAGTTCGGCCACGCGTACACCGCGTATCGCGCGGGTGACCGTGAAGTCGAGCTGCGCGGGTATCTGACGCTGAATCCCGTCAAATACAGCCACCCGCTGCTGTCGATCGTGCTGCCCGTGGTGTTCATCGCGATCGGTGGAATCGGACTTCCCGGCGGGGCGGTGTACCTGCGTCAGGGGATGTTCGCGCCCAAAGTGCAGCGCCGCATTTCGCTGGCCGGTCCCGCCACCAATGCGATCGTTGCCGTCGTTCTCCTGGTCGTCATCCGCCTGTTCGGAACGGACGGCGACCACCTCGCTTTCTGGTGGGGCCTGAGCTTCCTCGCGTTCCTGCAGATCATGGCGACCGTGCTGAACCTGCTGCCGGTCCCCGGTCTCGACGGGTATGCCGCACTCGAACCGTCGCTGTCCTACGAGACGCGACGCGCTCTGGCGAATTTCAAGGCCTACGGCATCCTGATCCTCGTCGCGTTCCTGCTCGTCCCGCAGATCAACGCGGTCTTCTTCGGCGCGATCTACTGGCTGTTCGGGCTCTCGGGGGTTCCGGAAATCTACGCGCAGTACGGCAACTATCTGATGCGGTTCTGGCTGTGACGTCAGGCGTTCCGGTCTGCCATTTCGAGCGCGACCGCACGCAGAGCCCGACGTAGCCGGGCAGGGGCGAGCACTTCCACACCCACGCCGAGAGCGGTCACCTGACTCAGCGCGACGTCGAACGTCTCGAGCCGCAGATCCGTCGTCGTCCAGCCGTCGGCGCCGGGAGCAGGCATCGGATCAGGCGTCGCCTCTCGCCCGATCACACCCCGCAGCATGTGGACCGCAGCAGGAGACAGCCTGACGCGGCAGTCGAATCTCAGCAACGCGCGGTCGAATCTCGCCGTGGACTCGGCCCACCACGTCGCAAGATGGAAGCCGTCGGGACGCTCGACCTCGCCGTCCTGAAGTTCGACGCTCGAGGTGCGGTCCACTCGGTACGACAGAACCGTCGACTCGCGACGTGCGACGAGGTACCAGACTCCGGCCTTCGCCACGAGGCCCAACGGGTCGACCCGCCTGGTCGATCCGCGGTAACCGAGCTCGATCGGTCGTCCGGTGAGTACGGCCGTGCTGATCGTCGGCAGGTGCTCGTTGGCCGCCGGCTCGGTGAACCAGCCTGGAGCGTCGACATACAGACGCTCGCGCCACACCTGCGCGCCTGCCCGAAGAGGCATCGGCAACGCGCCGAGGAGCTTGTTCTCGGCCGCCGCGGTGGCGTCGGAAAGCCCGAGGTCTGCCGCGATCGACGGGACCCCGAGCAACATCAGCGCCGACGTCTCGACGCCGGTCATGCCGGTCAATTTCGACTGCCAACCGTCGAGAAGTCGAACGCCGCCGCCCGGTCCGGACTCCGTCCACAGCGGCACTCCGGCCGCGCCGAGTGCTGCGATGTCGCGGTAGATCGTGCGCACGGACACTCCTGCCTCGTCGGCGAGAGCCTGTGCGGTCGTCGCGCGGCCGTGCTGCAGCGTCAGCATGAGCTGCAGAAGTCTGGACGAACGCACCACGCGAATATTACTGACACACGATGTCAGTGACCAGGCTGCACAATTTCGTCATGGCTTCCTGGAGACAATTCGAGACCGATGCACCCGACCTGGCCAACGCGGTAGCCGCACGCCTCACCGCTCACAAACATCACGTCCTCGCGACACTTCGTAAGGACGGATCGCCACGAGTGAGCGGCACCGAGGTGGAGATCGGCGAGAAGACCCTACGACTCGGTTCCATGCTGAACGCGCTGAAAGTACAAGATCTGCGCAGAGATTCGCGGTATGCGATTCACAGCAACCCCGGTCATCATTCGATGGACGGGGGCGACGCGAAGATTTCCGGCACCGCCGTCGAGTTGACGGACCCGGTCGAACTTCAGAAGATCTTCGACGCCGCACCGCCGGAATTGACTCCGTACAACGTGTTCGACCTGGACATCACCGAAGTGGTGCTGACGTCACTCGTCGACGATCACATGCAGATCGACCTGTGGCGACCGGGGCTCGGGGTGAAAACGTTCACCAAGTGAGTTCGTCCTTGCACGTCGACCCGTGCGCAGTGGGTTCGACCTGAACGGTCGCGTGGTCGAGACCGTACGTCGCGAGTACGGTCTTCGCGCGCTGGAGCAGCACCGAACCGGATCCGTCGCACTCGAGATGTACGGTCGCGACGTCCATGCCCGTGGTGAGCGTCCAGACGTGCAGGTCGTGCACCCCGACCACTCCGGGCAGCGCTGCGAGATCCGCTTCGACGGCTTCGACGTCGACGTGTCCCGGGCTCGCCTGCGTGAGGATGCGCAGCGCCGCGCCTGCGAGTTTCACCGCGCGCGGGATGACCCACAGCGAGATCAGAACACCGACGACGATGTCCGCCCATGTCCACCCGAACACGAGCAGCAGGAAGCCGGCGACGAGCACTCCGACACTGCCGACGGCGTCGGCGAGCACTTCCATGTAGGCGCCGCGCACTGCGATGCTGTCTTTCGCATCGCCTCGAATGAGCAGCATGACGACGAGGTTCGCCGCCAGACCCGCCGCTGCGGTGAGGATCATCGCGAGGCCGGGAATGTCCGGCGCGTCGCCGATCCGGTCGATTGCCTCGTACATGATGAACGCGGCGACGCCGAGCAACAGCACTGCGTTCGCGACGGCCGTCAGCACCTCGGCGCGATGCCACCCGAACGTGCGAGCCGCGACGGCGCTGCCCTTCCTGGCGAGTAGGAGCGCGACGAGACCCATCGACATTCCGAGGACGTCGGTCAGCATGTGTCCGGCGTCGGCGAGCAGACCGAGGGAGTCGATGACCAGCGCGACGGTGGCTTCGAGGATCAGAAAGGCCACGAGGATCGCCAGTGCGATCACCATGTTGCGTATCCGCTTGGTCGACGGCGCCGCCGACTCGCCTGCGCCCGTGATGCCATGACCGTGCCCGTGTCCGGCGCCCATGTCTCCCCTTGGTCGAAGTAGTTGCCGGGCTCACCATATGCGTACATGCGCATGTGTGCAATGGGCTCAGGTCACCAGGGGTCGGGCTTCACCTCCGGGTTCTCGACGGTCGGCGGCAACGTCGCCAGTGCAGAAATTCGCTTCAGGCCGGCGACCTGCAACAGGTCGACGATGATCGACCGCAGCTGCGCGAGCACGACCGTCGCCGACAATCCTGCGTTCCTGATCAGTTCCGGCTTCGCTCCGGCCGCAACGGTCCGCAGCACCCGAGCAGCCTCGGCCGCGTCGGGCTGCTGGCCGGGATCGGCGAGGATCATCTTGCGGAGGACATCGACGGCATGAGCCAACTTCTCGACCTCGTCGACGAGACGCGGGTCGAGGATCTCGTCGTCACGCACGAGCGTCAGCGACCGACGCGCGAGCACGCGGATGTTGCGGATGGCGTTGTCGATGGGGTCGGCCGTTCTCGCGAGCTCGCCCAACCGATTTCGGTGACCCCAGTACAACGGCGAGAGTCGCGCGATCTCACGACCGCCCTTGATGTTCGTCCGCAGCGCGTCGATGTCGGACTGCGTCGCGCGCGCCTTCTTCAGCGCTTCCTCGATCGGCTTCGGATCGTTGGCGACGAGACCGTCGGCGACCTTCTGCAGCACGTCACCTGCGGTGCCGAGGACCTTGGCCGCATCCTTGCGCGCACGCCACACCGGATGCGTCGGAATGAGGGCGACGATCGCGATGCCGACGAGACCACCGGTCAACGCGTCGACCATGCGGTCGATTCCGCCGGAATTTCCCGGCGGAATGAGCGTCGCGACGAGTACCGCGGACGAGCCGGCCTGCATTGCGATGATGGGACCGCCGTCGAGAAATACGGCCGTCGACATCGCCAACGCGACGACGAGGGCGATCTGCCACGGGCCACTGCCGATGGCCGAGATGATCAGATCGCCGACGCCGATTCCGACGGTGACTCCGGCGACGAGCTCGGCCGACCGGCGCATGCGAGCGCCGAGCGAGATTCCGAGAGAGACGACGGCCGCGATAGGCGCGAAGAACGGATGCGTGTGCCCCACGATGTCCGTTGCCACGAACCACGCCACGCCTGCCGCGAGCGCGCACTGAACGATCGGAAGCAACGACAGCTGCAACCGGGTGCGCCCGGCCCTGATGCGCGCCCGACCTCGCCTGGCGTTCGGGCGCAGCCGATCAGCCGAGACCGAGAGCTTCGGCTGCCTTCGGGTCGCTGTCTTCGAGGAGGTCGAGGCACCGCGCGTACTCGTCGTTCTCTTCGATGTCGCGGGCGGCTTTGGCGAGGACGGCGACGCAGCGGAGGAATCCTCGGTTGGGTTCATGGCTGTACGGGACCGGCCCGAATCCCTTCCATCCGTTGCGACGCAGCTGATCCAGGCCGCGGTGATAGCCGGTCCGCGCATACGCGTACGCGGTGATGGTCTGGCCGGACTCCAGCGCGGCTTCCGCGAGGTACGCCCATGCGATCGACGCCGTCGGGTGGGTCGCCGCGACCGAAGCCGGGTCCTCGTGATTCAGGAGCGCGGACTCAGCCTCGTCGTCCCCTGGGAGCAGCGTCGGCTGCGGTCCGAGCAAGTCACCGAATGAAGTCATGGGGTCCATTGTGCCCCTTCACCCCGCGCGGCTTCCGGGCCACCACCGGCTTGCTCGTTAAGATCTGGCGATGCAGATGTGGCGGTCGATCGGGAGCAGGCGTGTCGGAGGATGAAAACGGAGCGGAGGCGCGGGCGGACGAGCCCGTGACCAAGGCGATTCCGAAATCGAGGAAACCGTCACCGAAGGTGCCGCCGCGCAAGATACCGCCACGGCTCGACACGCTGCCGCCACAGGCGAGGCCGCAGAGGATCGAACCGAGTCAGCCGGAACGCGTGAAACGCAGCTCGTCCGGGCGCCGTTGGGTAATGGCGTTCGTCGGTGCACTCGTCGTGATCGTGGCTGCGGGCGCCGTCGCGTTCGCGTACATGTCCCGAGACCGGGGATCCTCGGAGGAGGCGCAGATCCGGTCGTCGATCGAGACGTTCACACAGGCCCTGACGACGGGCGATCTGGCAACGCTGCGGTCGTCGACGTGCGGAGATCTGGCGACGTTCTATCGAGACATTCCCGACGCGGAATTCGCTGACGTGCACCGCGTGGCCGTCGAGCAGGGCAGCATCCCGGTGGTCCAGAGCATCGACGCGGTCCAGATCACGGACGACACCGCGATTGCCCAGGTCACCGCGTACACGGCCGCGAACGCCGCCGATCGTTCTCCACGGACCTTCGATCTACGCCTCGAGGGCGAGAGTTGGAAGATGTGCGGCTGACGCCGCATGTGAGTGGGAATGTGCAGCGGGCTACACATTCCCACTCACGAGCCGGCTAGCCGGCCGAAACGCTGCGACCTGCGGACTTGAGGTCGTTGCACGCCTCGACGACGCGGGCAGTCATACCGGCCTCGGCCTTCTTGAGGTAGCTGCGCGGGTCGTAGGCCTTCTTGTTGCCCACCTCGCCGTCGACCTTCAACACACCGTCGTAGTTGGTGAAGAAGTGGCCGGCGATGGGACGGCTGAACGCGTACTGGGTGTCGGTGTCGACATTCATCTTCACGACGCCGTACTCCAGGGCCTCGTCGATCTCGCTCTTCAGCGATCCCGATCCGCCGTGGAACACGAAGTCGAACGGCTTCGAACCGGCGGCCAGGCCGAGCTTCTCGGAGGCGACCTTCTGGCCGTCGGCGAGCACGGACGGCTTCAACTTGACGTTGCCCGGCTTGTAGACGCCGTGGACGTTGCCGAACGTCGCAGCGAGCAGGTAGCGCGAGCCCGCATCTCCTGCACCGAGAGCCTCGACGGTCTTCAGGAAGTCCTCGTTCGACGTGTACAGCTTGTCGTTGATCTCGGCCTCGACGCCGTCCTCTTCACCACCGACGACACCGATCTCGATCTCGAGGATGATGCGCGCAGCTGCCGCCTTGGCGAGCAGGTCCTTGGCGATCTCGAGGTTCTCGTCGATCGGCACCGCGGAACCGTCCCACATATGCGACTGGAACAGCGGGTTCTTGCCTGCGTCGACGCGCTCCTGCGAGATGGCGAGCAGCGGGCGGACGTAGGTGTCCAGCTTGTCCTTCGGGCAGTGGTCGGTGTGCAGCGCGATGGTGACGTCGTACTTGGCGGCGACGACGTGCGCGAACTCGGCGAGCGCTACCGCGCCGGTGACCATGTCCTTGACGCCGAGGCCGGAGCCGAACTCGGCACCACCGGTCGAGAACTGAATGATGCCGTCACTTCCCGCGTCGGCAAAGCCCTTGATTGCGGCGTTGATGGACTCGGATCCCACGCAGTTGATCGCCGGGAATGCGAACTGGTGTTCCTTCGCCCGGCCAAGCATCTCTGCGTAGACCTCGGGAGTTGCGATCGGCACGGCGTCATTCCTCCAATGTGAAGCAGATGATTGTCTCCTGCAGTATGGCAAGCCCTGGCCCGGGCTGTCGCGCTACCCACCCGGAGGCGTCCAGTCCCGATCAGGACGAAACGGACAGACGTCGCGAAGGAAATCGACACCTGTCGTTCAGGTTCTCCCAGGTTCGGCCGGTAAGGTGGGCGCGGTGAGTCTTCTTGCTGCCTCGGAATCCGTGACGACGAACCTGGCTTTGTTGCCCGGCTTTCTCGATCCAGTCAACCTGCTGAACTCGTTCGGCACCTGGGTGCTCGTCGGACTGCTCCTCGTGGTCTTCATCGAGTCGGGTTTGCTGTTCCCTCTCCTTCCCGGTGACTCTCTGCTGTTCACGGCAGGCCTGATCGCCGCGTCGAAGTCCACCGAGGTCGAACCGTTCGCCTCCATCTGGACGCTGATCATCCTGATCCCCATCGCCGCTGTCGCCGGTGACCAGGTGGGTTACTTCATCGGCCGCAAGGGCGGAACGGCGCTCTTCAAGTCGGACGACGCCAAGTTCTTCAAGAAGAAGTACATCGACGAGTCGCACGCGTTCTTCGAGAAGCACGGTCCGATCACGATCATCCTGGCCCGTTTCGTGCCGATCGTGCGCACCTTCGCCCCCGTCGTCGCAGGCGCGTCGAAGATGAAGTACTCGATCTTCGTCACCTACAACATCGTCGGTGGTGTCGTGTGGGGTGCAGGCGTCACCCTGCTCGGTTACTTCCTCGGCCAGATCGCGTTCATCCGCGACAACGTCGACATCATCTTCATCATCATCGTTCTCGTCTCGGTGCTGCCCATCGCGATCGAGGTCGGCAAGCGATTCGTCAAGGCTCGCAAGACGCCGCTGTCGGAGGCCACGGACGCCATCGACGCGCAGCAGGACAACCCCAACTCCTAGATCGCGAATGCAAGAACAGTGATTCAGTCGATGGGCCAGTTCGGTCCTCTTGAAACCGCAGGGCCACTCGTGGTCTGGATCGTGGTGGTCACGTTCGTCTTTCTCGAGTGCGCGGTCATCATCGGCTTGTTCCTGCCCGGCGATTCCATGCTCATCACCGCAGGCATCGTCATGGCTACGCACGCGTCGGGCACCGGGCACATCTGGGCGCTGTCGGCGGGCGCGATGATCGCCGCCATCGCAGGAAACCAGGTCGGCTACGTCATCGGCCGCAGAACGGGATCCAAACTCGTCGCGCGCAAGAACGGCAAGTACCTCAACACCAAGAACCTGCACAAGGTGAACGTGTTGCTCGAGAAGCACGGCTTCTGGGCCGTCCTGGTCGCGCGGTGGATCCCGTGGGTGCGCACGTTGTGCCCGATGGTCGCGGGCGCGGCCAACATGAATCACCGTCGCTACACGATCGCGAGCACGTTGGGCGCCATCATCTGGGCACCGGTTCTTCTGCTCGTCGGATTCTATTTCGGCAGTTTCCTGGAGAAGGTGCCGTGGCTGCTGCCTGCCGTCCTCATCGCGATGATCGTGCTTCTCGTCGTCGGCACGTGCGTCGGAATCTGGCAGTACCGAAAAGAAATGGCACGACCGGAAGAAGTCGTCGAGGTCGAGGAAGTCCTCGAGTAGTTCAGTTCTTCTCGGCGACGACGAACACCCGCCGGAACGGGAAGAGCGTCCCCGTCGGAGTCGACGGGTAGGCCTCCCGCAGCAACTCCGCGTACTGCGCCTCGAAACGCGGCTGCTGTTCGTCGTCGAGCGCGTCCAGCACCGGCCGCAACCCGGTGCCGCGCACCCAGTTCAGTACCGGATCGGCCCCGGGCAGCACATGCACGTACGACGTCTCCCACGCATCGACGGCCAGGCCCGCACCCATCAGCGCCGACGCGTACTGCTCGGCGCGGTCGACGCTGTCGGTCCCGCGAAGTACTCCCGAGAGCACCGGCGCCCACTCGTCCGACTCGGCGAGGCGACGCATCAACACGTGTGACGGCGCGTCGAAGTTGGCAGGAACCTGAAAGGCCACGGTGCCGCCTGAATTCAGCTGCTCGGCCCAACGGGTGATCAGTTCGCGATGCTCGGGCACCCACTGCAGTGCCGCGTTGGACACCACGACGTCGATGTTCGACGCGTCGAAATCGGAGATGTCTCCTTCGATCACCGTCACGTTCGACGGCAGATCGGCAGGCTGCCCGGCAACCATGTCCGGGGACGAATCGATCCCGGTGATGCGGGCGTCGAGCCACCGCTGCGTCAACGTCGCGGTCAGCACGCCGGTACCGCACCCCAGGTCGACGACCTCGACGGGCGATGCGTGCTGCACCCGCTGCACCAGATCGTAGAAGGGCCTCGAGCGTTCGTCGGCGTACCGGTGGTACACCGTCGGGTTCCAGGACGTCCGCGGCCCGGTTCCTGTCATGACGAAAGCTCCTATCGGTATCCCGCAGCGGACACCGTGTACGCCGCTTCCATGAGCATCCAACCGCTGAGCTGGACCGACAGGTCGCGCTCCGGCACGGCCGACGAACGCACGGTCCCACCCGAAAACGTGGCCACCGTGTGCCCGGGACCGGGTAGCCGCGCTTCGGTCTCCCACGACGCACCGAACAGCGGGTGATCCTCGACTTCCAGCCGGTTCTCCCACGCAGCCTCGGCCGACCGCAGCACGATCGACGCGGCCAGCATGCGGGCCCTTTCGTCCTCGTCGGTATCACCCGGCAGGGACGTCGCGACGAGAGCGAGATAGCGGGCGAGGATGCCGTCGAACAGGCCGCCGTCTCCCCCGCCACCACCGACGATCACGCACTCGCGACACAGATGCGTGTCGACCGAGTTCACCAACGCATGGACACGCTCGCGGTGCCGAGACGCCCCGACCCGGACGGCGAGTTCCGTCTCGACGCCGAGCACGACGCCCTGGCAATAGCTGTACACAGCTCGGTCCAGATCGCCGCTTCCCCTGATGCCGTCGAGAATCAGGCCCGTCGCGGGGTCACGCAGGGTGGCGTCCATCCAATCCGCCATGGCCTGCGCGCGCCACAACCGGCCTCCGCGCGCAAGCAGGATCGACGCAGGCCCGTTCGCGGGTGCGTTGAAGAACGTGTCACCCTTCCGCCACGGAATTCCGCCACCGGATTCCGGTGACCACGCGTCGAACAGCTCCATCTCGAGAGCCTGGATACCGCCGCGATTGTCGACGGCGTGCAGCCGCTGCGCCCGTTCGAGCGAGAGACCGAGCCACGCCATGTCGTCGTAATAGTTGTTGGTCCACCCGCTGATGTTCCGAATGCGGTGTGCGCGTGCGATTTTGGCGAGTCGACGCCGTCGCTTCGCGGTGGGTTCACGACTGGCCGCGTCGACGGCGCAATCCAACAGATGCGCCTGCCACCAGTAGTGCCAGCGGAAGAACATGCGTTCGCGTCGAACCGGCGGCCAGGCCACGACCGCGAGCGCAGTGCCGGGCAATGCCCACAGCCGACGCACATGCCGCGCAACGACGGCCCCCTCCGCAGCGTCTGCCCGCTGCGACCACTGCTCCTGCATGTCTCGATCCTGCCATCACCGCACGAGAAGGGTCACGAAGGTGTCACGTCCAGGCATCGGACAGGTCCGCATGCTGCCGAATCCAGGCATGCATCGCGATCCCGGCTGCCACTCCTGCGTTGATGCTGCGCGTCGATCCGAACTGCGCGATCGACACCGTCATCGACGCCCCACCGCGCGCCTCGTCGGTGACGCCCGGGCCCTCCTGCCCGAACAGCAGGAGGCATTCCCGCGGCAGTTCGGCGGTTTCGATGGGCACCGAACCGGGCGTGTTGTCCACGGCGACGACGGTCAGCCCGCGCTCGGTGGCGAACTCGAGCAAGTCGGCGACGGTCGCGTGATGATGGAGATGCTGGTACCGATCGGTCACCATCGCGCCGCGACGGTTCCACCGGCGACGGCCCACGATGTGAACCGCTTGTGCCGCAAAGGCATTCGCGGTCCGGACGACGGTGCCGATGTTGGCGTCGTTGGCGAAGTTCTCGATCGCGACATGCAACGGGTGCCGACGACGGTCGATGTCGGCGACGATCGCCTCACGCGTCCAGTAGCGATACGCGTCGACGACGTTGCGGCGGTCCCCCGACTCCAGCAGTTCGGGGTCGTAGCGAGGGTCGGTCGGGCGCGGTTCGTCGTGTTCGGTCTCCCACGGTCCGACTCCGTTCGGGTTGTCACCCCACTCCGTCGGACCGATCGCTACCTCGTCGAAACCGTTGCTGCTCAATAGACTTCGTTGCTGTCGGGAGCGATACGGAAGCCGTGTCCGGTCTCGTCGTTGGTGCAGGAGATGCCGTCGGCTGCAGACGTGCACGTGTAACCGTCGGCGGCGATGGTCTGCCCGACGCCCAGCGGCGGATCGATGGCCTCCCCGCCCGACGTGTACACCGCGCCGCCCGCGCACATGAACGACGCCGCGCCCTCGTTGGTGACACGAATTCCGTTGCCCCAGCTGATCATGCAGTCCTCCGGACGCGGGGGAACCGGATCGGTCGTGCCCTGACATCCCGCCTCGGTGCGCGAGGACAGCGTGACGATGCCGCACTGGAACTGCCCGTCCGGCGAGCTGAAGTAGTACGCCCCGTCGAGCGCCGCGTACGTGGTCTGCGGCGTCGGCGCGGGGGCGGGCTCGGTCGTCGTGGGGAGCGGCGCTTCGGTCGTCGGGACGGGGGCTTCCGTCGTCGTGGTGGGAGCCGCTGTCGTGGTGGTCGTCGTCGGCGCCGCCGACGACGGAGCGGCGACGTCGGCGCCCGATTCGCTGCTACACCCGGCCAGTACGGCCGCTGCCGCACAGAGACCGGCCACTGCCAGACGCTTGTTCACCATGTTCGACCCCGACCCCACTTTCGCTTCACGCTTTCTCGCTCAGCGACCATACCGGCGAAGGCCGGCGGTCGCCGTCGGGGTGCGGGTTGTTCAGCTCCGGTCGACCATGTCGGTCTAGGTGTGGCTCAGGCGACGGTTCACCTCGCGTGTCAGCCAGGCAGGCGAGAAGCGCGAACCGAGCGACAGAGCCTTCGACTGCAGACCGACCGGGAAGTGCACCTTGTGCAACAACGGCCTCTGCCGCAACCCTTTCGCCGGTCTCGTGGCGTCGAAGATGGCCTGCGAGACGTCGTCGGCGGTGAGCTTGATTCCGAGCGTGCTCGTCGTTCCCGTGCTGACATCCTTGGTCATGGCGGTCTGGACGAACAGCGGCCACATGGCCTTGACCGAGATGTCGTACTTCTTCCATTCGAGGTCGAGCGCCTCGGTGACACCGCGTACCGCGAACTTCGTCGCGCCGTAGGTCACGAGCTCGGGCTGGCCGTAGATCGCCGACGCCGAACACAGGTTGACGACCTGAGCACCTCGCGTCACCTTCAGATACGGGAACGCCGCGAGCGTTCCGTAGACGACACCGTTGAAGTTGATGTCGATCTGCTTCTTGTGCACCTCGAGCGGCATCTCTTCGAACGGTCCGGCAACGAGAATGCCCGCGTTGTTGATCAACACGTCGAGACGTCCGTCCGCCTCGGCGTCGAACTCCTTCAGACGCTTCTCCCACTGTTGCGGGTCGGTCACGTCGAGGACGCCGGTGACGATGCGTCCGCCCCTCGAGGTCACCTCTTTGCTCAGCGAAGCAAGGCCGGTCTCGTCGATGTCGTACGCGCCGACGAGGTAACCCGAGCGAGCGAACTTGAGCGCAGTGGAACGTCCGATCCCGGCTGCGGCGCCGGTGATGAAGACGGAAGGCGTAGGCATTCCGACAGAATAGGCGTTACGACGGTTATCGGTAAGTCCCTCGGGCATATTTCAGGACTACGCTGAAGTTCTCGTCGAGGAGATGTGGGTGAATCACGAACGGATATTGCGGGCCGTCGCGGCTGTGGCGGTGGTCTATGTGATCGTGCTGGTGATCTGGGCCGGGTGGCTCAGGCCACGAGCAGAGCCCGGCACCCTTCCCTACCAGCTCATGTTCCTGGTGGCGGGGTTCGCCGTCGCGCTCGGGATCGCCATGCTCGTCGCGAACCGTCGCACCGCGGAGCAGCGACGCCTCGCCAAGAACGGCGTCGAAGGCTGGGCCACGGTGGAGGCGTCGCGCAGGATCGACGACGATTCCACCGAACTCGACCTCGCGTTCACCGTTCCCGGTTCCGCCCCGTTCGCCGGTCGCATCGTCTATTCCATTCCGCCGGACGAAGCATCGAGGTTCGAACCAGGCCGCACCCTGCCGGTCATGGTCGATCCGTCCGACCACCACAAAGTGCTTCTACTCCCCGGAAAGACCTCGGACGAGTAGGTATTGAGCGACCGCATAGGTGGACAGGACGGCCCCTTCAGCGATCCGCCTCACGCGCTCGCTCGACGGCACGAGCCGACGGAACACGATGAGGGCGTCGGAGATCGTGAACAGGACACCGCCCGCGGCGAGCCACGACCTGGTGTCGCCGGTCGGCACGACGACTCCGGCGCGCACCGTCGCACCCGGCGCGAGCGTCGGATCGGCAGACAACGTCGACATCGTCGCCAGCAGGACGCCGTAGCCGGCGAGACCCGGTGCCACGTCCGGTGAGCGTTTCCTCAACGCCACCGCAGCGACGCCCCAGCCCGCCATCCGCGGAAGCGCGGCCGCCGTCGTGATCCGGGCACCTCGCGACGCCAGCAGCACCGAGTAGCAGGTCTGCATGACGGCGAACGCTCCGGCACCGCCCAGAATGCGCGCATCGTCGTCGGGATCGAGCATCAGGACGTCCCCGAGCGTCGCGGCCGCGAGTGCGGATCCGAGAACAGCAGACGGACGTTCCACGCTCGCTGCGAGAGCCGGCATCATCATCGGCTTCGCGACGCGATGTACACGCTCGCGTCCCGTGGCTGCCCCGATCACCGTCGCAGCCGCCGACCCGGCGAAGAAGATCCTGGCCACGGACGTTCGTTTCATCGCACACCCCTTATGCTTCGCATAACTAATTAGTTGTGTGATGCTGGCCCCTATCGCTTGATCGGAACCGTGCAGCTTGTCATCGTTGAAAGGTAAACACGCGACACGACACGTAGGGACTACTATGCGCCGGAAACACACTGACCACGCTCGTAACTCCGGTGTCGGCTACCCCGCGTTGCACAACCCCCTTTTCCGACGCTCCGACCGCATCCAAGCCCGCGTCAAGAACGTCGTCGTCACGCTCGTCATCCTGATGGTGCCGATCGCTGCATGGCTCGGAATGTCCACCCTCGAAACGCAGCAGGCGCGGATGGTCGCGCAGGAGACGTCGCTCCACCAGGTAACGGCGACCACCACCGCGGAAGCGCAAGCGATGCCCCTGGCCACAGGCGATGGCGGGTCGTCCACCACCGCATCCGTCGACGCGACCTGGACGTTCGACGGCGCCCAGCACAACGGGTCCGTGTCGGTCGCGTCCGGTTCGCCCGCGGGCACCGAGTCCGAGATCTGGGTCGACGCCGCGGGCGAGCGTACGGCGCAGCCGACGACCGGTGCCGACGCCGTCGCAGCAGCCCTGTTCGTCGGCATCGGAAGCTTGTTCGCGGTTGCCATGATCCTGTCCGGCGTCTATACCGTCGTGCGTTACCGCCTCGACCAGCAGCGCGACTCGGAATGGGACGTCGCAATCAAGAACTTCCTGAACGAGAACAGCCCGAGCTGAGCCCCACCTCCCGACGAAGTTCGGGAGGCGTCCGGCTCGCTTGATATACATAATTAGCTTATGTAACATAATTGAAGTGACGCACCCCGACTCCTCGACGCGCGACCTACTCGTCGAACTGGTGACCACGTCGTCCAGGTTCGCCCGTCTTGCTGCGCAACTCGGCAGTGACGACCACCCACGTGCGTGGATGCGCGCCCTGTCATTGCTCGAGGAGTACCAACCGCTCCGCATCAGCGAGTTCGCTCGCCTGGATCGGTGCTCCCAGCCGTCGGCGACGGCCTTGCTCGGCAAACTCGCCGACCGAGGACTCGTCGCACGCACGGCGGACCCGTCGGATTCACGAGCGGTTCTCGTCGAGATGACCGACGACGGTGTTGCCTGGCTGAACGACGGCCGCACACACATCGGCGACGGGTTGATCCCCTACCTTTCCGACTTCGAGCCGGATCAATTGAAGAAACTGACCGCCGGCTTGAGCGAACTGCGCACGATGCTCAAGACGTCGATCTCCGAGTAGAACGCGACATATTCGCAAGGAGAGAAGAAGAAGTGAGTACATCCTCGGAAAGCTTGTTGAAGCAACCGAAAGCTGTTTGGGCCGTTGCGTTCGCGAGCGTCATCGCGTTCATGGGCATCGGACTCGTCGATCCGATTCTGAAGCCGATCGGTGAACAACTGCACGCGTCCCCGTCGCAGGTGTCGTTGCTGTTCACCAGTTACATGCTCGTCACAGGCGTCGCGATGCTCATCACGGGTGTGGTGTCCAGTAGGTTCGGGCCGAAGAAGACTCTACTGGCCGGTCTGGCGATCATCGTCGTGTTCGCCGCTCTCGCAGGACTTTCCGGAACCGTCGGCGAGATCATCGGTTTCCGTGCAGGCTGGGGACTCGGCAACGCATTGTTCATCGCGACCGCCCTGTCGACGATCGTCGGCGCCGCGTCGGGCGGTGTCGCTCGCGCGATCATCCTGTACGAGGCCGCGCTCGGAATCGGCATCGCCACCGGCCCGCTCGTCGGAGGAGTGCTCGGCGGAATCTCCTGGCGCGGACCGTTCTTCGGCGTTGCGACGCTCATGGCCGTGGCGTTCATCCTGCTGATCGTCATGCTCCCGGAAACCCCGAAGCCGGCGCACACGACGTCGATCCTCGACCCGTTCCGCGCTCTGCGTCACCGCGGCCTGCTGACCGTCGGCATCACCGCGTTGCTGTACAACTACGGCTTCTTCACGCTGCTCGCCTACACACCGTTCCCACTCGACATGGGTACGTACAGCATCGGTTTCATCTTCTTCGGCTGGGGACTGTGCCTCGCGATCGCGTCGGTGTTCCTCGCTCCTCGACTGCAGCGCGCATACGGCACGCTGAACATGATGATGGCGTCGCTGCTGTTGTTCGCGATCGACCTCGGCGTCATGGCTCTGTTCACCGAAGACAAGATCGTTCTGATCGTCGGAACGGTGCTCGCCGGGTTGTTCCTGGGCGTCAACAACACTCTGATCACCGAGACCGTGATGATCTCGGCGCCCGTCGAGCGTTCGACGGCGTCCGCCGCCTACAGCTTCGTCCGCTTCGTCGGAGGTGCCGCGGCGCCGTACCTCGCAGGCAAACTCGGCGAGAGCAACGCTCATGTTCCGTTCTGGGTCGGCGCGGTGTGCACGCTGCTGGCGATCGTCGTATTGTCCACCGGCCGTAAGGTTCTGGCGCACGTCGACGAACACGACCCTGCCCCGCACAGCGTGGACGAGGCTCAGGCCGTCACCGTCGGGGACTGATCAACTGCCTCGTGCGCGCGAATGTACAGCGGGCTGTACATTCGCGCGCACGGGGCGCAATCCGTTCCATTCTATGCGCATGATAGTTACGATTAACGGATGGATACTTCTCGAACTCTCCGCGTCGCCATCGTCGGCGCTGGACCAGCCGGCATCTATGCCGCCGACGCACTCATGAAGTCCGACACCGATGTCAGTATCGACCTGTTCGAACGCATGCCCGCACCCTTCGGCCTGATCCGCTACGGCGTCGCACCCGACCACCCACGCATCAAAGGCATCATCACCGCCCTGCACAAAGTCCTCGACAAACCACAGGTCCGCCTCCTCGGCAACATCGACTACGGCACCG
>NZ_JAAFYV010000054.1:0-25038 GCF_011770055.1 Rhodococcus sp. B10 | reverse complement strand
CCACAACGCACGATCGGAGAAGCTCCGCAAGGCCACCACAGGAACCCGCCAACCACTACAGTGAAGACCGCTCACAGGTGATGAATTTCGCCGAGCACATCTGCTGAAGTTCGCTGAGCCTCGTCAGCCGGAGCGGTCCATCGAATTCCTGACACGCCGCACCGAGGACGATAGGAGCTGCACCGAGCTCACAAATGCGATCCATCCACTGGCGTGTCCCACAGGTGGAGCGGTGAATTGTCTGCGCTAGAGGATCTTAGTTGGCGCGGACGAAAACTCCGTCGCTTGCGTGGGATCCGAGCCCAAGTCCGGCGTTGCTCTCGATCTGTTTCCACGTCGGAGTCATGCACAAAACCTACCCGATAGTTTGATCTCCCAGGGAACCGGGTTCCGCCCTGATTGAGTTGTGGCGCAATCGAATAACGCAGTACGTGCGGCCCCGGCTGCCCGAGGGCGCGCTGCTGGATCTGCCAACCGCCGAAGGATCCAGTGGGATGCAGGCAATACCGGTGCACCGGTCGGTAGCTGTGGTCAACACACTCACAGAGCTGCCTTCGCCGTTGGTGATGTAGGCGGTTCCGCTCGAGTCGGTGGTCAGGTCTGGGTTGGCTCTCACTGGCTCGGTGGTCTCGACGGCACTGGTCGCGGTATCGATCACGGTCACTCCGACCTTTACCCGAACAGCGTCAGCATTGTTTCGAAGTTGCGCAAACTGTCGAGATAGTCGTGTCCCGACGGGGGCACCAGCACCGCGGTGTCGACTCCTGCTTCATGCAACTGACGAATGCGCTGCGCCACGGTTTCGGGCGTTCCCGCCAATGCAAGACGGTCGACCCATTCCGCGGGCATGCGCTCTGCGAATTCGTCGGCTGTCTCGCAACGAGACCGCAAGTCGTAGAGCTTTTCCGAGAAGTCCAGGGGTTGGATGTGGGCACGCCATTCGGGCTCGGCCACTACGCGTAACGCTGGCCGCACCACCTGACGTGCCGAGTCGGCAGACTCGTTCACTGCTGCCACGTTGTAAGCGACTATTCGGTGCTCGGCGCCGCCGCGTATGGATTGCCGAGCGGCGACGACGTACTCAGGTGTCGATGGCTCGGCAAGGATTGTGCCGTCTGCTACTCGGCCCGATTCCCTGAGAGACTTCGGTCCGCGAACGCCTGCCATGATCGGCGGCACCGAGCGAGGAGGAAACTCGAGCGCGATGTCATCGAGGTGTACGTAACGGCCGGCTGATTCGATGGTCTTGCCTGTAAGCAGTTGTCGAACTGCGGTGATGTTCTCGGACAGCAATGTAAGGGGGCTTTCGGGCCACACTCCTGCTTGCTGCATCCAGGTAGGCATTCCGTGGCCGATGCCCAGGATCAGTCTGTCGCCGTACAACTCCGTCAGGAAGGACACTTCGAGCGACGTTGCGACCGGGTTCCGCAAAGCGGCAGGAAGGATGCCGATGCCGACAGTGATCCGACTGGTCGAGGCCAGTACGGCTGTCGCCTGGGCGATTCCGCCGCGAAAGAAGCAATCCTCGGCGAGCCACAGCTCGTCGAAACCCAGACGTTCCGACGTGTGCGCGAATGTCAGAAAGTCCTCGATCGCAATGTCTCTGGGTAGCAGCACGCCCAGCTTGTTCGCGTTGTGCACAGGTCACTCCCGTCGCGGCACTCGGACCGACCCCGATCGTGCCGAGCATTTCGAGGGCGGTGGCGTCAGTATGCCCGTGGAACGACGATTTCGTTCGTGATATCGGCGTCCGAACATCACTCGGAAGCGACTTTCGCGGGCCCAGCGCTCAGGGCAGACCACGCTGATACGAGGTCGTCCCGCCGAGCGATCGGCCTTCTTCTACGACGTCACCGGGCATCGCTGTCGTCGTACGTGACGGTGATTTCTTGAAATCCCTTGTTGCGCTGGGCTTCTGCCTGTCCGGTGTAGGAGTTCTTGTCTCCCTCGGTGAGGTCGACGTTGTCCGTGAAGGGCGTCAGCAGAGCCCGGGGGTGCAGGTTGTCCACCCGCACCGCGTTGATCTCGATGCACACGACGATGAGTACCGACGCGACGTACAGAAAACCCAACAGACCCAGGACGATTGCGAAGACACCGTTACTGGTGCTGACATTCCCGACTACGTAGCGGATGTAGATTCCGCCGAAGGACTGGAGTGCCTGCCAGATGACCGCTGCCGCGATCGCTCCTGGAAGAACGTCTCGCACCGAGAGTGCTCGGGCAGTGCCGATACGAAAGGCCGCGGCGAACACTGCGCTGTTCAGCACAATTGCTCCAACGAGGGCGAGCGTACCGCCGGCGACACCGAACATGCCCGACGACGCCACCGCGTTGAGGACCGTCAGTCCGACGATCGCGGAGCCGACCGTGGTCAGCAGCAACAAGCCCCTGAGCCGCGCTCGTAGCGGATCCGGCTGAATGTTCCGTGGGACGGACCACGCCGTATTGAGTGCGTGTTGCGCTGCCAGGGAGACCCCGAGTCCGCCGTACAGGGAACCGACCACGCCGATGACGATCGCGGTGACACCTCCGCTGAGCCGATCCGGCTGACCCAACTGATCGCCGATCACCGGGATCTGACTCATCGCCGAATCGAGAATGCGCTCCTGCAGTTCGGGGTTGCCCGACAATACGATGCCCAGCAACGTCGTGAACAGCAGCAGAAGAGGAAACAGCGACAGGAACGCGTAGTAAGCGATCAGCGCAGACAGATAACCGCCGCGGTCGTCGAGAAACTTGTAGACGACCGCGAGCGGAAATCCTGCCGCGGGATGCCTCCGTTGGAATGCATCGATGCGTGAGACCATCAGCGGCCGAAAATCGGCTTCGAGCCCGTGCTCCGCGCGATTGCCCGGGCAGCGCGCTTGGATTCGCGCACCAAGTGCGGTGAGCGTCGACGACGGTTACGGCTGATCAGAACCGCTGCAAGCACGGCGCCGACAACCGCTGCGACGACAGCCAGTGTCCGGGGCGAGGTGGCCGTGTCGACGACGGCATCGACGTCGACTTCGCGAGCCTTCGCGGATGCCCGGTCCACCAGATCCGCAGCGGTGTCGGCCGCGTCGGAAGCGGTGGCCGCTGCGCTGTCTGCGATCGACGATGCCGCCTTGGTCGCCGAGTCAGCTACGCCGGAGGCAACATCGGACACGGTATCGGCTGCTTGATGAGCGTTGGCTTTCGCCTTCTCTGCAGCCCCGCGTCCGCGCATCTCGTCGTCACCCGTTGCTGAACCGATGTGCTCTTTCGCCTCACCGGCGATCTCCTCGGCCTTGTGCTGCGCCTTGTCGATGAAGTCGGACATCCTTTTCCTCCACTCGTGATCGCGGTCCCGCGGAATCGAGGTTCGACACCGCGAACGGGTCGGCGCCGAGTTACCGGCAGCCGTTCGTAGGGAGTTGGTCGTAGACACTCACGTAGAGCGCGCGTCTCGGCTCCAACTTGTGACGCACGACACGCCAACGGAGACGCGACGAGCCGTGCCGGAATGAGTTGTCCATCAGAGAGCGATATCTGTCCGAACGCTCGAGTCCGCATGACGCAACAAGTACGCGTTCTCCCCGTTCGATAATTACGCTCGCACCCTGGGACAGAAAACGAGGACGACCGAAACGGTGACCGCGATGCAGAGCATTGCTGCTGGGCGGCGGCATTCCGTCGGAGTGTTGGCCAACGGTTCAGCTGTGGCCGCGGGAAACCCAGACTGGCCCGAGACCCAGGTTGCCGCCTGGTCCGAACTGACGATGGTTGCAGCCGGAAACGTTCATGCAGCCCCCAACACCGGTCGATCACACACGGTCGGACTGCGCGCAGAGGGCACCGTCGTCGCGGTCGGCTGGAACGGCGACGGTCAGTGCGACGTGAGCGACTGGACGAACGTGGTCGAGATTGCCGCTGGGTGGCGACGGACGGTCGCCCTCTTCGCCGACGGGACCGTTCGTGCGGTCGGAAGGCGAGCAGAGGGAGCGTGCGACGTCGAGGATTGGCGGGAAATAGTCGACGTCACCGCCGGGGATTGGCACACCGTCGGCGTTCACGCCGACGGCACCGTTTCAGCCGCAGGTAACAACCACCGAGGGCAATGCGCCGTCGAGAACTGGCGAGACGTGAACACCGCGTCGGCAGGATATCTGCACACGGTTGCAACCACCGGTGACGGCCGAGTCCTGTACTGCGGCAATCGGAATGCTGGCTCTGACCACTGCCGCACGTGGGAGAACATCACCGCTGTCGCCGCAGGTAGTCATCACACGGTCGGTATCGTGTCGGGCGGCCGAGTTCGTGCGGCGGGTGTCAACACTCGGGGGCAGTGCGACGTCGGCACATGGCGCGACGTCGTAGCCATCGCTGCCGGCGCCGAACACACCCTCGGGTTGCGCGCCGACGGCTCGGTCCTTGCGACCGGCAACAACGACGATCATCAGTGCGAGTTGTGACAGTTGTTCGACACACAGCTGAGCACGATATCGAAATGATCCGTCTCGCAACGACTTCAGTTGCTTCAGCTTGCGAGCACCTGTGGTGAAAGTGTCTTCAGCATCCCGTTCGCCCATCGCATCTGCCGCAGAGTGTCGGGGTGGCAGCGCTGGCACAGGTCGATCAGGTCGGTATCGCCGACCGCTTGCGCTCCCTGCGCGAGCAGCTCCCAATCGAGGGACACCCCGGCGGCGGCACGGTGCAGATGCCTGAGATCCATCAGCAGCACCAGGGCCGGTTCGGGTCGTCGGCCGAGCAGGGTGCTGATCTGTTCTTGCACAGCGGTACCGAGTGCCGCAGTGCGAGGTTCAGCGTCGAGGTCGAGTTCGTAGTGCCGCCCATGTTCGGCCAGGGCTGCGAGATGGTCGATCGACCACCCGCGGATGTCGAGGGCGACGTGATGGACTTCCGGTTCGACGCGGTGGCGGGCGGCGATGGTCGACAGGATCCGTGTCAGTTTGGCCTCGGAGCGATGGAGTTCTCGCAGCGCCAACGCAATCTTCATGACCTGGCCTCGTTTCTCGACTTCTCGAACGGCGGCCGAGTCGCCGTCGTGTCGTTGGAGGACCCCGCCACGCGGTCGATGTCCGCAGCGGAGGTCTTGAAGATCGGTTGTTTCGACGCAGGATCCCAGTCGGTGATGGTCATTTCGTTCGCGGCTCTCTCGTGTCTTCCGCCGTCGTGCGAGTCCCAGTAGCCGTAGTGGAACGGCACGAACAGAACTCCGGGCCGAATATCGGTGATTCGGACACGAGCGTCGATGTGCCCACGAGGGGAGCGCACCCTCGCCAGATCGCCCTCGGAGATCTGATGCTCGCGCGCGTCCCCCGCGGACATTTCCACCCATACCTGTGGCGCGGCGGCCTGCAGCTGCGGAGCGCGCGCCGTTTTGGTTCGAGTGTGGAAGTGGTACAGGGTGCGTCCGGTGATCAACGCGAACGGATACTCGACACTCGGCCGTTCATGCGGCGGAAGATACTCGGCGGCTTTGAAGATCGCTTTTCCGTCCGGGTTCATCGCGCGATACTCGGTCGGTTCGACGGGGGTGCCGGTGACGAGGTCCTTGCCGTAGCTCTCGCAGTAGTCAGGGGAGGCGAAGAACTGACCGTTCTCGTACAGCCTCTCGGTGCCGTTCGGCCGATCCGCAGTGCAGGGCCACTGAATTCCGCTGCCGCCGCGCAACTGTGCGTATGTGAGCCCGGTGTAGTCGCACGGGCGTCCCGCACTGGCTTTCTTCCACGCTTCGAATGCGGATTCCGGGTCCTGCCAATGAGGCAACGGATTGTCGTCCTTGTCTCGGAAGTCCATTCGACGTGCGTAGTCCAGAAAGATGTCCAGATCGGCGCGCGCGTGTCCGGGCGGTTCGACGGCTTTGTCGGACAGGTGGACGGTTCGGTCGGCATTGGTGAAAGTACCGAGCTTCTCGCCCCAGGTCGCGGCCGGGAGAACCACATCGGCGAGTTCGGCTGTCTCGGTGAGGAATATGTCCTGAACCACCAGGAACAGGCGCTGCTGAGACAGAATGGATCGGATCCGGGACAGCTCCGGTAGCGAGACCGCCGGGTTGGTGGCACTGACCCACAGCATGCGGATCGAACCTTGTTCGACGTAGCGGAAGATCTGCATGGCGTGGGTGGGAGGGGAGTAGTGCGGGATGCTGTGCATCTCGAGGTTCCACAACTGCGACAACTGTTGCACGTGCGTGTTGTTGGACCAGTTTCGAAAGCCCGCGAGGTCTCCGTCGGCACCGCATTCGCGAGTGTTCTCGGCGGTGGGTTGCCCGTTCATCTGCAATAGCCCGCACCCGGGTTTGCCGAGCATGCCGCGCAGCAGGTGCAGGTTGTTCACTTGTACCGCGGCGGCGGTGGCCTGATGCGATTGGTAGAAACCCTGCAGAACCGTCGAAAGCAGACGGTCCGCGGTACCGACCAGTTCGGCAGCACTGCGAATGTCGTCCGCGGACACGCCGCAGATATCGGCGACCCGTTCGGGGGTGTAATCGGCGAGGCGCGAAGACAGTTCGTCGAAGCCGACCGTGTGCGCGTCGATGTAGTCCTTGTCGATCCACCCGGAGGCGATCACGTGATGCAAGAGCCCGTTCATCAACGCCACGTTCGTGCCGGGCAACGGCGCGAGATGGATGGTCGCTGCCCGGGCGACGGGGGTGGGACGAGGATCGACACACAGAATGCGAGGTGGATCCTCTCCCGCGAGTCGGTCGAGGATGCGTGACCACAACACCGTCTGGGTTTCGGCGACATTGTGACCGAACAGCGCGATGACGTCGGCGTGATCGACGTCGGTGTAGCTTCCGGGTTGCCCGTCGCAGCCGAACGATTCCTTCAGGGCCTCCGCCGCGGTGGCCGTGCACAGGCGGGTGTTGCCGTCGACGTGGTTCGTGCCGATCGCCCCGTGTGCGATCACTCCCAGGGTGTAGTACTCCTCGAGGAACAGTTGCCCGCTCGTGTAGAAGCCGAGCGCACTGGGCCCTTGCTCGTCCAACAGGGCGCGACTGCGGTCGACGATTCGGTTCATCGCGGTGTCCCAGTCGGTTTCCACCAGTTCACCGTCGACGCGAATCAGCGGTGTCGTGAGACGATCGCGTGACGCATTGGCCTGCCACCCGTAAAGGTCTTTGGGTCCGAGACGGCCGTGGTTGACCCGGTCGTCGGCCCGACCACGAACCCCCACGATGGAGCCGTCCTTGACCGCGATGTCCATGGCATCGCCGTTGCTGTGCAGAAGCGACGCCGATTGAACCCAGGCGTCGACGTCCGCGTCGGACACTCCGTCGGCAAGATGAGTGTCCACGCGTACCGGCCACCGCTCGCCGCGGGAGAAGGGGGTGCGCTCACCCCACGGCTCGGTGATCCGGTTCACAGTAGTCACGACGTGCGCGTACCCGCGGTACCTGCCTGCAAACACCGCTCCGACACGTGGTCCTCACAGGTGAACGAACCGATGGTCGAGTAACGCTCACAGTCGGTAACGAATGAGCCGGGAACTGTTGCCCACCACCGCAACCGAGGAAGCGTTGTGCAGAATTGCCGCCAGCACGGGGGAGAGGGCGCCTCCGGCGCTGACGATCAAGCCGACGGCGTTCACGGCAATGGACATTCCGTAGTTCTGTCGGATGACCGACACCGAATGCCTGCCGAGGTCGCGGACGTCGAGTAGTCGGTCCAGGTCGTCGCTGGCGAGTGCGACGTCCGCGGTCTCGACGGCGACATCGGTCCCCGCCAATCCCATTGCGATACCGATGTCGGCGACGGCCAGCGCGGGCGCGTCGTTCGTGCCATCACCCACCATGGCGACGACATAGCCCGCTTCCTGCAGCTCGCGTACGGCTTCCAATTTCCCGTCCGGCATGACCTCGGCCCGCCACTCGTCGATGCCGAGTTCGGCAGCCACTGCAGCCGCCGTTTCCGGGTGATCACCGGTGAGCATGACGATGCGTTCCACCCCGTCGGCGCGTAGCTCGTTCAGGACGCGCAATGCGTTGGCGCGCACCTCATCTCGCAGACTGATCAGACCGACCAGAGTCCCGTCGACCGCGAGGAGCAGGGGAGTCTCGGCCTCGCGCTGCAACCGTGACACCCAATCGGCTGCCTTCTCCGATACATCGACGTTCTCGCTGCGCAGGAGCGACGGGCTGCCGAGAAGCAGTGTCCGCCCATCGGCGACCGTGCGCATTCCCAAGCCGACGAGGACCTCGCATTCCTCGTGCGGAGGAATTGCGATATGGCGTTCCTCCGTGGAGCGAATGACGGCTTCCGCCAACGGATGACGGGAATGGATCTCCGAACTCGCGGCGTATGCGAGAACTTGCTCCGGTTCCCAGGCGTCGTGAAAGGACACGACGTTCGTGACGACCGGGCGGCCGACGGTCAACGTACCCGTCTTGTCGAACACCACGGCATCGACGCGGCCCGCAAGCTCGAGATGCGAGCCGCCCTTGATGAGAATGCCTCGCCGAGCACCGTTTCCGATCGCCGCGCTGATCGCCGTGGGCGTCGACAAGCCCACCGCGCATGGGCATGCGACGAGCAACATCGTCATCGCACGCCGCACATCACGGGTCACCAGAAGCGTCAGCGCCGACAGGATGAACGACGCAGGAACGAAACGCCTCGAGAAGTTCTCGCCGACGGTCTGGATCGGCGCACGGTCCTCCTGCGCCTCCTCGACCCGCGCGATGATGCGGCCGATCGTGGTGTCACGCCCCACGGCGGACGCCCTCACGACGATGCGGCCACGAATCACGACAGAACCGGCGTGGATGCGGTCGCCGGCGGTGATCGACACGGGCAGCGTTTCACCCGTGATCGCCGACTGGTCGATCACCGCGTCGCCGTCGACCACCGTCCCGTCGACAGGAACGCCGACGTGATCGTGGACGACGACGTCGTCACCGACTTCGAGACGGTCGACGTCGACAGAGATCTCGGAGCCGTCGGCGAGCCGGATCCACGCGGTGTCCTGGGTGCCGCTGAGCAAATCGGAGATGGCCCGCCGGGTTCGCTTGAGCGTCAACTCCTGCAGGTATTCGCCGATGTTGAGCAGCCACAGAACGGTCAGAGCGACGACGTTCTCCCGCAACACGAGGCTGGCAACGGTTGCCGCGCTGACCAGTGCGTCGGTACCTGCTGCTCGACTGCCTGCCAGAGATCGCAGCGCGCCTTTGAGGAACGGATAGCCGGTGAAGATCGTGGCGCCCGTCGCGACGACTCGACTGGTGGGGCCCAGAATCGGCGGGCGTCGAAATGCATACCGGCGCAGTCCCAACAGGACCAGCGCAGCGCCGCCGATGGTCATGCGAAGGACGTCGCCGTTGGTGACGTCGGCAGAACGAGGACTGCGCGCAGGCACCAGTGCCCAGGCCGTGTCACGGCCGGAGGCGACAGCCGAGAACAACTCCGCGCGGTCGAGGCGAGCGCGCGAGTACCACACGACGACAGACGCAGTGCGCGGATACACGTGCACCGCGCGGACGCCGTGGACTTTGTCGACGTGATCCTCGATGGCCACCGCGCGTCCAGGGCTCGACTTCAACCAGTCGACGCGTAGCCGTATCCGGCCGGCCGCGTCGGACAGGATCTCGAACCCCTCAGGGAGCACATCGTGTTGCGGTACAACCGAAGTCGACACGGTATGCCCGGTGTCAGTGCGAATGTCCGTGTCCGGTCTCGGATACCACGGGAGGAGGCACGTCCTCACCGAGGCGGTCCCGAGCTTCGGCGACGACGTCGGACACCGCGAGACGCGCGGACTCCGCCTGTACCTCGGCTTTTCGTGCTGCGCGGAGTCCGACCTCGGTGACCGACACCGCGACCTTACGAACAGGCGCCTTCTCGTACAACTTCTTCGCACCGTTGTACGCGGCGACGCCGACCGCACCGGTCACGACCGTCGATACTGCTTTCGCGACGATGATCGGAAACGCCATGGTTCGTACTCCCTCGGTCGAGATTGCCGCTTGCTGACAATCGTTGTCGATAGCTCAGCGTAGCGGTGGCTCGGGCATGGCGCCTACCGACACCGGATGATTCGGTCAGATTGCGTCGAAGGCTTGTTCGAGAAGGGTCTGCGAACGCGTCATGTCTGGGTCGGTGCCGTCGAGCAGGTTGTCCAGGCCTTGTTGGGCGATCCCGTCGAATGTCAGGTAGATCAGCTGCTGGGGCAGCCGAGCTGGTTCACCACGCAATTCGCAGTAGCGGCTCACGACGTTCCACACCATGTCGGTTCGCCTGGCTTCGATCTCGCTCACCTCTGCGCGCAGCGATGCTTCGTAGCGGGTCTGGTTACGCAAGTCGTACCAGAGCCGGTGTAACGAGGAATCGGACTGCAGCGTCGTGACGAACATCGTCGAGAACATCTGCCGAAGTTCCTCGGCCGTAGTCGCAGAGGCGACTGCCTCGTCGTATCGCGTGACGCACACACCCTCGTAGATCCGCACAGCCTCGGCGATGAGGTCGAGTTTGTCTCGAAAGTAGTAGTGCAGCACTCCATGGGAGAACGACGAGTTCTGTGCAATCTCGCGCAGGCTGGTGCGTGCGTACCCCAGCTCGGCGAGTGTGATGAGGGTGGCTGTAGCAAGCTCGACGCGCCGTGCCGCGAACTTCTCCGGGCCGCGTGCGCCCGTCCGCGCGTCCAGTTGCGTGGCATTGGTCATCGACCGAGTGTACGGCGCTAGTCAGGGCTGGTGTGCATCTCAGGTACGTCGTGGAGGCCGATTTGGACACCTGTCCAAAATCCTTGACAGTTGTCAAATAAGACTCGTAATGTGACGACGATCTCATTTATCCAGAACGATGCCGGGTGTTGCACCGTCGCGTTGCGGTCTGTCGAGAAAGAGGCACATTCATGACCAGTTACGACCTTTCCGGCCGAACGGCCCTCGTCACCGGGGCCGCACAAGGGCTGGGCGCCGGTATGGCTTCAGCGTTGGCGCAAGCGGGAGCGGCGGTCGCCGTCGCGGACATCAACGACGACCTGGGCCGAGAGACGGTGGACAACCTTCGATCCACGGGCGCCAAAGCCGAGTACTTCCACCTCGACGTCCGTGACGACGCGGGGTGGGAGACAGCGACGTCGGCGGCCGTGGCCGCGCTCGGCGGACTCGACATCGTCGTCAACAACGCCGGTGTCGAGGTGACCGACCTCCTCGTCGACTTGGACGCCGAAGCAGCGTCGGCGCTGCTGACCGTGAACATCCTGGGGACGGCGCTCGGCATCAAGCACGCCTTCCGGGCCATGCGCCCGGGTGGGGCAGCCGGCGCCGGTGGTTCGGTGGTCAACATCGCCTCGGTCGCGGCGACGATCGCGTTCCCCGGTATCGCGATCTACTCGGCGTCCAAGGCGGGTATCGATCGTCTGACCAGGGTGGCCGCGGCTGAATCCGGCAAGCTCGGATACGGCGTGCGCGTCAACTCGATCTATCCGGGACTCACGCCGACGGCCATGGGCAACAAGCTTGCTGTCGAGACGGCAGCGTTGGGACTGTTCGAGTCGCCGGAGGCCGCCGCAGGCGCGGTCGCGGAGCTCACTCCGCTGGGGCGTCTCGGCCAGATCGACGACATGGCCGACGCCGTGGTGTTCCTGTCTTCCGACGCCGCCAAGTTCATCACCGGTGCCGGACTTCCCGTCGACGGCGGGATGGGGATGTGAACCGCGTGTCCGCCAGTTCGACGGCGGGAGTTCCCTTGTGACGCTTGCTTTCTACCTCGACAAGGGTGCGTCCCTCGGCCCGGACGCGCCGTGTCTCACGCTGAACGGCGAGTCCTTGTCGTACGGAGACGTCGTCGCTCTGTCGCAATCGGTGGCCCGGTCGTTGAGACGGGCCGGCGTGATGCCCGGGGACAAAGTGGGGATTCTTTCGGCCAACCACCCGACGTCGTTCGCGTGTGTGTTCGGCATCGCCCGGTCGGGGGCGGTCTGGTGCCCCATCAACCCGCGGAACGCTGCACAGGAAAACGCCGACTTGCTCGACTTGTTCGACTGCACGACGCTACTGTTCCAGCCGGCGTTCGACGAACTGGTTGCCGAGATCGCGCCCCGGCTGTCCAGGCTCACCACCTTGGTGCGGTTCGGCGAGTCCGACAGTGTCGCTGAGGGTTTCGACGACTGGCTCGCCGCGGCAGCCGATGACGATGCGCCGGACGCGACATCTGCCGACGATGTCGTCGCACTCGTGGGCACAGGCGGTACTACCGGCAAGCCCAAGGGCGTCATGCTCACCGACGGCAATCTGCAGACGATGACATCGATCGTGCTGATGCAGTATCCGTTCGTCGGCCGTCCCCGGTACCTCGCGCTGGCACCGCTCACTCATGCGGCCGGGGTGTTGTGCTTCCCCATCATGGCGCTGGGTGGGGAGATAGTCGTGATGGACCATCCCGACGTAGGCGAGTTCCTTGCGCTGGTCGCGCGTCACCGGATCACACACACCTTTCTGCCGCCCACGTTGATCTACATGACACTGGCACACGAGAGGCTCGACGCGACGGATCTGTCGTCGTTGCAATGCTTCTGGTACGGGGCGGCGCCCATTTCGAGCGCACGCCTCGCCGAAGCGCTCGAACGGATCGGCCCGATGGCACAGCTGTTCGGCCAGTCCGAGGCGCCGATGATGATTTCGACGCTGTCGCCCGCTCAACACCGTCGCCCCGACGGGAGCATCGACGACGCACGCCTGACGAGCGCCGGCTACCCGTCGCCGTTGGTGATGGTGGCGATTCTGGACGAAGCCGGAAACCCGGTCCCGACGGGGGCCAGGGGCGAAGTCTGCGTCCGCGGACCGCTGGTGATGGCCGGATACTTCCGCAATCCCGAAGCGACCGCCGCTGCGTCGGCGCACGGATGGCACCACACCGGCGACATCGGCTACCTCGACGACGACGGTCTGCTCTTCATCGTCGACCGCGCCAAGGACATGATCATCACCGGCGGCTTCAACGTGTATTCCGCAGAGGTGGAGCAGGCGCTCATGGCCCACGATGCCGTCCGTGACTGCGCAGTGATCGGTTTGCCCGACGACAAGTGGGGCGAGCGCGTCACTGCTGTGGTCCTGCTCCACGAGGGTGCGTCCCCGGCGCCGAGTGAACTCATCGCCTTCGTCAAGGATCGGGTCGGATCGGTCAAGGCGCCCAAGCAGATCGAGGTGTGGCCTGACCTCCCGCGCTCGACCGTCGGGAAAATTCTCAAGACCGAAATCAGGTCGACCCTGGTCGCCGACTGAGCCGCACCCATCGATCCATACAGACCTCACGAGGAGGAACACACATGTTCGAGCTTGCTTTGTACTTGCCCAACTTCCGCGAGAAGATCACCGTCGCCGAACTCGAGGACCTCACCAGCCTGGCGGAGGAACTCGAGTACGAGTCGGTCTGGACCCTGGACCGAATAATCGTCCCGGAGGCCTCCGACCGCGCCGAGATGGAATACGCCTTCGGGATGATGCACGAGCTGCCCAAGCAACTGCCCGTGTCCTCGCGGGGCGAATTCCTACAGGGCTTCCCGTTGCTGCCGTGGCTGGCGGCCAAGACCAGCACCATTCGAATCGGGATGAGTATCATCGACACCCCGTACCGCGCGCCGGGCGTCTTGGCCGCCGAACTGGCGACGATCGATCACCTGAGCAACGGTCGACTCAACGTTGCAGTCGGATCCGGTTGGATGCCAGAGGAATTCGCGGCCGCCAGCGCGAGTCATATTTTCCCGCGTCGCCATCAACACCTGCGAGAGACGATCGAGATCCTGCAGGGTATCTGGGCCAACGATGTGTTCGAGTACCACGGCGAATTCGCCGATTTCGGCCCCAGCGGATTCGGAGCGAAGCCGCTGCAGACTCCGCGTCCGCCAATGTATTTCAGCGGTCTCAAGGACGCCGAACGCGCAGCCAAGCGAGTCGCCAGGTACGGTCTCGACGGCTGGATCGGCATTCAGGACTCTCCCGAAGAGATCGCAACCTGGCGCGCCGGAATCGCAACGGAACTCGACAAACTCGACACGGCACGAACGGTCGACGACCTCGACATCGCGACCATGATCTGGACCGTGATCACCGACGTCGACATGGACGACACCCCGGCTGGTAAGGCGACCAACCTGCTTGTCGGATCCGAACGTCAGGTGACCGACAAGCTCAAGCGGTACCGCGAAGCGGGCCTGACGAAGCTCCTCGTGTGGCCGCCCTTCGCCGATGTCCCCACGCCGAAGACGATGGACGACATGAAGCGCCTGAAGAACGACATCCTGCCGAAGATCGAGGCGATGTAGTTCACGGCGTAGCCCGCGTCGCATCATCTACCGTCGCGACGCGGGCTACCCGTGCAGTTGTCTGCGCATGACCACCCGGGTGAATCCACCGGAGACCGCGGACGTCTCGGCCGCGAACACGAAGCCCGATGCTTCGAACAAGCTGCGGGTTCCGACGTAGGCCATCGTCGGATCGACCTTCTCACCCCTGTTGTCGACCGGATATCCCTCCAGCGCCGGCGCACCGTGGTGTGCAGCGAATTCGACGGCGCCGTCGAGAAGGACGTGCGAAACGCCCCGTTTGCGGTATCCCGGGCGGACCCGGATACACCACACCGTCCAGACCGCCGACGCGTCGACGTGCGGTATCTTCCGTGACCGAGCGAACGGCAGTTCGGCCCGCGGCGCCACCGCAGCCCAGCCGACGACCTCGTCACCGGCATAGGCGAGTACTCCCGGTGCAACGTCTCGGTGAGTCAACGTCTCGACGTAGGCGCCGCGCTGCACACCGACGAGTGATTTGTTCGTCTTGGCGTCGAGTCGGTGACTGAGGCACCAGCACACCGAAGACGACGGGTTCTTGGGCCCGAGTACGGTACTCAGGTCGGTGAACGACGTTGCCGGCCGGACCGAGAAACTCACGCGCCACAGCGTAGCGTGAACGCAACGGTGACGTGGTCGATCAGGTGTGCTCCGACGACTGGGAACCGGGCTCCATTCGATGATCAGGTGACAACGCGTCGGCAAGCATGTGCATCGCCGCGGTGGTGGAAAGCGAACGCACACTGGCTCGGTCGCCGGGGAGACGCAGCGTCCGGGTGATGGTGGGCCGGTCGGCGAACGCGAGTGCGAGGCACACGGTGCCGACGGGTTTGGTCTCGGTGCCGCCTCCTGGTCCTGCGATGCCGCTCGTGGAGATTGCGACGTCGACGTTCATCGTCTTCAGCGCGCCTTCCGCCATCATCGCCGCCACCTGCTCGCTCACGGCACCGTGCTCGTCGAGAATGCCGGCGGGGACGTCGAGGAGGCTCGTCTTGACCTCGTTGGCGTAGGACACCACGCCGCCTGTGACATACGCCGACGAGCCTGCGCGATCGGTGAGACGGGCGGCGATCATCCCGCCCGTGCACGATTCTGCCGTGGCGATCCGTCGCCCAGCCAGGTGACGCGCGATTATGTCGTCGACGGTGGACCCGTCGGTCGAAAAGATCTGTGCGCCATGGGCGTCGTCGATGAGGCCTGCCAGAGTCGAATACGTGTCCGCCGCGGACTCCTCGTATCGGGTGACGATTTCGAGCTCCCCGAGCCGTAGGCAGGTGGTGATTTCCAGATCGTCGAATCCCGTCATCCGGCTCTCTGCCGTCCGCAACGTCGCGGCAAGGTCGGCCTCCGACAGCCCATAGGCGCGAATGGTGTCTTGCCGGATCCGCGCTCGGCGGGCCAGTACCTCGGCGACCGGTGTGCTCTCGACGGCATCCGGCCACATCGCCTGCAGTTCGCGAGGCGGGCCCGGCAATACGAGAACGGCAGGTAGTGAACGAGATTCGTCGGCGGGCATCGCCACGCCGGGTGCCGTTCCCCTCGGCGGGATGGATTCGGCACCGTGTGGAACCAGAGCCTGCTTGCGGATCCCCGCCCGTAGCGGTTCGGAGTCGGTCGACGAGCTCAGTCGGCTTCGCCATCGCTGCACGATTGCGTGGATGCGTTCCTCGAGTTCGACGTCGACGTGCAGTTCCCGGCCGTACAGGGCGGCAACCGTCGCCACGGTCAGATCGTCGGCGGTCGGACCGAGGCCCCCGGTGGTGACGATCAGGTCGACCTGCTGATCCGCGAGAAATCGGAGCTGCGCGGTCAGGTCACCGGGCCGATCCCCGCAGATGGTGATGTGCGCGACGTCGACGCCCATCTCCAGTAGCTGCTTGGCCACCCACGGGCCGTTTCTGTCGGTGACCCGGCCGGAGAGAACTTCCGTTCCCGTGACAACGACACCCGCTCGCACAGTCATCGTTCGACTTTACGTCCGACCGTCGGTCGGTCGCGCACCTCAGATTCCGAACCGGATGAAAACCCGTCGGTCGTCGTCGACCTGAACCCGGGCGCGCACGTTGTAGACCTCTTCGATCAGTTCTTCGGTCAGCACCTCGGACGGAATCCCGTTTGCGACGACCCGGCCTTGAGACAGAACGATGACCTTGGTGCAGAACATCGCCGCCAGGTTGAGGTCGTGCAGTGCGACGACGCTCGTGATGGGCAACCGGGACACCAGTGACAGCAATTCGAGTTGGTGTTGGATGTCGAGGTGATTGGTCGGCTCGTCGAGCAACAATTCCCGCGGTTCCTGCGCGAGTGCTCGGGCGATCTGTGCACGTTGCCGTTCACCACCGGACAGTTGATGCCACAGCCGGTGTGCTTTGTCGGTGAGGCCGGTGTGCGCCAGAGCGGCGTCGACGGCACGCTGGTCTGCCGTGGCGTTTCCGCCGAATGCGCCGCGGTGGGGGATTCGGCCGAGTCGCACGACGTCGGCGACGGTGAGATCGAAATCGGTGTCGGCGTGTTGACTCACGACCGCAACCACTTTCGCGATGTCGCGACGACGCACCGCGTTCATGTCCGCGCCGTCGAGCGTGACCACACCCGAGGTCGGTTTCACCGCACCGTTCATCAGCTGCAGAAGCGATGACTTGCCGGATCCGTTCGGGCCGAGCAGGCCGACGGTGTCGCCGGGCTCGGGCGTGAGAGAGACGCCGTCGACGACGAGCGCTGCGCCGCGCTGCCAGCGTACGTCGGTAGCTGCGAGTGTCACGTCGACCTTTTCCGTCGGGCGAGGATGGCGATGAACGCGGGAACACCCACGAGTGCGGTGCCGACTCCGACAGGCAGAGGAGTCGGGGCGAACGCGACGCGTGAGACGGCGTCGACCCACACCATGAACACGGCACCCATGACCGCGGTCACCGGAATCAGTCGCTGGTGACGAGGTCCGACGAGAAACCGTGCAGCATGCGGCAATACGAGGCCGACGAACCCGATGGCACCTGCAACGCTGACAAGCGTCGCGGTGATCAGTGCCGTGACGACGAGGAGCGCCGTTCGTGCTGTGCGGACGTCGATTCCGAGCGACGACGCGACCTCGTTGCCGAAGCTGAACGCGTCGAGCACGAACGCGTAGTAGAAGCAGATGCCGACGCCGACCGCGACGACTGCCACGCACAGGACGACGTCGTTCCACCGGACGCCCTCGAGCGATCCGAGCAGCCAGAACATGACGCCCCGAGTCTCGTCGGAGTCGGCGAAGGCAAAGATGACCAACGATGTCAGGGCCGAGAACAGTTGCGTGCTGGCCACACCCGCGAGAATGACGCGGTCGTGGTTTCCTCCGGACAGGTTCGCCAGCAAGAGGACGAGACCGAACGCCACCAGGGCGCCGATGAACGCACCGCCGGACAACCCCAGTGCTGCCCCGCCGACTCCGAGAACTCCGACGATCACCGCTCCGGTGGACGCGCCGGAGGAGATGCCGAGCACGAACGGATCGGCCAACGGATTGCGCAAGAGGGACTGCATGATGACGCCGCAGATGCCGAGACCGCTGCCGCACGCCGCGGCAACCAGGCTTCGAGGTAAACGTTCTTCCCAGACGATGGCGTTCTTGGACACCTTGACCGGAATGTCGGTCAGTCCGAGATGATTGGTCACGATGTCGCGGACGTTGACCAACGACACGTTCGCCGGCCCGAGTGTCATCGCCGCGGCAACGGACAGCAGCAGTAGCGCCAGCCCGCTTCCGATGACGACGGGGAGACCGACCTGTCGGCGCGCACCACGCGCGTCGACCGTGGTCTGCGTGCTCAGGACGGCGAACCGATCTCGCGAAGGCCCGCAACGACCTTCTCCACACCGTCGACCATTCTGATCGACGGGTTCATCTCGGCGCCGTGCAACGAGATGTAGCGCTTGTCCTGGACCGCACGCATCGTTCTGGTCACCGGATCGGATTCGAGAAACGCGATCTTGTCTGCAAGTACATCGCCGGGGAATCGCGCACGCAGCAGGTCACCGAGGACGAGCACGGATGGGTCGCGGTCCACCACGGTTTCCCAGCCGACCGCGGGCCAGTCGTCTTCGATGTCGGAGAAGACGTTGGTGGCGCCGACGGTGGTGGCGATGAGGTTCGCCGAGCCGCGGCCGCCGGCGATGTAGGGGCTCTTCGTGTCGGCGAACCAAAACGCCATGGTTTCGCCCGAATCGGTGATGTCCTGCGTCGCCGAATCCATGCGATTCTGCAGTTCGGTCACGAGTGCGGTGCCGCGGTCCTGAACGTCGAAGATCTCGGCGAGTTCGGAGATCTCCTGGTAGAGAGAGTCGATCGTCAGCGGGGTGGTTCTCTTGTTGCCGCCGTTGATGCTCACTCCGTTGTCACAGTCCGTCGGCGACAGGTAGGTCTGCGCCCCGGTCTCTGCGAAACGACTGCGTTCGGCGACGCCACCTTCCTTGAAGTGGCGTCCGAACGATGCAGTGACGAAGTCGGGTTCGGCGTCGAGCACCACTTCGTAGGTGGGGGCGTTGTCTGCCAGTCTCGGGACCTCGGCGTTCGCGGCCGCGAGATTCTCCCGTACGGGATCGGTCCACGACGCGGTGCCGACCATGCGGTCCTGTAGTCCGAGCGAGAGCAGAATCTCGGTGGAGTTCTGATCGAGGGAAACCACCCGTTGCGGAGGCGTGTCCACCGTGACCGACTGCCCGCAGTTGTCGATGACGAGCGGATACGAGGTGTCGCCGTTTCCGGCCACGGCGTCGGTCTGAGAAACGGCCTCGGATTCGCCACATGCGGTGAGCAGGCCGGCGAGCAGGGCGACGGTCGACAGGACGCCGACGCGTCTGGAGAGTGCACTCACTGTAGGAAACTCTTTCGACGAGACCGATGCGTGAGTGGACGCGGCGTTGCTGCGCCATTCACTCGCGCAGAACGTACGTGGCGACGAACGCGGATAGGCTAACCTATCCCGCGCGGTGAAGTCACATCGATCCGCACCGGTAACGTCCCTGTCGGCAACATCGGTCGACGAGGGAGATGTGCGTGGCCGCGGGCCCTGACACTCGAGCACGAAAATGGGGCTGGTCGTTCATCGTCGAGATGAGGCGGGCCAGCCCTGCGATTCGTTTGCTCGTCCTGACCCAGTTGACGTTCAACGTCGGGTTCTTCATGGTGCTGCCGTACCTGTCGGTGCACTTGACCGGCGATCTCGGTCTCGGCGCAGCCGTGGTCGGCGTCGTGCTCGGAGTGCGGACGTTCTCGCAGCAGGGGCTCTTCTTCGTCGGGGGGACTCTGTCCGATCGATGGGGCGTCAAGCCCGTCGTCCTCGTCGGCTGTGTCGTGCGCGTGGCGGGGTTCCTCGGCTTGTCCGTGTCGGACTCTCTGGCCGGCGTGCTCGCCTCGACGGTTGCCGTCGGATTCGCGGCGGCTCTGTTCTCGCCCGCGGTCGAATCCGCGATAGCGACCGAGGCGGGCAAGAGTGATCGCGACGGCGGACCCGGCCGAGTGCAGACATTCGCGTTGCTGTCGGTGTGCAATCAGATCGGATCGTTCACCGGTCCCTTGGTGGGATCGCTCTTGTTGCTCGTCGATTTCCGGCTCGCGTGCGTGGTGGCGGCGTTGATTTTCGTCGGAGTGCTTGCGGCGCACCTGAAGTGGCTGCCCCGAGAGCCGGGCGAGCATCGGGGGGACTCCTGGCTCGCGGGGTGGAACGAAGTGGTGCACAACAGGGTGTTCGTGCTGTTCGCGCTCGCGATGAGCTCCCAGTTGATCGCCTACAACCAGCTGTACCTGTTGCTCCCTCTCGAAGTCGAACGTGCGTGGGGTTCGCAGTCGGTGCTGGGGTGGTTCTTCGCCCTGTCCGCGGTGTTCGTGGTGTCGTCGCAGATGTTCGTTACCAGGACGGTCGGCCGCAGGCCACCGCGCGTGGTTCTGTCGATCGGTTTCGTGGTGATGGCACTGTCGTTCGTGGTCGTCGCGCTCGCGACGCCGCTGCAGCTCGACGGTCTGGTGGGTCTGCTCCCGGCCGCCGTGTTCGTCCTCGTGCTCGCGCTCGGACAGATGGTCACACTGCCGCAGGCGCGCGATCTCGTTCCTCGCCTCGCTTCCGAGAGGCGTTTGGGCTCGTACTACGGATTCATGGCGTCGCTGGGTGGCATCGGCGTGCTCGTCGGGTCGGTTGTCGTCGGTGCCGTCGTCGATGCGGTGCCGGACACCGGGTGGGCGTCGGGATCACCCTGGCTCGTGGCCGCCGCGTTCCCCGTCGTGAGCGCGCTGGGCATGCGGGCGATCCTGAAGAGGGTTCCGGCCCCGGAGTAAGGCATTTCTCGTCGACGGATTGCGTATATTCATCGTCCGGGTGAGTTACGCGGCAGCGCGAGCTGCAGTTCGAGCAGCAGCCGGTCCGCTCGGTCGGACAGGTCGATCCCCACGATCTGCTCGACACGACGGAGGCGATAGCGAAGTGTGTTGGGGTGCACCTGCACTCGCCGAGCAGCCGCGCGCACGTCACCGTGCTCGTACAGAAACGCCTCCACGCTCTGTCGTAACGACGAGCCCTTGTTCTCGTCGTACTCGAACAACGCCTGCACGCGCGGGTCGTGCAATTCGGGATGGCTGTGGAGCACCGTGAGGGACTCGCCGAGCAGTACCGCGGTCATCGATTCCGCCAATGTCGTGACGCGTGTGCCCGTCGTCGACGTCGCGGTGCCGTTCAGTACCCGGTCCACTTCGGTCCGCGCTGCCGCGACGCGGCCGGGATGCTCGATGTCGAGCGCAATTGCCGCATGGAGGACCGCGCGGTATCTGGTCTCGAAGTGCGCGACGAGCTGACGAGTCCACGCCGTCACGGCGGTGGGCGACGAATATCGGGGGAGTAGAACGTAAGCGCGCTCGTCGACGATGGTCGCAATCGAGTCTCGTCGAAACGCGCTCGCATGTAGTCGCAGAGCGCTTCCCATCGTCGCAAGATCCGCGACGGGCGCCGAGGAGCCCGGTACGAGGGCGAATCCGATCACCGCGCCAGGGCCGTCGACCGGTAGACCGAGAGCGCTCGCGATCGACGGCACGTCGACGCCGGTGCCTCGCGCACCGAACAAACGCTGAATCAGAACGCCGTGGGTGGTCGACGCGTCGAGTGTTCTCGAGATGAGTGTCGCCGCGATCGCCGACGCTCCCCGCAGCACATCGGCTGCATCGTCGGAAAACGCAGTGTTGCCCTGCTGCAGCCAGATCGTCCCGAGGTTACGTGGCGGGAGGGTTCCGTCCAGCGACGGCTGTCGAATGCTCACCGCCAGACGGTGTTCGGTACCGAGTTCGTCGTGCGGAGGGATGTCGACGACGTCGTCGCTGTCGCGAAGGCGATCGAAAACTCCCCAGTCCCGCAGCGCGCGCAGATAGTCCTGCGGCCCCTCGCGTCCCAGAATCGACAGTGTACGAAGCTCGTCCGCGGTCTCGTCGGACGCGGAATAGGCCAGGACATGCGAGTGCACGTCCTCGATCGACACCATTCCCGCCGCGTTGTCGGCGGTGATGCGCGCCAGGTCGAACAGGTCTGTCTCCGCGGCGAGCAAATCGGGGTCGCCGACGCGGGTGCGCCGAAGAACCCGCTGTATCAACGGAAACAGTTGATTCCATCGCGCGTCAGGGTGCACGGCCACCAGGGCCACGCCGGCTCGACGGGCTGCAGCGGCCATCGACGACCGACGTGCAGCGTGTTTCGTCATCACGACTTTCGGCCGGGCCTCGGGTGCCGTCGAGCCGAGCGAGTGCAGCCACGTGACGGCGTCGTCCTCGTGGACGCCGACCAGGAGATAGACGTCCGACAACGGCGTGCGGGCGTTCCGGCCTGCGACGAGCTCGTCGCCGTCCACCAGTTCGGCCGTGGTGACGACGACGTCATCGCCGGTCGGCGCTTCCAACAGACCGACGACGGCCGAGTCCAGTGCGTCGAGAAGTGCACCCAATGTCACGACGTCCATGTGTTCGACTGTACGAATTCAGCCCGGAAACTTCGGCCGATCGGCTGAATTTCGCCGTCGCGAATCGATGTTGACTGCTATGAGGACGACCACCGCGGCGAGATGCCGCCCTGTTTCGAGGAGGACGCATCATGGACGCGATCACGAACACTCCGCGGCCGACCAACGAGCCCGTCGGGTCCTTCGAACCAGGGAGCCCGGAACGCACGCGACTGCAGGACGCGCTCGCCGAACTGTCGAGTGCGCGTACCGAGATCAGCCACGTCATCGGAGGGGAGCACCGGCGCAGTCCGGGCCCGACGATCGACGTGGTGCAACCGCATCGGCACGCCAGTGTTCTCGGCACCTTCACGCTGCCGACGGACACCGACGTTTCCGACGCAATCACTGCGGCGTGCGATGCCGCACCCACATGGCGTGCCCTGTCGTTCGACGATCGCGCGGCCGTCTTTCTGCGTGCAGCGGACCTACTGGCCGGACCGTGGCGTGAAAAGATCGCTGCGGCAACGATGTTGGGACAATCCAAGACTGCGTATCAGGCGGAGATCGATGCGCCGTGCGAACTCGTGGATTTCTGGCGTTTCAACGTGCATTTCGCCCGGCAGATCCTCGAGGATCAACCGGTCTCGTCTCCGGGTGTATGGAACAAGGTCGAGTACCGCCCTCTCGAAGGATTCGTGTACGCGATCACGCCGTTCAACTTCACCGCCATCGCAGGGAACCTCCCGACCGCGCCGGCGCTCATGGGAAACACCGTCCTGTGGAAGCCGTCGGGAACCCAGTCTCTCGCCGCCTACTGGACGATGAGGCTGCTCGAAGCGGCGGGTCTGCCGCCTGGTGTCATCAATCTGGTCAACGGGCACGGACCCGAGGTCTCGAACGTCGCGTTGTCCGATCCCCGTCTCGCCGGGATCCACTTCACGGGATCGACAGCGACTTTCAAGTCACTGTGGCAGCAGGTCGGACACAACATCGGCAGCTACGACTCCTACCCTCGGTTGGTCGGTGAAACAGGTGGAAAAGATTTCGTGCTCGCGCACAGCAGTGCCGACCCCGACGTGCTCACCACCGCATTGATCCGCGGCGCGTTCGACTACCAGGGCCAGAAGTGTTCGGCAGCATCGCGTGCGTTCGTTCCGGCGTCGGTCTGGTCGGTGATGGGCACCGACCTGATCGACAAGGTGCAGTCGCTGTCCTACGGCGACGTCACGGACTTCCGCAATTTCGGTGGCGCCGTCATCGACAAACGCGCATTCGATCGCAACGCGGCCGCCTTGCAGCGCGCCAAGGCGACCCCCAGTCTGACGATTGCAGCGGGTGGTGGCGCCGACGACCGTGTCGGCTATTTCGTCGAGCCGACGGTTCTGCTCGGAGACGACCCCACCGACGACGCGTTCCGTACCGAGTACTTCGGGCCGATCCTGTCCATCCACGTCTACGACGACTCCAGGCCACGCGCGTTCGACGACATCATCGACGTCGTGGACACGGGCTCGGCGTACGCACTCACCGGTTCCGTCATCGCCGACGACCGGGCTGCAGTGGCGAAAGCTGCCGAGGGACTTCGGTTCGCGGCGGGCAACTTCTACGTCAACGACAAGCCGACGGGAGCAGTCGTCGGCCAACAGCCGTTCGGAGGCGCGAGGGCGTCGGGAACCAACGACAAGGCAGGGTCTCCGCTGAACCTGTTGCGGTGGGCGTCCGCGCGGACGATCAAGGAAACGTTCGTTCCCCCGACCGACCACTCGTATCCGCATCAGCGAGAGGAGCTGTGATGCCGTTCTCCACTCTCGTCCGGCCGGTGCTGCTGGCGGCGGCTCGGTCTTCACGCATCGAACGCACCGTCACGCGAGTACCGGTGACCAAGAAGGTCGTCGACAGATTCGTCGCAGGCGACAACGAGAACGATGCAGTGCGAGCGGCGGCCGCAATTCTGTCGTCGGGGCGTGACATCACCGTCGATTTCCTCGGCGAGGACACCGGAGAACCCGCGCAAGCGACGGCGACCGTCGAGCACTATCTGACCTTGCTGTCCGCTCTGGCGCAGCTACCGCTACCGAGGACCGGCGTCTCGACTCGTTCGGTGGAAGTGTCGGTGAAGCTGACGGCGCTCGGGCTGTGTCTGCCCGAGGACGGCCCTCGGATCGCGCTCGAGAATGCTCGAAAAATTTGTTCGGCAGCAACAGAAGTGGGCGCGCGGGTCACCATCGACGCCGAGGATCACAGCACAGCCGATTCGAGGCTCGACATCGTGCGCGCATTGCGCGAGAACTTCCCGACGGTCGGAACGGTGCTGCAGGCGTACCTGAAGCGAACCGAACAGGATTGCCGCGATCTGGCCGGACCGGGATCACGAATTCGCCTGTGCAAGGGGGCGTACGACGAACCGGCGTCGGTGGCCTATCGGGGAGCGCAGTCGGTGGACGAGAACTACCTCGTGTGCTTGCGAATCCTGATGTCGGGCAGGGGTTACCCGATGGTGGCTACACACGATCCCGTGATGATCTCCGCTGCCCAGCGACTCGCCGTCGGCGAGAATCGCTCGTCGAACGACTTCGAGTTCCAGATGCTCTACGGAATCCGCGACGCCGAACAGACCCGGCTCGCCGAGGAGGGGCATCGAGTTCGGGTCTATGTGCCGTACGGGACCGAGTGGTACGGGTACTTCATGCGTCGACTTGCCGAGCGGCCGGCCAATCTTGCCTTCTTTTCGCGGTCTTTGATCTCGAACAGGTGACAACGACCGCCGTCGATGGCGGAAGATGGACCGGGGGTGGCGTCGTAGTCGGGGGA